>DALYDW010000168.1:0-5056 GCA_031972915.1 bacterium
GCGCGAGGGGGCTTTGCCTGCCACGTTGAAAGAGGCCACCAAAACGGTTATTGGTCCTTCCTTGGGAAAAAGCTCCATTCAAAAAGGTTTTCGGGCCACTTTGTTAGCAGGTGCCGTGGTCATGATTTTTATGGCGCTCTGGTATAAGGGGGCTGGGCTCTTGGCAGATTTCGCTTTGGTGGCCAACGTTCTGTTTATTTTCGCTGCACTGGCTTTATTTGGAGCAACTCTTACCTTGCCGGGCATCGCGGGTATCGTGCTCACCATGGGTATGGCCGTGGATGCCAACATTATTATTACCGAGCGTATCAAAGAAGAAATTTTCTTCGGCAAGGGTGTGAAGGCCGCTGTTGAGGCAGGTTATGGCAATGCCATGAGTTCGATCGTCGATGCCAATCTCACAACCTTTCTCTCGGGTTTGGTTTTGTACCAATTTGGTACTGGGCCGATTCGGGGGTTTGCTGTCACTTTGATGATAGGTATTGTGACGACAATGTTCTCCGCGGTGGTGATGACGAGAATCTATTATGACTGGCGTTTGAGCAAAAATAAAAACCTTCGATTGAGCCTGTAGTGGGTTGATAAAATTATGATGAGCTTGGTGACTAAAGAATTCCCTTTCATGAAGTATCGGTGGCCCTTCATCACCCTGTCCTTGGTGTTGGTGAGCTTAAGCGTTTATTTTTTGGCGACACGGGGACTGAACTACGGAACCGATTTTAAAGGGGGACTCAATCTAGTCTATGAGATTAGCACCCCTACTGTCGAGGCTGAGGTCACCGAAGTTTTTTCCGGGAAAGGTTTGCCTCCCCTGGTGGTGCAGCGTTTTGGTGAGGTCAGTCAGAATATTTTTGTTATCAAGAGTGACCTGCCCGAGGGATTGCAGTCGGAGTTTTCCAAACCCTTTTCTCAGGCTTTGACGGAGCATTTTGGTGAAGGAAAAGTAAGTTTGGTAAAAGAGGAGTCCGTGGGGCCCAAGGTTGGTAAGGAGCTACGCACCAAAGGGATTTACGCTGTAGTATGGGCGTGGGTCATCATGCTCATTTACGTGGGATTTCGTTTCGATTTTTATTTTGCCCCTGGTGCCATCATTGCGCTGATTCATGATGTTCTCATTCCTTTGGGAGCTTTTGCTTTAACCCAGCGTGAGGTGAACCTTACCGTTGTAGCCGCTTTTTTGACGATCATTGGTTACTCGATTAACGACACTATTATCATCTTTGACCGTATTCGTGAGAATATCCAAAAGTATAAAGGGCAACCCCTCGTCTCCATCATTGATCGCTCTTTGACTCAAGTTTTAGTGCGGTCAACGATCACGTCCTTAACCTTGTTTTTTGTCGTGGTGGTGCTGTTCTTTCAGGCAGAAGGTGACCTACAAAATTTTGCTTTTGCGATGATTTGGGGAGTGTTGGCTGGAACTTATTCTTCGTTATTCATTGCCTCGCCGATTTACCTGTTTTTGCGTGAGCATGGGCATCGTTTTGGTTTTAAAAAGTCTCCAACTCCTAAGGCAGTAACCCGATAAATTTTATTTTGATCGCTGTTGTTTTCGAGCCGAGAGGGTGAGTCTCGCTCCTACGTTTTTTATTTTTTTCCAACCTTATCAAAAGAGGGAGTTGTGACTTGGAAAAACGTTGGTTGCTCAGACCCGCCGATCGCGAGCAAGCCCGGGCCCTTTCACTTGAATTTTCTTTGAGTCCTGTGCTTGCTCAGATTCTGCTCAATCGTGGTTTGCGGGATAGTAAGTCCATTCAAGATTATCTTTCCCCTTCTTTAGCTCAACTGCCCGATCCCAATTTAATGAAAGATATGAACTTAGCGGTGGCTCGTTTGGTGCGTGCCATTCGCGAGCATGAGTTGATTACCATTTACGGTGACTACGACGTTGATGGAACCACAGCTACAGCTCTGTTGATGGAGTTTTTTCAAGAGCTTGGGGCACGGGTTGATTACTATATTCCGCATCGGGTTCACGAGGGGTATAGCCTTAACGGCAGAGCTTTGGAGCAATTGAAGTCGAGGGGAACTCAAGTCATTGTAACCGTAGACAACGGTATCTCGGCTGTAGCCGAAGCTCAGCAGGCGCGTGATTTGGGTATGGATCTGATTATTACCGACCATCACGAGGTGCCGCCGACTTTGCCTCAGGCCCATGCCATCTTAAACCCCAAACAAAGGGAAGATGATTTCCCTTTTAAACAATTAGCAGGAGTTGGGGTCGCTTTTTATTTGTTGATGGGATTGCGTCGGGCCCTACGTGATTCGGGCTTGTTGGGTGATCGAGAACCCAACCTTCGTAAGGCTCTAGATTTAGTGGCGGTGGGGACCATCGCGGATATGGCGCCTCTAGTGGGGCTAAATCGGGTATTGGTTAGGGAAGGTTTGAAAGAGTTATCCCGGAGCGAGCGACCGGGTTTTTTGGCTCTCTTGGAGGTAAGTGGAATCGATGCGCCGGTTCGTTCTGATCAGGTGGCCTTTCAGTTGGGGCCTCGTATCAATGCGGTGGGACGTTTGGAGGAAGCGGCCACGGGGGTTCGTTTGTTACTCGAAAAAGATTGGGGGCAGGCCAAGATTTTGGCCCAGCGTTTGGATGAATCCAACGTGAGTCGCCGTGAGTTGGAAGACCAAATTACTCAAGAGGCTATTGCTAAAGTCGAAAAGGAAGGGCTCGCGGAACGTTTTCAGTCCATCGTGTTGTTGGGGCCCGATTGGCATCCGGGTGTAGTGGGCATTGTGGCGAGTCGTTTGGTCGAAAAGTACTATCGTCCCACGGTGGTATTAACTCGAGAACAAAACATGCTCAAGGGCTCGGCCCGTTCCATTCGTCAGTTTCATTTGGTCGATGCCTTGCGTGATTGTGCAGGTGACTTAGAACGTTTTGGCGGACACGCTTATGCGGCGGGGCTTTCACTAAAACCAGAAAACTTAGAATCCTTTCAGCGAAATTTTGATCAGAAAGTTCGTAGCCAGCTCAAACCGGAAGATTTTTTTCCGGCTCTCCACTTGGATGTGGAGACCCCACTTGCCGAATTGGATCCCTCCTTTATGGCGCAGCTTGAAAAACTGGAGCCCTTTGGTTTGGGGAATCCCTCTCCTCAATTTTTGGTGAGGAAGGTCGAGGTCAAAGAATCCCGAATTGTGGGAGAAAAGCATCTGAAGTTACGTGTAGGAGATGGTTCTCGGGTGTGGGGGGCCATCGGGTTTCGTTTGGCGGATAAGCAACCCGCATGGAATAGCCGGGTGGATTTGGCGCTTACCCCGGAGTGGAATGAATGGAACGGAAATAAAACCATCCAACTTCGCTTGCTCGATTTACAAAACTAAGTGCTTGTTTACGGAATGGGTGGGTTGTTAACGCATCGCATTGAGATCTGTGTTGACACTCTTGACGCGATGAGTTACCTCCTGCCCTGTTTTGGGTAAGGGATAAAACAATATTTTTAATCAACGTTGGGTTTCCTTATTTCCAAGGGAGGGTATCGCTATGGTTTCTAAGTCGGCAGGTAAAGTACGGACAAGAAGTTTAAAACCTAAGGTGTCTCGAATAAAAGCGAAGTCGTCAGTGGTCGAAAATGGCTCATCGCTGGCTGGAGTTAGACAGAAGTTATTTTCAAGTTTTGAGCAGGTCAATCAGGGTGTGTTGAAGTTGGAGGGAGAGCTTGAGACTTTGGTCAAGAAGGTCAAACAAAGGTCGGAGCATTCCCGTCGAGACCTCCAAAAGAGTTTTCGTGCCTTGGTTAAAAAATTAAAGAGCAGCGAGGTTTTGGTTGTGGCCAAAGGAACCCGTCGCGATTTGGAGAAAGAAATGAAGCGCTTGGTCGAAGAAGCCACGGCCTCTGTGAAAGAACTAGAAAATCTGGTTAAAACCGCCAAAGTGCGTGCCTTGTTTAAGAACTTTCGCACTGGACTCCAGAATGCCTTGGAAAGTTTCTCCGAGCATGGTGTTGTGCTTCAGGCGAAAAAGTCTGTTGTTGGCACTCGTAAAGAATTGTTGGGTCTGCTGAGTATTCCCTCTCAGGAAGAATTCGAAAGTTTGGCGCGAAAGATTAGCAATATTGAGAAACGCCTTACTCAGATTGCTCGAAAAGCCGCTTAAGGAGTTTTACCTCCCTCGAAAAAAGGGCTTGCCCTGCAAGGGGCGGCCCTTTTTTATTTTTTGCGAGTTTCGTAATGAGCCCGTTCGGTGCTGTCTTTTGGGCTGGTGCCATAAGCTCCTTGCTTTATGAGGGGCTTCTTGGCATGGCTTAGGTTCTGATCATGTCCCCATCGTTTCGTCTTAAAGAATGTCTCAAAAGAAGACTCTGGTTTGTGACAGGCAAGGGAGGAGTGGGTAAAACCACTTTAGCTGCCGCCTTAGGTTTATTGGCCGCTCGTCATGGTTTGCAAACTTTGATCGTCGAGACCCATGGTTTGCAGCATGTGGGAGAGTTGTTCTCCCTAGAAACACAGCCTGGTTATGCGGGAAAGCGCATCCAAAAAAATCTGAGTCTTTTACAAATCACCCCGGAGGAGGCGCTCGAAGAATACGTAGTTCAGCAAATCAAGTTTCGTTTTCTTTACAACGCGGTGTTCAACAATCAATACGTTCGACATTTTATCGATGCCGCCCCCGGATTAGTCGAGTTGTTGACCATTGGAAAAATTTGGTCCTTAGCCAAGGAAGGTAAAAAATGGGGGATGGGCCGAGACTACGATTTAGTGATTGTTGACGCTCCTTCTACGGGCCATGGGCTTTCGTTGCTCACGGTTCCAGAGGTGGTTTCTCAGGCGGTTCGTTTGGGCCCACTTAAAAGCAAATCGGATAAAATTTTGGAGTTTTTACGAAGTGATACCGAGTCACTACTTTGGTTGGCTACTTTGCCAGAAGAAATGCCCGTCAATGAGGCGGTGGAGATGGCGAAGGCCCTCGAGCAAAAAGCTCTGATGCCTTTGGGCCCCCTTTTGATGAATCGACTTTGGCCCGAGTTGATGTCGCCTGACTCACTCGAAGTTTTTCGTAAAAAGGAGGGCTCTTTTCCTTTGGTGGAACAATACTCTCAAAGCCTCGAGTTGA
>DALYDW010000169.1:0-5056 GCA_031972915.1 bacterium
TGACGCATCACTCTGTGATGGATTGAAAAAAACCTTACCCGGGGTCATTGAAAATTCCTTTTAGGGTTACACTCAATCGTTCTGGGGGCTCTCTTATCGCCACAACGAAGCACAAGTTGTTGGAGGATTGCGCACAAATTATGATCGGAGTTTCCCCAGAGATTTATCCAAGTTCCAAAAGATTTTTAATGGACAAGGCCCAACCTTTTCCTCGATAAAACAGCTCCTCCTCGCAAAAAAAGAAGAGTCAAATTATGAAAGAAAAGTTTTTATTCTGGGTTACACTCTTATTGCTCGCACTCCCTGCCCCCCAAGGCCACGCCGCCTATCAAGAAGACGATCCAGGTCTCACACCTCCCCCAGGGCAGGGCTCCCCCCAAACCTTTGACGATCGCGAACCTTACAAGCGTTCAGGCTGGTTTATCGGTTCCGAACAAGGTGTATTACTATTTCTCGGCAACAGTGCTGATCTGATCAACCCTCAATACCTGGGCACCTTGTTCGGTGGCTATCGAATCCAAGGTTGGATTTCACCTTACTTGAGAATGTCTCAAGCCATTGGGAGCCTCGGTGGTTTTTTTAATCCGAGCACCTTCTTTTTTATGTTGGAAGGTGGCGTTAAATTCACCCCCCTGCGCACTTTTATCCGCCCCTTTTTTCAGGGTGGCTTGGGATTTTATGTCTTGGACTTCAGCCAATTTGGAAGTGTGGTGCAAACGGGTGTCGATTTCACCGCCCACGGAGGGGGTGGCATCGAGTTTTGCTTTGGTCATAGCGCAATCAACTTGAGCAGCAATTATCGAGTTTTTCAAAACGGCGGTCCCGATCTACAAGCGGTCGAGGCCACCTTGGGTTATAGCTGGCAGTTTTAAAAACCCAAAATGAACACCTCGAAAACTTTTTACGCTTTCAACGAAGCACCATGGGTCAACACCCCAAAGTTCAGCTCCATGTGGAGCAAAGCCCTCAGTTTTTCGGTCCACTGAGGTTTATTCTCCCCTAAATTAACGGGACACACCCAATTCAACTCGACGATATTTTTCAAAATCTCCTCAAAAATGGCTCAACTTTCTTAAATTGCTCCCTCCTGCGCTTAAAATTCTCTCATAAAAAAAATTTAAAACCACCTGGCATAAGGCTTGCTTACATCTTGAATGGGGTTGTCGGCCTGAGCAGAGGTCAACAATTTTAACAAAGGTTGATTTTTTAGGTAGGGATTCTCATTTTATGGCGGCTTCCATCACGCAAAAGCTTTACGACAAGATTCTTTCAAACGTGCCCTCGTCCGATCCCGAGCCCCCCATCGCTGAGCGCACAACTCCCCAAAAGCCCGCTACGATGTCAAAATCGGAAAGCTCCTACGACTACGCCAATCCCAGAGTCCTGGATCGTCTTATTTCAGCGCGTGATTCCATAACGGTTCTGGGCCTAGGACGGAGCCTCGCCACCTTTGCCCAAGAGCGCCGAACACGCGACTTGACCCATTTAAAGCAAGAATACACCCAGACAATCGAGACTCATTTAAGCCAGGGACAAGACATCGATACAGCCGCTGATAGCAGCGCCCCACTGCTAGATAATCGCTTCAGCAATCCAAACTCAGAAGATTTTTTTGTCGGTGATATTTTGAATCCCATACGCGTTAAAGAAACCGATCAAATAGCCGCCCACCAACGCGCCACTTTAAGACATGCTGTTCTCCATAACCTGCTCTCCGAGTCCCACTCCCTAACCCAAGAATCCTACAAAGCACTTTGCACAATTCGAACGGAGCGCCAGCAAGATTTCGGACTTGAAGCCAAAGCTTTAACAGATCAAGAAACACAGTGGGCACAAAATGCACATTTGGTCTTAACCACTAAAATAGACCTGTTAAAAGAGCTCATCTCAAGCATTCATCAGACCTACCAAGGCGAAACAAGCTCCGTGAAAAAAGTTGGCTTGCTACAACAAGCCACTTCTTTACAAAAGCAGCTCGAAGGTTGCGATGCAAAAACCGCCCCAAGTTTTTGGGCAGCTCTCACCTGGTAAAACACCCCACCCATTGAGCTGAGCCTTCCCCACCAGCCCCTCGCCTGGACTCAATCTGGAGTGTATTGTCCCCATTTTCACAGGCTCCCAGCCTCAAAGTGGGGCGTGCGTTTTCTTAGAACAAACCCCACCTTAAAAAATCACAATCATTTCAAAACACTAAAAAAACCAAGGTCTGGCACACACTTTGCTTTGAATAGAGTGTCTAAGCTTTAAAAAGGATTTTCAAAATGACTCCACCTCGTGCCGCCGCCCACTCTCGAACTTCCCCAGAACCCCATCTCCAAAATGACGCCGTGGATTCTAAATCCACGACCTCCGCCAAGCCCCAGAGCAACGCCAACACTGACAAACTCTGCCAATCCATCGCAGACAATCACGTAACAATTTATAAAAGCGAATTTTTAGAAAATAACGTGAAAGGAATGCTCCATAGCATTGTAGAAGAAAATCTCGTCCCCATTATCGAAGAAGAACAAGGCTTCCCTAGGGAAGGTCAAGCTTGGACCGACACCATCAAGTACATCACCCCCTACATTAGGGAAAATGCCCAGGCCAAGGCGCCGGTAGCTTTATCCGATTTATCCCAAGAAACAGAGCATGCTTATTTAAAAGAGGCCGCCACGGAGACCATCGTTGTTATCGACGCCATTGGAGCTGATGGTCAGGTCACTGCAGAAGAACGACAACAACTCCGAAGAATGGTAGCCCCCCACCTCAAAATAGAGGTTAAAGACTCTCTTTTGGAATCACACCAAGCTGCCTACGACCACTGCGTTGCGACAGCTGCCACGCTAGAATCCCAACCACCGCCGCCCGTTCCATCCACTGAAGACACAGCCGCCCCCGCGTCTCTAGATCTTTCCATTCCTTCTGTTTTGGGAATAGATCGGGCCCTTGAAACCACCGCTAAGGAAAGCGCCTCGCTCCCCGCCTTTTCCATTCGTCGAATTCAAAAGTTTATTTAAAAACCCAAGCCCCCTTTACAGACTAAAAGAGGGCAACACCCATTCTCTTACTCGAAACTAAAGGGCAAAAGCGAAGTAACTCGACAAAGGGCCACGGCGGACAAATAAACGAACGATGTCCCCTTTATTGAGTTTTTGGGTAATGGCGATGAAGTCTTTGCTACCTAGCACCGCCCGGTCATTGAACTCCAAAATTAAATCCCCAGCCTTGAGACCCACCGAGGCGGCTGGAGAATCGGGGGCCACCTGAGTCACCAGCACCCCCAATCCAGGGGCTAAACGATATTTCTTTCCTTGAACAGGATCAAGATCCGCAATGGCAAGCCCCAACAAGGATTGAAAAACACCCCCAGAAGGCGCGCCTTGAGTTTGCGGAGCATCCAAAGAAATCAAAATAACCTGCGTCTCTTGCAAACGCCCCTCACGATAAAACGCCAGCGTAGCCTTGACCCCCACAGGAGTCTGAGACACCAAGACAGGAAGATCTTGAGAACGGGAAATCTCCTTATCGTTGAATTTAACGATGAGATCTCCAGGCTGCAAGCCAGCCCGTTGAGCCGGAGAGTTTTCGTAAACCTGGGCGACCAGCGCGCCTTGAGGACGGGACAAACCTAATTTTTTAGCTAGATCAGCTGTCACTTCCTGTAAACCAAGTCCCAAATAGCCACGCTCAACCCTGCCGCTGGAAATTAATTGAGGAATGATCGACTTGGCCTGATTGATCGGAATGGCGAAGCCAATTCCCTGACCACCAGCGATAATGGCCGTATTAACTCCCACAACCTGTCCTTGTAGATTGAACAAGGGCCCTCCAGAATTTCCAGGATTGATCGAGGCATCGGTTTGTAAGAAATTATCGTAAGGCCCCGCACCAATCACCCGCCCCTTAGCGCTCAAAATACCCGCTGTGACGGTTTGAGTTAACCCAAACGGATTGCCGATGGCCATTACCCAGTCCCCCACTTGCA
Source organism: bacterium (assembly GCA_031972915.1). Lineage (GTDB taxonomy): Bacteria > UBA10199 > UBA10199 > DSSB01 > DSSB01 > DALYDW01. Next base: position 3,968 of record DALYDW010000169.1, read on the forward strand.
ATGCATCTGAATCTCCGAGATTGACCGTGGGAAGGGGTTCGTCGGTATCGATTTTGACGATCGCCAAATCACTTTTAGGATCGGAGCCTATCGCACGCGCGGGAAAGACACGTCCATCGGCTAAGCGCACTTCAATAGCATCGGCCCCCTGAATGACATGATTGTTCGTCAGAATGTAGCCTTGTCGATCTAGGATAAAACCAGACCCCAGGCTATTGGGGCGCTTTAACTCCTGCCCCTGCTGCTTCAGATATTGTTCGTAGTAATCGGGATGAAATTGATAAATGGGCCCACGACGAATGCGAAAATTTTTCGTGGTCGAAATATTGACGACGGCATCTTGAACACCACGAGCCAAATCTGCAAAGGAGCGCGGGGTGCTTCCTCCAAAGATCCAATCGGGGGTAGACGCCTGAGCACGAGAGGACCGCACCCCTTCACCATTGCCCACCCACCCCAAGCCCAACAACAGGGCCGAAAGTAATACAAGATATCCGAAACCCAGATTAAACCTGAATTTTGTTTTCATCGCTGGTCCTCGCCGTCTCCACGTATTGCATACGCAATTGGTAGAGCAAAACTTCTAGCAACTGCGCCTCCTCGGCGCTCAAATTGCCCTGCGTTTTTTGTTCTAGCACTCCCAAAAGATCGATGGCGTGCTTGGCCTGGGGAAGATTTCGTTCTGGCTTGCCCGTAGCGGGATGAGAAACCAAGCCCAGCGCCATCTGAGCCGCACTCGCTAAAGAAAGCACCAAAGTGCTCAACTCAGCAGGTAGGGCACGAGGGTCACCCCGCTCCTGGGAAGTTTCGGATCCCGCCGAAGAGGTCGTCGAAATCGGCTCGGGAATTTCCTGAGACGCCGCCCCACTCTCCTCACTGGAGCCCGACTCGGTGCGAACCTCACCTTCGGGAGAAAAACGCCGTCGGTCGCTCACCTTAAAAGTTGATTCTTCGGTTTCTTGTATCTTTTCGTTATTTCCCATACCGTGGATCCTCCTGTATCTACGCCCAAAAAAAATAAAGGGGTTTAAAGCCCCCTTGAAAACAAAGGTTTTGCCCTTACAAATAAATTTCGCCCGAAAGACTGTC
>DALYDW010000170.1:0-2295 GCA_031972915.1 bacterium
CAACATCGCTGCCCAACTCAAAACCGCCGGTGGCAAAAAACGACTTGTCGACACTCTCATTGAGCAGGAGTTACTTCATCGCGAGAGCCTCAAACGCGGCATTCAAAACAAACCCGAATACCAAGAAAAGGCCGCTCTCTACGCCCGCGTGATTCTCTCCCAGGGTTTGATCGAAGAGATCATCGAAGAAAAATCTCAGGAGTATTACAAAAATAACAAAGAAAAAGAATTTTCCCAAATCGAATTGGCCCACATTTTGGTACGAACCCCTCCTCCCTCCAAAGATAAAAAAGACCCAAGCCAAGAGTTAGAGCAAGACAAACAGGCCCAAGCCAAAATCGAGGCCGCTAAAAAGAAATTAGACGAAGGCGTTCCCTGGGATAAAGTGGTGGAAGAATACTCCGATGACCGCATGACCCAAAAGCGAGGTGGTAATTTAGGAAAAATCAGTCAAGACGATCGTCGTGCCGACCGACTCGATTGGAAACCAATGATCGACAAGGCCTTTACCCTAAAGGCCGGAGAAGTCGCCGGCCCATTCAAGGCCCGCGACGGTTACCACCTCATCAAGGTCATTAGTCCCGCGCAAGTGGCCTCCTACGAAGAAGTCAAAACCCGAATCGAATTTAAGCTCCGTGGACCTGCAAAACAAGAGCTGCTCAACTCCCTAACTCAGGGGACCCAAATCGAATACTTTGAAGAAGAATTAAAAACTCAAACACCCAGTGCCGGAGGCGCCATGCCCTTGTCCATCCAGACTAAAAAAGAAAAAACTCCCACCCCGGGTGAAAAGGGCCAACCCGTCGCCCCCATTCAATCTGGGAGCGGCGCTGAGACCGCCCCTAACGCAGCCCACTAGGCTAACAAATTTAGCCCTCAAACTTTTTGCCTGGGCCACGTTTTCAAAAAATCCAAACGAACAAGATTTTTTGAAAGCGTTGCCCAGGTTTTTTTTGGTTTTATTTTTCTACGACGAATATGGAGAGGTTCTGCTTAGAGGTCTTCCCATTCCATTCGGTCGCCTTCTTTTAAACCCAAAGACTTAGCTCTTCCGCCTTCTATCTCTAGTACATAAAGGTAGGGGGCCTTGGGCATACGGGGCGTATCGGTTTGTGGCTGGGCCTGGGACACGATATTAAGAATTCGTTTTTCCGAGTCGATAAACAGCATATCGAGGGGAATTAGGGTATTGCGCATCCAAAAGGGAGAATCAACCTCATGGGGAAAGACAAAAAACATCCCTCTATCCTGTCCTAATTCGGTGCGAAACATCAAACCCGTACTACGCTCTTGAGGATCGTCGGCAATCTCTACCTTAAATTCTGCCAAGAGTTTTCGATCAGGATCTGAATACACACGAACAACGGGCTGCTCTGGAGCCGAACAGGATTGAGCCAACAACATGAGCCCGCCGAGAAAGGGAATATAAATTTTATTTCGAAGTAGGCCCATAAAGCTTTTATCTCCTCTTTGATGCCGATCCAGTGTTTCGCAGTCTTCGAACGCACCCGCGAGCGCCACGCCTTTATACCAGAGGATCATGGAAACAAAGAGTTCTCACCCCCATTAAGCGACTTAGGTAAAAATTTTTCGGGAACCGTGCCCGTTCCCTCGGGATCTTCAGAGAATTCGGGGAGCTTGGAGGCCTTGAGTTTTTTTTCGCTCTCCCGTTTTGCTCGCTCTTTGTTTTCCATAATCTTTTCGACCATCTCGCGCTGCTTGACATTTTTCTCTTTGAGCTTTTCAACTTTAGCGTCAACCACTTGGGGATTGGGGTATTGATTTCGAATCGACTCATAAATTTTGAGGGCAGCCTCTAACTTACCCTGCTCTTCATAGGCATTGGCCAAAGTAAACTTCATTTCAGGTAAAAGGGGGCTCTCGGGGAATTTTACCACGGCGGCCTCCAGAACTTGAACGGCCTGCTCCGAGGCCCCTTCCATAAAAAAAATACTACCCAACTGATAGAGAGTTTGATCAGCAATAGAGGTGGAGGGATTTGTTTCGATAATGGCCATGAGAGAACGACGAGCGGGTTCGAATTTTTTTAATTTTACAGCCATCATGGCCACTTGATAGCGAACCTGGTCGAGATCTCCCGCCCGAGGAAACAAATCAACGATATCTTGGTAAGCCAACAACGCCCGTTGGTAATCACCCATTTTTTCGTACATCTCGGCGGCATTTTGCAATCCCCGACGGGTTTCCAAACTCGTGGGGTAAGTCTCGCGCAATTTCTGGTAGGCAGCAGCGGCTTTTTCTATATTCCCCAAAGAAAAGTTATAGGTATTGCCA
>DALYDW010000170.1:2305-5043 GCA_031972915.1 bacterium
GGTGATACTTTAAGGCCTTAAGATATAAATCGATGGCTCGATTAAATTTCTTCTGCTGAAAGGCTTCCTCAGCCCGCTGCACATAAAAATAAAAGGGCCGCTTCTGTGGCACCCAAAGAAAAGCAACGACAATGCCGACTAAGATCAAAAAAAACAGAGCTATTTTTTTATAGAGTTTCTTCAAGGGAGGGTCCTATTCCTTCTCACCCTCCTCCTCGCCCTCCGCGACCTTCGCGACGGCGCTCACCGACTCTCCCTCTTCGAGATTGATGAGACGGACACCTTGGGTATTTCTCCCGATCAAGGAGATGTTTTTCACTTCCATGCGAATGATTTTTCCGCTGTTGGTGATAAGCATGACCTCATCGTTATCAGTCACTTGCTTAAGCGCCACAACTCGTCCGGTTTTTTCGTTCACCTTCATCGTGATAATTCCGGAGCCACCTCGGCCTTGAACTCGATACTCGTCGCAAGGAGTGCGCTTTCCCAAGCCTTTGGCGGACACCGTAAGAATCGCGGCATCGGCATTGATGACTTCCATTCCTACCACGCTATCCTCTTCGGCTAATTGGATACCTCGTACGCCACGAGCGGTGCGCCCCATTGCGCGCACAGCGTCCTCATGAAATCGAATGGTCTGCCCTTCGGCGGTGCCAAGAAAAAGATCGTCTTGACCACTGGTGAGCGCAACAGAAATTAACTGATCACCCTCGTCAATGGACAGGGCAATGATCCCTCCGGCGCGAGGGTTACTAAAAGCCATCAATTCTGTCTTTTTGATAACTCCCTTGCTCGTGCACATTACCACGTATTTTCCCTCTTGAAATTCCTTGATGGGTAATACGGCGGCCACTCCTTCCTCAGGAGAAAATGAACATAGGTTGACAATAGCCTTGCCCTTGGCAGTCAAACCCGCCTGTGGCAATTCGTGAACCTTGACCCAATAAAGCTTTCCCCAGGTGGAAAACACCAAAAGGTAATGATGAGTAGAGGCGATGAATAAATTTTCGACGAAGTCTTCGTCGCGGGTCACCATACCCGTTTTTCCCCTACCCCCACGCCGTTGAGCACGATATAAACTCACCGCGTTTCGCTTGATATAACCATGATGAGAGATGGTCACCACCATGTCTTCTTCTTGAATTAAATCTTCGACACTCAGTTCTTGCTGCGCACCCGTGATTTCAGTGCGGCGTTCATCACCAAATTTCTTTTGAATCTCCTCAAGCTCGTCGGAAATGATTTTGAAAATCAATTTTTCACTTCCTAGAATTTCCTTGAGTCTTTGAATCAAGCGCAAGACTTCTTCGTATTCTTGGATGATTTTATCGCGCTCCAAACCGGTCAAGCGTTGCAATCGCATATCCAAAATGGCCTGGGCCTGAACCTCGCTCAAGCCAAAACGCTCCATCAACCCCACCTTGGCCTCGGGGGGAGTCTTAGAGCGCTTAATCAGAGCTACGACCTCGTCGATATTTTCTACCGCGATCTTCAAACCTTCCAATAAATGGGCTCGTTCCTCGGCCTTGCGCAATTCAAACAAGGTGCGCCGCGTAACAACCTCTTTTCGATGATCGACAAAAAGCTGTAATAACTCGAGCAAATTCAAAATACGGGGTTGACCATGGACAATGGCCAACAAAATGATGCCATAGCTACTAGCCATGGCGGTGTGTTTGTAGAGTTGATTGAGCACAACCCCAGAATTAGCGTTTTTCTTTAGTTCCACCACAACTCGAATGCCGTCTTTATCAGACTCGTCACGCAAATCGGCGATGCCTTCCACCTTACCATCCCTAACCAAGTAGGCGATTTGCTCAATGAGCTTGGCCTTATTCACCTGATAGGGAATTTCGGAAATCACAATGGACTCTCGATCTCCTTTAGCGATGGGCTCCACTAAAGCCCGGGCCCGCATTTGAATAATGCCTCGGCCCGTGGTGTAGGCCTGGCGAATTCCTTCACGACCGCTGATAAAACCTGCCGTCGGAAAATCGGGGCCGGGAATGATCTTTAAAACTTCTTCCAAGGACAAACGGGGATTTTCAATCAAAGTTAAAAGCGCTCGAATGACCTCCCGCAAATTATGGGGAGGCACCTTGGTGGCCATACCCACAGCAATCCCATCGGAGCCGTTGATCAATAAATTGGGAATTCGAGTGGGCAAGACTACGGGCTCTTGGGTGGAGTCATCGAAGTTAGGCGTAAAGTCGACGGTGTCTTTATCGATGTCGGCCAACATTTCTTCGGCGACTTTCATCAAACGGGCCTCGGTATAACGATAGGCCGCGGGAGGATCTCCATCGATGGATCCAAAATTGCCCTGCCCCTCAATTAGCGGATAGCGTAAGTTCCAAGCCTGAGCCATGCGCACCAGAGCGTCGTAAACTGCAGAGTCACCGTGAGGATGATATTTTTTAAGAACCTCACCGACCACGCCCGCACACTTGCTAAAACGCTTGCTGCTGAGCAATCCCTCGCGAAACATGGCATAAAGAATCCGTCGATGTACCGGCTTAAGCCCATCGCGAACATCGGGCAAGGCGCGCCCCACGATCACGCTCATCGAATAATCCAAATAAGCATCCCGCATCTCGTCTTCGATATTAACTGGAAGCACTGCCGCGGACTCGGACATGGGGGGATTCTCCTTGAATCAGATGGATGACTTGAAACTCGGTTTACCAAGAACGGAAAGTCGAGGCCGGCGGAGGTTAGCCCTTCCCCGAAGCCTTGTC
>DALYDW010000171.1:0-4967 GCA_031972915.1 bacterium
AGCGGGTTTATTGGGAGTGCCGGGAATTGCGGAGGCCTCGGTGAACGGTTCTTCTAGCTCATCCCTGCCTTGGGCTTGGATCTCCGGCACGACACTCGCCATGGTGGCTGTGGTTTCTGGACGAACCAAATTAGCACCGGCACAAGTACGGACTATGTTCGAAGCGGCCCAAAACAAAAGTCCAGGCTCTGTAGAAGTGTTTGCCGATTGGGCGAATTCAGAAGGCCTGCCTCAGGGTGAATTGATGTCAGTGAAAGCGGCGTTAGATGATCCTGATACGATTCGCACACGAGGGGTCGCTGCACACCAAGAGTTATTGGACCGATATCGAGAGATTCAAAAAGCGATTCGGGATTCGCGAGGAGATTTAGAAAATGGAATTGATCGGGTTGTGGAGCGAAATGGTTTTGTGTGGGAGTTGGTTCTAAGTAAGCATGCATACCGGGAGGCTACGCTTCCCGCTCTAGAAAGAATTTTAAGTGGTGCGGGTGGGATGTTTTTTAGTCGCATGGATGTGAGTCAGGTGAGTCAGGTGAGGCTACAGGCATTTTTGGAGTTTGCCCGGGCCAAACAGGTTCGGGCCTTGACCTTGCGGGGGAAGCAACTTCCTACCTTATTGCGGGTGTGGGAAAAAAACGCATGGCCAGAGTTGGAGGCCTTGGTTTTGGAAGGTCAGCCGACAGACGAGGGAATGTTCAAATTTTTAGACTCAAAAGGCCTGCTTCAGAGTTTGCGGGCCTTGGAGTTGCGTCAGGTTTCCTGGGGAGGGTGGTTTGCCTGTTTGACGAGTGCGGGGTCTCACTCTTTGCAGTTTTTGAAAATGGAGAGTTCGTCGAGTACCGTTCGAGGAGGAGATTTAACCCGGTTTTTGAATTTGGGGACTACGTTTCCGGCTTTGCAGTTTTTACTTTTAACAGGGCAAAACCAGGTGGATCTCTTCTACCCACAAGAAACCCTGAGAGCGGTTCCGCCTTCGCTTCGTTATCTGGATTTTTCTGGGATTCCTGGTTCGGCAGGCGGTTTGACGGCTTTGAGTGAAGTGGCGAGGCCTGATCTACGAGTCTTGAGTCTGGCGGGGTCCCAGTCGGGTGTGGCCTTGTCACCAGGGCTTAATTTAGACAACTTGTCGGGGCTGCGTGAGTTTAGATTGCAGGAGGCCGGATTTTCGGCTTCCAGCTTGAGCGTCCTCGCCCATCAGTTGGGACGCTTGCCTCATTTGGAGATTTTAGACTTGGGCAATAATCATTTGACGGTGCGAGAGTGGGATTCTCTGTGGGGTGGGGCCGGTTTTGCTCGGCTGAGGAGCCTCAGTTGGGCAGGAAATCGCAGTGCCCTTTGGGGTCAGCTGGGTAGGAGAATTTCAGAATCTTTGCCCAGCTCTCTCGACGAATTGGATTTGCGTGACACCGATTTACACCCTTTGGGATTGGAACTTTTGCTTGAGGGGTCGCTCCCGCGTGAGCGGCTTTACCTTGAAGGAAATGGCTTGGCCAACGATGTCTCCCAATTGGGTCGGACCCTGAGACGGGCCCAAGCAACGGCGCCTGCTGAAATCGTGTTGTCCGAGTGCGCTAACAATCGACATCCTGCTGGCATTCTTAGCGGAGAAGAGCTTTTGAGGTTACAGCGGGAGCTGCCCCACACCCGCTTGTTGATGAATCGCGATTTTGCTTTTTACGAGCCGAGGGATCGCTTTTGGGATGATCTTGCCGAACATCGTCGCCCTGGAGCGCAAGAACTGCCACTTTTGATGCGATTTTGAGTTTTTGTGGTCTGAGAAACGCGAATTTTTGTCTGCGGCAACGCCGTGAATACCGAAATACTGAGGTTTTTTGCAACTTCTTGGAGGGCTTGCCGATAGCCTCTCCGAAAGATTTATTAAATCTTGGTATCTCGATTCCGGGAAATTTTTTAAAAAGTTTGGAGAGAGGTTTTGCGTCTTCCTGACGAATTCAAGTTGGGTGGGGCCCATTCGATTCTGGGGCCCGGAGGAGAGGTCCTGGCAGATTCTTCTCTGGCGGGGCCTGGGGCTGTTCGGCTTGAACCGGGGCGCTTGTACCGGCGGGCCCGTTCCCTGCAAAACAGCGATGATTTCCGCGATGTAGATTTGGCCCGGCAGATTTACCGCACCCTATTGGAGCGTCATGCGGGTACTTCGTGGGCAAAATCCGCCCGGCGGCAGTTAGATATTCTCGAGGGTGAGGGGAGTCTTTCTGATCAGGTCGAGTTTCGAGGTCGGAGAATTTTCATCGGCATAACCCAACCCGATATGTTGTTAGCCACGATGGTGGCTCCCATGGCTTTTCAAGTGGGGCGTGTCGGGGGGTTAGCGAGTTTGCTCCGCAGTCCTGGGAAGGTAGCTCGTTTTTTAGGGCGCCCATGGGTGGAAGCCATGGCCTACGGTGCGGGTTTTTTGGCGGAGACTACCGCTTTTTCTTCGGTCCATTACGGTGCCGGTCGTTACTTGGGAAAATCTGAGGCGGAGTTGGGTTCTTTCGCTTCGTCTTGGATTCATGGAACTTGGATGCTCGGAGGGATGAAAGCCATGGGGCTGGCAGGAAACCTCGCTCGTCGCCATTTTCATGGGATAGACGCCTTGGGGCGGGTCACTCGGTATCAACACTTAGCTCCATGGACGGCCCGGGTTTTGCCCGAATTGAGTGGCGTACTGGGAGGTATGGCGGGCATCGGTTTGCAAAATTTTGGAGAACTGGGTTTTTCTCAAGATGGCTGGGGTCTTTTGGAAGGGGCCCTGGAGATGCATTTAAGCTTTAAGGGGATGGCTGGTGTCTTAGGGGCCATGCCCCACTCTTGGAGACGTTTGGAGACGGAGCTGCACCATCAGGCCCAGTTGTTGGGCGAAGGTCAGCTCATTGCCCAGGTGCGACGTTTGAGCGAATCGTGGAAACGGTCCACCGCTGTTCCCACTTGGCGCGCTCCGCTTGTTTTTGCCATGGAGGGTGGGGGCGATGGGCCCGGATCGGAGGGGCCGCCCGGCGGTGAGCCAGATAACCTGGTGTTTTTTCCCCCTCCCTCCCCGTGGAGGCAACCCAAGCCCACAACAGAGTCTCCGTCTGCTTCGGAGGAAGCTCCCCCAGTGTTACCGCAGGGAGGGCGTTTTTTGGGTTCGAAGGAGCCCCAAATCACTCCGGCCGCCAACCGCAGCAATGTTATTCCATTTCCCACCGTCTCGAAGGGGCGGCCCTTGAGAGTCCGGCGGGTGGAAAACCCGGACCTACGCCCGGTGGTTCGAGAATGCGTCTTCGATGCCCAAAATCAGGTGACCGGCCTCGTGTTGGCTTCGGGAGTTCGGGCCACGGATATCAAACAGCTTTTCGGCGAGTTGCCTCAGCTGAAGATGCTGTATTTTCGAGATCCAATTGCTTTTGAGGCCTTTCGTGAAATCATGGCCTTAAAAGAAATGCGGCGGGTTGAACATCTCAATGTGGATCGGCTGTTTTATCAGTGGCCCCAGGCTAGGCGTCGCAAGGTCTTACGAATTTTGGCGAAAAATTCTCACTTGAGTGGCCTGAGAAGTTTAAGTTTGCAGGGTGTAGATTTGAAAGCCCACGAGCTTGAGATTCTCACTCAAGGTTCCCAGCTCTCTGGGGTGACGCATCTTAATCTGGGGGATAATCCGCAATTGGGGTCCCGGGGCATCGAGGTTTTGGCAAGGGCGTCCACCTTTTATAAGCTTTCTCATTTGGTGCTGCAAAATACCGGTGTTGGAGACGTGGGCTTGCGCGCCTTGATGATGCGACATTGTAAGCCTCGGCTTACCCACCTTGAGCTTCAAGTAAATGCCATCACTTTGTTTGGGCTTTGGACCCTGTCTCGTAGTTCCCAGGCGTCTTCGCTAGTTTTTTTAGATATTTCGGGCAACGGCTTGGGGCCGGGTACGGGTAAGCTTTTTGCGGAGGGCTCGGTTTTTTCTAAACTAAGGCACCTGAATCTTTCCCGGGTGGGGCGGGCCGACGAGGATAGCACAGATTTCCGGGGATCATCCTTGCGAGATGAGGATAAAAAAAATTGGGAGTCCTTGGGACGTGAGGTTACAGCCCAATGGGAGTTGGGCCAAGATTTTCGTCCTCGACGACCCTTGAGTTCAGCAGAAGAGAGCTATCTAGAGTCTTTGGAGGCAGAAAAGGCCCGTAGGGCTTCCTCCGAAGAAGAAGATTGGGGAATTGCTCAGCTGAGTGTTTCCGACATGGAGGCCTTGGCCAACAGTGAGGCTCTTTCTGGGCTCCAATCTCTGGTATTGGCTGGAAACGAGTTAAATCCTCAGCATTGGGGCGCATTGCTGAGGGGTTCTCGATTGCAGCCGCGGGTTTTGGATCTTTCGGATAATTTGTTGATGAACTTGCAGAATAGCGAGGGGGCACCCCGATTGTTTCAAAGTTCTCTAGGTCAAAGGCTAGAAGAGTTGTCCTTGCGAGAGAATTTGTTGTTTCAGGGAGATCTTGATTTTTTGTTTTCAGCCCCGCCCTCTTATCCTGTTCGCCTTCATACGCTGGAGCTTGCTGGCAACCCTTATTTGAGAAACGATGGTATCCGTGAGATTTCTTCGGGTAGGTTTCCTTTGCTTTCCGTCTTAGATTTGCAGCATTGCGGTCTCACGGATGCGGGGGCTCGGTCTTTGTTGACCCAGCTCGATCTCAGTCAATTTTCTGCTCTTTATGTGGGAGGAAATCAGATTCCTGATTTTCTCTTAAGACGCCTCGATGCGGAGATGTCCTCCGGTAAATTGTTTAGGGAGTGGCGTCCCGAATGGGTTTAGTGGGGTGCGCGACTCTTTTCAGCATCGAGTTTAGGCGAGAGGATCTCTTAGAGCAAAACCTGCCCACTTCGCCAAAGCAATTGGGAGTCCGTTTCCGTTCTCAAAATTTTTCATCCTCATATTTTTAAATGCGGTCCCCCCAGGTTCTAGCAACCTTTGTTTGCAAGTTGCGAAAATCCCCCAAATAATT
>DALYDW010000172.1:0-4942 GCA_031972915.1 bacterium
TTTACCAGTTCCTTCGAAAGCATTTCTCATGCCATGGCGGCTCGTCAGTTGCGTCTACGAGGTATTACCGCACCGAGCATCGAGCAGTTGACCGTCGAAGCGGGTCGTTTGCAAAACACGTGGCAAAGCTCCCTATTGCAATCGGGTGGAAAATTCAGCACCGAGCTCGGCGCCTTCGGTGCTTACGATTTTCTAGGAGGCAGTGTTCACAGTTTATTGCAAGGTTCGGAACAGCCTTTTGCTTCGGCTCAAGCTACCCTCCTTTCTCAAGAGGCCTGGATCGATCGATTCTTTTTTCTCGTCGCACTCAAAGTCGGCGGGGCTCTGACGAGCCCCCTCACCTCACTGAGTCATCAAGCCGCAGAAAATCTCGTTTTGGCGAAATGGCGCCCAGAATTGGAAAAGGCAGAAGCCCAACTATCCTCCGCCCAATCGGCCTTTGCCGAGGGTGTGAAACAAGGCTCGCCACAGCTAGACGCCTTGGTCAACGCTTACCGCAATGCCCTTAATCTACGCCTCCGCGTCATGGAAAAACTCCCCGCCCAGCATCGTCATGAAGGAAGTTTGACAGCGACACGCCAAGCTCTGAGTTCGTTAGAGCGTTTTTCTTTGGAACAAGAAATTTTCAAAAATATGTTCGGCCCAGAAAATACTTATGGTTTGGTCTTGAGCACCCCAACCTATGGACAAGTGCCCGCCACAAACTTCGCCTCGTTCCTCCATGATTTGCGAGTTTATAGTCAACGACCCCACAGCCCCTTTGGCGAGGTTCGCGCATACAACAACGGCCTGGTCGAAGTGGATTACTTCAACGCGACGACAGGGGCGGCCCAAGTGTTACATTTTACCCGCTCGGGTTTTACCGCATCGTCTCCAAAACTCGTTTCGAATCACCTCACCCAATGGATGCAAAATTTAAGCGCCCGTCTCTCCCAACAGCTCGCCCAAAGCGGATTGCCCACGCTAGGGATACCGGCCCTCGCCATGGCCACCCACGGCAGAGGAGGTCATGGCAATGATTCGAAGCCCACTGTTGAAGCGCCCGTTCAATCTATGGGCAACACCCTAGCAAACCCGCTGCATAGTTTCTCTGGCCTTGTCCAAGAATTTAACACGGCCCTGGCCCATTATCGCAGCGAGCCTAACCAGGCAAATTTGATACAATTGGAAGAAATTAAAAACCGTCTCGATGCTGAGATTGCGTCGTTAGAAGCTCGTTTTCCAGAGAGAAAGCGAACTAAGCCGGTAGAAGAGGCCATCGCCCGAGCCCAACGTCTCAATAGAGACTTTAAGAGACTGCAAAAAGAACACTACGAGACCAGAAGCCCCTCTACCGCCGCACCGGGAGGATACAATCAACTCCACCGTCTCGAATCATCACACCAAAGACTGCAAAAACTCGTCGACGATTATAAACTTCTCGAAACCCAGGGGAAACCGAACCAGCACCTAATTCCAGAAATCACAGTGGCCTTAGCCGAGCTAGAGAAACAGATACAAGCAGTCCAACAGGACGCCCATCTCCCAGAGATACTCGCCCGCGTTCGCTGGGTTCGTGGAAACAACGACAAGCTACCAGAAGCCCCCTCGGTAGATCCTTGGAGCGAAGCAGAAATACGGATGGGGGAAGCTGTAGGAGTAAATACACTGAGTGCTCCACGTCACATCCTAAGCTCTAGATTTTCTGGGACCGCCGCACCAAACAACCTGGAGTTTTCTTGGGCTTTACTCTATGAAAAGGCCGTAACGACCGCAAACGTCGCACGTGGAATTGTATCCCCTGGAGCCAGCCCCATAGCACCCCTCGCAGCCGCCCACACAGCAGACACCCCACAAGTTCTATTTGGGAAAATTAAGCCTTGGGGTGAAAGAGAACCCATCGACTATTTTATAGCTCGCCTGACTACCGACCACCATCAGGCGCAAAAACAGTTTGTTTATTCTAAGGACAGCCCACCCAGTGGTATTCCATTTGGCCAGATAGACCAAGTCATGCAACTGGCCAGGACTGTCTCAACCCTTACAAAAGAGCACGCCAAAGCCTATGCAAGTTCCCAAGCCAAGGGAAAAACTACTGCGGCCAAGGCCAAAGCCAAGAAAGAAGCCGATCGCCTCCGAAATGAACTAGACGAAAAATCAAGAGAGTTGCGCAGTCTCATCAATGAGTACAGCACCCACTTGTGATTTGGCTTGGAAACCAAACGTTTAAGAAATTTCACCCGAAGAGCTCCGCACGTTGTCATGGTGGGTGTTACGTAATTTGCTCACACACTAACAGTCTAGACGGAGAGGGCGTTAAACCATCATAACTTCCTGGTTTATTTTGAGGGGTGATTCCCCCATTGTGAGGGATTTTCTCCTCAAATTTTGTTCTCTACCCTCTTTTTTCATCGCCCAAGTACCTATAAAGCAAAGGCATATTCATAAAAAATACCTGGCATAAAACTTGCTCACGTTAACCACGATCCTTTCTCAGTACAAGGAACCAGGTTTACTCCATGAAACTTCCCAATTTCAGCAACGACGGATTTCTAGAAAATCTTTTCACGCCTTTCCTGGACCCTCGGAACTCAGAACTGGCTTCCGCTGCTGAATCCCAAAACCAGGTCGTTTCCTCCTCACCCGCCAAGGAGCCTTCGGGCCTCGCCCAAGCTTCACAGTATTTTCAAGGAGCGGTACGGAACTTTCAGCGGAACACCTTTCGTTTACCACAACTGCTCACCGAAACACTGCAAACGAAGAACTCTTATGACATTCAACGTAGCGTAGAGTTGGCAAAGCAGGCCCGCATCGCCGCCGATGCGGGGAATTATTACGAGGCTGTTCAATTAGCCCAACATAGTTTGGCTCTGCCCAAGAGCAGTGATTTGAGTGAAAAAGAAGTGGCCGCTTGGGCCCACACCGCTGGCCTAATGCACATCGCTTTTGAATTATGGAACGGTGGGCCCTTCTCTCCAGACATGACGGCTATGGAGCGAAATCAAGTGGTGACAGGACTGACACCCGAAGTCCGAGCTTCTTATGAAGAACTCCAAGATCCTGCAGCGTGGGTGGAGGCCGCAAAAAAATTAGCGATCCAAGGACATTCCCTCGAAGCCCTCGAAGTTTTACAAGGAGCCGAGCATCTCAACGAAGCAACCGAACCAGGTATCGTTGCTCTCGTCAGCCTCTCCGCTCACCAGCCCGATCTCGGCCTGCGAAGGGAAATCCGCGCCTTGCGCCAGGATATTCGCAAGGCACAAGGAACCTTGGCCCAACAAGTCGCCCGCGCAATCTCCCTTCAGCGAACGCAATTGAGTCATCTCGAAGGAGCAGCCTTAAGCGAGGCCCTCCAAAACTTAGCTCGCTTAGAAAACGCCCTGACGTGCTCAAACGCCGTCGACGATTTAGGAATCCAACAACCAGGTTTGGCCCCCTATCTTGAGCGGGCCAAGGTCCAATTACTTTCCGGTGCCCTGCAAGGCAATGAGCTCACCTTGGAGGCGGGCTACCAACTCGCGTCACTGTTAACCCGCTATGCTCAAGCCAATGCTGTGGCCACAGAGTTTTCGACGGTCTTCGCGCAAAAATATCCCACGGTCTCGTCCATCAATCATCAACTGGACTACTCGGCCAACAACCCGATAGTCCGTCCCTACATTCCCAAGCCGGGTTATCTGACGGGCGCAAAAGTTCTGCCCGAATACGAGCCTTCCCTCGAGTTTTTGCAGAATCTGCCCATTGTCTTGGCCTACGCAGAGCTAAAAAACTCGGAGCATCCCGAAGCGCAAGCCGTGGCCACCCACATGGATTCTGTCTTAAGCTTTTTGCAATTCCCCCACAGGGCTGGAGAAGACATCAGCGATTTGGCTCCGCTAGAGGCCCATGTCCAACAAATGGAACAACTCTTCTCCGATCCCGCCCTCAAAAGCTTCTTTGCGAAAGTCGCCGAAAAAGAAGGCGCTGAACTCACCCAAAACGCCGGTTACCAAGACCGCCTGGCCCTTCAAGCCAATCTGATTTCTTTGCAGGCCTACCATGAGCTGGACCAAGTATTGACGGCTGATCTCGACGCGGCATCCCTGGGCCTCGCTCAGAATTTTTTGAAGAGTCGCGCCGCCGCTTATCGTGAAGCTTTGCTCACCGAGATTGAAGAAGCACGGGCAGAAGATCGGCAAGCCGCACGAGCGGCCACGGCTCAAGAATCCTATTGGGGGGGATCCGTCAGGGAATTCCGTTTCCTCGGTCCTAAAGAAGAAGCCGCGACCAAGCGTTTGGCGGAGTTTGAAAAAATCGAAGGGCAATTAGCGCAATGGCAAGCCACAGAAACCGGAGCTTGTCAGTCCCTTCAGGTAATCGCCCAGAACTTGGCCCATTACGAAGAAACCCAAGTCCGCCGTGGCATCACCGCAGAACTCCACCATGTTGGCTCCCTTTCCTCCAGTCCAACGGACGATGAGCTTTTAGCGCTTTATGGCCAATTGAATGTGGAGGGTCAGTCTCTGCAAGATCGTCTGGGAATTTATCAGTCCATCGTCGCCCAAGCCGATCGTCTGGCCTTGATCCATAGCGCCAGGGGCCGAGCTGATATGTATCGCGCCATGGCGGAGAATATCCGCACCACGGATCGCGTCTTCAATGGGCTGACCTGGCTCGCGGGTTTGGGAGATACCTCCGGTTTATTTCAATCGACGGGAGAGGCTCAAATACTGGCCATGGCGGACCGCTACGACGCCATCGCCGCCCAAGCCGCCTCGGGAGATTTGCAGGGGGCGCAGCAGGTCTTCATCAGTTTGGAACAAGCCCAGATTGGCAAACGCCTACAGGGCATGAGCCAGTTTTCCACGCAGTTCAATCATTACGCGGTGGGCGTAGGCATCATCATCGCTGCCGCCGCCACGGGAGGCCTCGCCGCAGGATACTTGGGTTTTGCCAGTGGCACCGGGGGATTTTTTGCGGTGTC
>DALYDW010000173.1:0-3485 GCA_031972915.1 bacterium
CAGTCGTGTTTGGGGCATGAGCCATGTTGTTATGTCTCCAAGTGGGAAAGGGTGAAGTGCGAGCAAGTTTATGGCGACTTACGTTTTAGGGGATATTCAGGGTTGTTACAAAACCTTGCGGGCGCTGTTGAAGCAAATTGGTTTTCAGCGTGGGCGTGATCGTTTGTGGTGTTGCGGGGATTTGGTCAATCGTGGTCCGCAAAATCTTGAGGTGTTGCTTTGGGCGATGGACTTGGGAGAATCCTTTCAGACGGTTTTGGGAAATCACGATCTACATTTGATCGGACGACTCTTAGGTTTAAGCCCGGGTCGTTCCCGTGACACTCTTGAGGACGTCTTGAAAAGTCCTTACGCTCAAGATTGTCTTGAGTGGCTATGTCAACAAGCTCTCTATCGCCGGGAGGAGCATAGGGTTTGGGTTCATGCGGGAATTCATCCCCATTGGACCTTGTCCCAAGTGGAACGGTGGAACGCTGAATTTATGCAAGCGCTTCAGGGGCCCCAACGCCGCGCTTTGATGATGGCCTTGACGCAAAAAAATGCTTCTTGTGTTGATCAAGACTTGCTCGACGCTGTGGCCGTATTGACTCGGGTTCGAATGTGTGACCTTCGAGGGAATGCGGACTTTTCTTATAGTGGACCGCCCGAATTAGCGCCCCCCACCTTGCGACCTTGGTTTGATTTTGAGAGCATTGCTTTTCATCCTGTTCATTTCTATGTTGGCCATTGGGCTGCCTTGGGTTGGTTCCGTCGCAATAATGTTACGGCCTTGGATACGGGATGCGTGTGGGGTAGGAGCCTAAGTGCCTATTGCTTGGAAAGTGAACGGCTCTTTTCTCAAGCTTATGTGGGATAAAGGGAAAAAAGAGGGTGTGAATTTTTTTAGGACTCCAAAAAACGCTCAGGGATTTTGGCAATAGGTGGGGACCCAAGTTTGACTCATAAGCTTTGGTGCCACACCGTTGTAGTCGAAGTTTTTGCCTTCGCGAATCATCTGACGAATATCGAAGAGTTTTAAACTTTCGGGAATATCGCGAAAAAAGGCCAGATAGAGCGGGGTAACCATGAGTTTAGCAATCTTGATGCCGATGGGGCCAAGAAAGTTGCGGCGTTGTCCGATGTGGGCAATTTCGTCGATCATGATTTCGTGAAGAAGTTCGCGGATTCGGTCGCGGGCTTCGGGTTCGTCGGCGAGAACTTTGTCGAGTAGGGCATCGAGGTGTTGGTAAAAGGTGATGCCCATCAGCTCGGTGACGAAGGCGAGCGGACTCATCAAGGATTCGGGAAGCCGAGGGAATAGTCGATAAACCTTTTGCATCTTCGGCCCCAGCGGTACCCACTGCACCTCGTCGAGTTGAAAGGTTTTAAACATTTCGTGAAATAGTCGGATATGGCCGAACTCCTCGGCGAGATGATAGCGACTAATTTTATCCTGAACTCGAGTGGCCTCGTCAAAGCTAGGAATGGCGTCCCAGGCCCCCGAGATTCCTACCCATTCGTGACGGGCAAATTTGTAAATACAGGTTAACATCAGGGTCTTGGTATCGAGGTCTTGAGGCTTGTCTTGTAGCCGAACGTAGTTTCGGTAAAAAGCTTCGGGGTTTGATAAGGGTTTGCGAGAGCGAACAGGATTTGCTTGAAAAGAGCGGAGGCGTTCTTGTTTTTTGGAAAGAGCTTTGGCCTTTTCGTCAAGACAACCGGCGTGATTTTGAGAGAACTCCCAGTAACGGATAAAATTGATTTGCCGCTCTTGGGCTGTGCTCGGTGAAAAAATAGAACGATAAGGGGTTTTGATAAGAACCTCGATTTTGATTTGTGAAACAAGGTATCGAGCACATTCGAGAAAAAAATAGCAAGAAGGATTTTACCAAGGCATGGAGAGAAGGCTTTGTAACTGTAGAACTAGGTTAATTAGACGATAGGATTTTGAGACCCTGTCGTTGCTGTAGATGTTGGCTAATTCGCTGAGAGAACACTCTCATTCTGTTATTGCGAAGCCCCGTCAGGGGCTGAAGCAATCTCTCCGCAACGAGCACGGGCGGCAATTGTCTGGTGGTGAGCTTCTTTGCATCGAATGCCTTGAGAACAAATGGTCTAATCTCTGCAGTCGAAAAAAGGCCACGATGAAAAGGGAAGGGTTAAAATCAAATCTCGGCATTGCCCTTTGGGAGGAGTTCTTTCAGGGCCCGAACTGGATGAATCGAGAATAAGCTGCCTTGTGCCGCGAGCGCTGCTACAGCTTTGGCGTCGATTTTGGATTTGGGTCCGCCAGCACTCACATTACACAATAGGTAAGCGTAAGCGCTGTCGATGAGGGAGAGCTGTTGAGCGTCACCGTCAAAGGCGACGATGTCGTGTCTTTGAAAAAAAATTGTGATGCCATGAGCCACTCGTTTTTGGCTTGGTATGTAGCTTAATTTATTTTTGGCAACGAGCTCTTCTCTGGGGGGGGGCGCACCTTTGGCGCGGCCGACGGTATGTTGTTGCAGTTTTTTTGCTAAATCGCTTTGAAAGCAATTACGAAAAAGTCCAAGACCGATGCGGGGTAAAAATTGGCATCGTAGACCTTGGGTCAGACTCGAATTGAGTAGGCACTCGGATAAAAATTTTTGCAGTGCCGTCATGTCGGCGTAGGCGGATTGGGCTGTCGAAAGATCGATGACGCCGGCGTTTTTTTGGGCTTGAAGCTCTAGGGCGGCTTTGGCCAAACGGGCCTCCTGAATCTCTAATACCCGCTCTTCGCCGCCCGTCTCGCCCCGATTTAATTCGTTTAAATTAGCAGACTCATAAAAAACTCCCCGCACCATCGCTCGAGTGTCTTCTATGGAGGTGCTTCTTCCCAAAAAACTTTCTGAGACGGCTCGATGCATTGTGGCGTCGTAGAGGGCTTTTGCTTCGGGGCTAAGGACGAGTGTGGGTGGCATGGGGCTCTTTCTTAAAATGGATCACAGAGCTGTTTTGAGTGACGAGGCGATTGGATGGCTATGGCTAGAGGGTTAGTGTTTCCAGGGTGAGAATAATGACGCCTTTTCGGATTCCTTGGCGGTTTGTCCATCGGCTTGACGTAAGAAATCTTGGGCGCTTTGGCTTAGGGAGCGCAACTGCTCAATCGTGAGATGTAATGTCGTCATGCCTACTTGCAATAGGACGTGACCTTGGGGGCATTGGCTGAGGAAGGTTTCTGGGAAAGAATTTTTCATAAATATCTCAAATTGAAAATTGATTTCATTTATTGAAATGCCAACATTTTTATTTTTTGTCAATTTCTCATAAAAAAATATTTAAATATCTCATTTGGTTTTTATAAATGAAATAGATTTTCATTTTCTATTGACCAAATCGATTAAAACATTCAAAAAACCGATCTGGGACGCGGCGTCGAAGTCATTTTGAGGTGTTTTATGGGAAACAATGCGCGTCCGATGGGTTTGGGTTGGCAGTTGCAGGGTATCGGAGTGGCGCCGCTCTCTTTTCGCGATGATCGG
>DALYDW010000173.1:3495-4930 GCA_031972915.1 bacterium
GCATCCTCTTGGTACCCGTGTCATTCCTAAGCTAGAACTCGATCTAAAAGGTTTTTTCGTTCAAGGTGGGGCTGAGCTTGGTTTATCTCGTTTTGAAGGGTCGTCCGCCGGGGTGGCTCATTTCGATACAGATCCCAGTTTTTATTATTCGGCCAACCTAGGCTACCGTTTTCCACGCGGATGGTCTTTGCAAGTGGGTCGCTCTCATTACGAAGAAAGCGACATTGAAGGAGTTCTTACCCAAGATGCCTACCAGGTTTCTCCTACCTTCGCGAATGTAACCGTGCCTTTGGGATGGGCTGGTGGGGCCTTGCGCTACGATGGCCCCGGACCTGAAGGTCGCTTGCTAGAAAATATTTCTGCGGGAATCGCTTACCAGCGCGGAGATGACGGGACTCATCTCGGTATTGTGCAAGGTTTGCTGGATTTTCAAGTGTCCCCCGCTTCGGTTGAAGAAGAGTCTATTCTCACCGTCGCCGCCAACAGTACGGTGCGTGCCCAATCGGGACCTGACTCGGGGAGTTTTGCGGGACAAGGCACCACGTGGGGGGTGGGGGCCATGCTGCACTACTCTCGCGCTTGGTTTCGTGGTGGCGCTGCTTTTCATCACTCCTCTGGAAAATTTAAAGATCCGGTTGCCGATGTGGGATTTATCGAGCAGCGCAATGCCTTGACCGCTTTGTTGGGGTTTTCTCCTTCCAAATTTTTGCTTCAAGGAGTTTATACCTTTACGCAACAGTGGCAGGAGACTCGTTTGCCCAGCTCCACGTCGATTCTTTCCGATAAAGAGCATCATTTAGAGGGGCAGGTGGGCTACCGTCCTGTGGATGGAGTGCTTTTATCTCTGGGGTACCGTGGGGTCTTGTGTGAAGAAAAATCCCATCGAGATCATTTTGCTTTCTTGGGTTTGTTGATGGACTTCGGCGGCTTTGTCGAATTCAAAAAGAGAAATAAGCAAAAGAATCAAGGCGCCGAATGAGGGTTTTTTAGAGAATTTTTTTTAGGAGCCAATCACCAATGACTTGGGCAGCCTGTCCCGCTTGTTTGCGATCAAGCAGGAGGTGGCTGCTATTCGGAAGAACATGAAGTTCGGAGTGTGGCGCGGTGAGTTTGGCCAGTGTTTGCGCGTCGGAAAAAGGAACGACCTCGTCTTCGAGGGCGTGGAGGATCAAATGAGATTTATCAAAAGATCCTATATGATTTTTTAAGTTTTGTTTCGCGAAATCCTCGACCATGGTTCGTCCAACAAGAACATCGGGTCCACCCAAGTTGACCCATCCCGATCCTTGATTAAAAATCTCTGGAGATTGCTCGGTTAAAATCTCGCACAAGCGCTGGAGTGATGCGGGAGTAGCGAGCGTGACTACGGCTTTCAACGATTTAAAACGTTGAGCCAGGCTCAGGCCGAGGTAGCCGCCGAGGCTGTGTCCCATCA
>DALYDW010000174.1:0-4920 GCA_031972915.1 bacterium
CCTGTATTGTTTTGGCAAGTTGTTCAAAAATCGCCATAAGCATGGGCAAGATTAATCTTTTGGGGTAGCACACCCCATCCCGCGCCTATCGATTGAGGTCTTACCCCCCCTATTGGCACTACCATTTTAAAAAAAAATCTTATTTTCTAATAAGTTTTGAGTGGCACATTTATTGCTTTTCCCAACCGGGAATAGCGATGTGTATTTAATCTCGACGCGCCCTTGGACTTGCATGAATTTTTTCTGCAAACGACAGCAGCGAAAAATTTCGCAGGAAAAGAAAAACGGTGAGTTGTTCAGATTTCGGTTCCCGTATCGTTGCTGAGTAAAATTGAAAGAGTATTTTTATGAAACTTCCCCAATTCGACATCCGTCATCCCTGGAAAAATTTTGGCGAACCGTTGAGTCAACCAAAACCTTCGCAAAGCGAACGCTCCTCACCAAGACAAACAGATCTTTCATTAGCCAAACCGTCTGTCGGGTTTGCCCCTGAAACTAAGATCATGGTCCGTAATCCACGTCTAGCCATCGCCTTACAATCTCCCCATGCACAACCCAACACTCCCAATCTTTCACCATTAGATCCCGAAGCCGTATCCCACCCACGCCAATACCTGGAGTACGCAACAAGCCTTATCGAACAAGGACGTTTCTCGGAGGCTTCCGATGCTTTAAAACAAGCACAGCGCGAGAACTTTCACCGAAGCTTCAAATCTGATCCCAAGCTGACAGAGGAAATAAAAAAACTTTCCCAAGCAATTCACCATTACCAAAATGATCTTCCCGGACAGTTCAAAAAAGAAATTTCTCAACTCCAAGACAAGTCTACCCGGCTTGAAGGGGAGGCCTTAAGACAACTCCTGGATAAATTGTCTTTTTTTGAGGTGGTACAAGATCTTCTTAGACAGTTAGCGCAATTGAAATTGGATCATCCAGAGGCTCATAACTTTTCTAAGCTAGCCCAAGAAAAAATCCTCTCCGGGATTTTAAAACAAGATCCTGTGCTCCTGCAGGAAGGCCTTGACCTAAGCCAAATCGTATTACGCTACGCAGAGGCCGAAAAAGCAGCTCGATCAGCCGAAACCCAATGGAAAAACCAGTATCCGAGCCACTCCTCCATCAATTTTCAACTAGTTTACTCGGAACAAAATCCACGAGTTCGAGATTACATTCCTGAACCCGGCTACCTGACCGGAAGAAAAGTTCTTCCTGAGAACGAACCCCCTTTGAGTCGCTTAAGAGAGCTGTCCATCGTACGAACCTATGAAAAGTTAAAAAGCTCCCCCTCTTCCCAAGCTCAGGCCCTGGCGACCCACGCCGAAGAGGTACTCCAATTTTTCCAATCTCCCCAACTTACCCTCAATAATCCTTCGGAGTTGTTAGCCTATACCCAACAACTGGAAGGTCTTTTTTCTAACGGCACACTGGACGCTTTTTTTCAAGAGGTCGAGTTTACAAACCACACAGCTATCCAAGACCAGCCCAGTTACCAACAACGTGTTCGCTTAGCTGCCGAACTGGAAAATTTACAAATTTATGCAGAACTCGAAATCGTCCTCTCCTCGAAGGACACGGTTCCTGCTCAGAAAGACCTAGAAACCGTTCAAAAGCTACTCCTAGCCTTAACCGAACAGCAAGCCCGCAAACTGGAGGGACAACGCCTCGAAGCTCTTGATGCCAATAAAGATAAAGCTCGCACCGCCACCCAAACGGAGTCCTATTGGGGAGGAGCCTACGATCCCACGGTATCCTCTCAAATACAAAGCATCCAGGCTCAGCAATCCCGATTGGCAGAAATTCAAAAAACACTTAGTGATACCGATTGCTCCAAGACCGAGGCGCAAACCCATTTGCTGAAACTCGGTCAAGCCCTAGCCGAATACCAGGAGACTCAAACTCGCCAAGCCATCGCAAAACAACTTCAAGACCTGTCCAGCCTATCCTCTCTGAGCTTGGAGGATCTCCGGCTTGTAACCTTATACCGGCAATTGGGAAATGCGGAGGGGCCTTTGACGGAACGCCTCTCGGTTTATCAGAAAATTGTCGCCGACAGTGATGCCTTAGTCTTGGTGCACACCGCACGAGCAGAGGCGGAGCACTATCGAGGCATGGCCAAGAACATTCAGACCACCGACCGTGTTTTCAATGGAATTTCAAAAACGAATTTGGCGATGACACTGTTGGGAAATTCTTCTGACCCTTGGCAACTGGTGCGCATGAACAATGCTGAAACCTTTCTGGACATGGCCCAACACTACGAAGAAATTGCAGCCCAAGCCGATGCCGGCAACCTCGCTTCCGCGCGACAAACCTTCGTCGATCTACAACAGAGTCGCCTTGGAGACCGCCTGCAGGGCATGCATGACTTCTCCGAAAAAGTGAACACCTACGGCGTCGGCATCGGCATCATCCTAGCTTCCGCTGCAACCGGTGGCCTGGGAGCGGGGTATTTGGGGTATTCTGCCGGGTCCTGGGGTTTTTATGCCGCGTCGGGCACCGGCTTTACCCTCAGCCACCGTCTTCTTTGGGCAGGAGTCACAAACGATTGGACCATGCTCTATGATCCTCAGGCGTCTTTGGGTGAAAACGCCAGCGGCCTCGCCGGTGAAACCGCCCTCAACATTGGCATGTTCGCCTTCCTGGGAAAATCTTTAGGCTTGTTCCATCATTCCTTTGAGAGCATCGCCCACTCCTTAGCAGCGCGTCAGTTGCGACAACTCGGTATTACAGCCCCAAGCACAGAACAATTAGCCCTAGCGACAAGCCGCTTGCAAAATACTTGGCAAGGCACCGTACTGAAATCGAGCGGAGCCTTCGGAACCGAATTAGCCGCCTTTGGCGCTTATGACTTTCTAGGGAGTAGCGCCCAAAGTTTATTGCAAGGCTCAAAAGAACCCTTTGCCTCAGTGCAGGATAAACTTTTTTCTCCTCAAGCTTGGACTGAGCGTTTCTTTTTTCTCGTGGCCCTTAAAATAGGGGGCGCCTTGGCGAGCCCGATCACCAAACTCAGCCATCAAACGGCCGAAAACCTTGTCTTAGCGAAATGGCGTCCCGCTTTGGAAGAGGCCCAAGCGCTATTGACGGCCGCCCACGAGAACTTAGCCGAAGGTTTGAGAAAGGGATCTCCCGATTTAGCGGGCTTGATCGAAGCCTACCGTGGGGCTTTAAGCCTTCGACTTGATATCATGGAAAAGCTTCCGCCCCATTATCGTAACGCAGGAAGCATCGCCGCCACACAACAAGCCTTGGCGTCCCTCGACCAATTCACTTTGGAGCGAGAAATTTTCGAAAAGATGCTCCATACCGGAAATCGTTACAACATTGTCTTCACCACTTCGGGTTATGGACTGGTGCCGGCCCCACATTTTTTTTCATTCCTCCACGACTTGAGGGTTTATAGCCAACGCCCCCACAGTCCCCTTAGCAATGTGCGTGAATATTCCAACGGACTTGTGGAAGTTGATTACCATAATGCTGTAACAGGAGAATTTGACACCTTAAGATTTACGCGCGAGGGCTTCCCCTCAGCAAAAAACATTGCCACAGATACCCCACTCGGCAACTGGATGACTGTCGTCTCCACTCGACTGGGTCAACAACTCCTTGGATTCGCATCACCCCTCTGGCCCATACCCGCCCTTGCCATGGCGGCCCATAACGAGGGAACCTCCAGTCCAGCGACTCCAACAGGCCAAGGCCCAATGCAGCCCACCCCCAGCGGAACACTCACTTCCATGAGTCCAGCGGCTCAATTAAGAGCTCTCTTGCCCAAGTTTCAACGCGAACTGAGCAGTTATCTAAAAAACCCTAAGGATGAAACTTCCTGGGAAAGACTGAAGACAACTGCGCGAGACATCGAAAAAAGCATAGAATCTCTAGAAAGACTCGAGCGCACCGACGCTATTACGGAGGTGCTTGAGACAGCTAACCGCGCCCTCGATGAATTTAAAAAAATAGTTCGAGCTCAAACATTGGAGGCAAGTCCCACGAACACCCCAACAAGCTACTGGACTGGCCTCGGAATCGCTCAAAAAGAGCTGCAAAGCCTTGTCGATAGATACAAACTTCTCCAAGGCCAAGGACAAGACAACGGCCCACTCATCCCGCAAATTGAAGCCGCCCTAGCCCAATTGGAGAGCACCCTCCATGCAGCCCAACAAGATCCAGCTCTCCAAAATGTACTCAGCCGCTTGCAGTGGACCCGCGAACATCGCGACACATTACCACAAACCGTTTCTCCGCCACCTACAGATCCCAGACTCATAGCCCAAGGAGAAACCATGGGCATACTCCTCTTAGAGGGTGATCGTAACATAATTCGATCTAGATATGATGGCTCCGCTCTTGCTCTATCCACCCAAGAGTACGTTTACGCTCAAGTCTATCTGACCGCGCTAACAACAGGAAAAGTCGCCCGTAGCATTATATCGCCCGATGCTGCACCCGTAATGACACTAACCCCACCCTCTCCTCCCCCCTCAAAAACGCCGCAACTCATCGGCCAAAAGCTTAAGCCTTGGGATGGGCGGGAGCCCCTCTCAGTCTTCGCAAACCGCCTGAGTCCGCTTTACTCACAAGCTTTAAAATATAGAAATGCTTACCGCAATGAACCGGAAGAGGTGCGATTTGAAGCAGAATTGAGAATACTAACACCTCTCAAACAACAAACTGATAGGGTTCTACGCCTTGACCAAGCATACCGCACTGCCTACGCCAAATCTCAAGGAAAGGGTTCTCCGAAGGTAAAAGAAAGGGCGAGAGCTGAAGCCAATCAATTGCAAGTCGATCTAGAGATAGAAACAGTTAAATTACGCCAGATGATGAACGACCTCAGCGCCCCGCTGTGAATCCCTCGTGGATCTCTCTCACGGAATCTCCACCTCCACATCCCCACTGCCGTCGGGCACACATAGGCAAGCG
>DALYDW010000175.1:0-4820 GCA_031972915.1 bacterium
CAGGAAGATTGGGCACCGCACAGTGAATCACGCCATAAAGCCGATAGGTGGGATGAGATAGAGTGGTGGGGCGCGTTGTCTCGCTACATCCGCCCTGATCAACGGCCACATCCACTAACACACTGCCTTGCTCCATGCTTTTTACCATGGCCGTACTAATCAGTTGGGGCGCTCGGGCCCCCGGAATATACACGGCGCCGATCACCAAATCAGCCTGCCGAATCAGGGAAGCTAAAACTCGAGAAGTGCTACGCCTAACTTGCAACTTGGCGTGAGCTCTAGCCCAGTCCCGCAAAAAATCGATGCGACGATCCAAGACCCAAACTCGAGCCCCCAAACCCAAGGCAACCTCCGCTGCCGCACGCCCCACGTGCCCTGCTCCCACCACCACAACCCGACCAGGAGCAGAATAGGTCGTTGGTGCAAGCAATACTCCCTTACCCTGTAAATCGCTACGCAAGGCATTGGCTCCCAATAAGGTGGCCAAACGTCCGGCAATTTCGCTCATGGGCTGTAGCAAAGGCGTGCGTCCAGGAGCATCTTCTAAAGTTTCAAAGGCCAGAGCCTCTACCCGTTTCATTCTCAAGACTTGAGTTAAGGAAGCGTTGGCTGCCAAGTGCAAGTAACAAAACAAACGCTGAGCAACTCGCAAGTAAGCATACTCTTCCGGCTGGGGTTCCTTCACTTTAACCACCATGTCACTCTGCCGATACACCCCAGACAAACTCGCAACTAATCGCGCACCAGCCTGACGATACAAGGCATCGGGAAAACCCGCAGCCGCCCCGGCATGACGTTGCACAAAAACCTGATGTCCGCGGCTAACTAAGGTGCGCACCGCCTGGGGCAGCAAGGAAACACGCCTTTCGTTGTCTTTGATTTCACGAGGAACACCGATCTTCATAAAATCCCCCTTTTGGAAATCTTACGGAAGAACTTGAACAAAGCAAACTGAGTAAAAAATCCTCACACCCGCTCTTGTCCCACAAACAAAAAAGCGCGGAGCTAAGGGCTCACGCGCTTAAGATTATTTATTTCATCCGCTACGAAAGAAGAATTCAAAAAAGAGTTAATGCACTTCGATTTTCACCTCTTGTTCTTGGGCCTCAGGCTTTTTGGGAATACGCAATTCCAAGACACCGTCCTTCATCGTCGCCTGAATTTTTCCATGATCCACGGTGTTGGGTAAGGTGAAGCTGCGAGCAAAACTCCCGTAACTCCGTTCGATGCGATAATAATTATTTTCCTTTGTCTCATGCTCAAATTTCTTTTCGCCACTGAGAGTTAGGACTCCTTCCCTCATGCGAATCTTGATATCTTCGCGTTTTAAGCCTGGAAGTTCTGCACGAATCATCATTTGTTGTTCATCTTCTAGGACATCGATGGCCGGAACAAAGGAAACCGTCGTGCCCTCTTCAGTTTGGGGAAGATGTCGACCCAGGCCCCAAAACAAACGCCCCAGCTCATCCCCCAAATTCCACGATTCACGAAGCGGATCATAAACCTGCAATTTTCCCATGATTTATCTCCTTTTTTGTTCTGAGGTTTTTAACCTAGTGAGGAGATGGTAACCGATTTTGGGGTGTCAAGGGTATCCCCCCTTGAAAAAAAGCGACAAGGCAGCGCTGAACTTACTTCAGGAAGGCTGAAGACTCCATACTCTGGAGCTGCTTTTCTCATGCGGCAGGCTTGCCCACTTTCGGACAATCCTGTCAGCAAATGAGCTAACAGCTACAGCAACGACTGCAACACTGAGTCGAAGCAACAATTACTTCTTCATGGCGCTGATCAGAATCTGAGCCACTTCGGGTCGGGTAAACTCGGGGGGGGGACACTCACCCCGAGTTAACATCTCCCGCACCTTGGTCCCGGAAAGAAACACCCGTTCTTCGGGAGCGGAAGCTGTCGTTTTATCGCTGGCCATAGATTGGCTGCGCTTACAGTAAAAAGCGTGCTCAAATTTTAAGGGAATAATGCCGATTTCTTCGATTTCGAATTGATCAAAAATCTCTTGGGCCTCGTAAGTGCCGTAATAATTGCCCACCCCAGCGTGATCTCGACCGACGATAAAGTGAGTACACCCATAGTTTTTTCGCACCAGAGCGTGAAAAATAGCCTCGCGGGGCCCAGCATAACGCATGGCTGCAGGAAATACGCCCAAACAAGTGCGATTGGGGGGAAAATATTTTTCTAATAAAACTTTATAACACTCCCAACGCACATCGGCGGGCACGTCGTCGGATTTGGTGGCTCCCATCAGGGGGGGCACCAAAAGACCATCGACCATTTCGAGAGCACATTTTTGCAAATACTCGTGGGCCCGATGGATGGGATTGCGGGTTTGAAAACCAACAATCGTCTTCCACTTTTTTTCGTGGAATAGTTTTCGCAAATCGGCAGGATCGAAACGACCTTCGTTGAAGTCGGTGTATTTCACGCGGTTGAGTACCGTGACCTCTCCCCCCAACAACACCGGACCTTGGGCTCGCAATGCCGCCACACCCGGATGCGCTGGATCGGCGGTTTTATAAACCTGAAGGGCCTCACGCTCCATGTCGTAGCCGTATTTTTCTTCAAGCTGCAGAATGGCCAAGACCTCACCCGCGGGTGAGTAAAGAGCCACTTCAACACCTACCGGATAGTTGTCGGCATTTTCTGCCTTCACCGCAAGGGTAATGGGAATGCTCCACGGCAATCCATTCGCTAGACGCATCCGCTCCACCACCGACTCGTAGTCGGCCTGTTTCATAAATCCCTTCAAGGGAGAAAGGGCACCACAGGCAATCATGTCGAGATCGGCCATCTCCCGCTCATTGAGCGTTAACTTCGGCAAGGTAGCAGTACGCCGCAAATAGGCGTCTCGCTCCACACCAGAAACGAGTCGGTTGATGAGTTCTCCACCGTGGGGAGGCAAGGGGAAATGCATGGTATGGACCCTTAAACTTCAAAAAGAAAAGTATCGACGATTGAGCGGCCACCGGCGATGGCGGGAACGATAGAAAGCTCGTCTCCATCTTTAAGAGCGGTCTCTTCACTCTGCAAATAACGGATATCTTCTTCGTTCACGTAGAAATTAATGAAGCGGCGAAGCGATCCCTTATCGTCATAAAGACGATCGCGAATGCCAGGATATTTAGACTCAAGATTGGCCAAAGCCGCCTTGACACTGCCACCTTCGACCTGAACCTCGGAAAGATTCTCGGTGAGTTTTTGTAAGGGAGTAGGGATTCGAATTTTAATGGCCATTTGAAGTTTCCTTATTTTTTATTTCAAGCAAGAGCCGCATGGAGCTTCAGCGGTCTTTCCAAAAAATCTTTTTTTTCTTCGTTCCAATAAAACACACTCGCCCCCGAGGCCTTACCCTGGTTGACACCGATGACAAGGAAACCCACGGCGGGATCGTTGGGCTCTCCCCAAGGACAAGCCATGGCCTTGTCTTCTTCAGAAAAATAAACTCCGTGGTCGGGATGAGAATGGTAATAAAGCTTAATTTCGAAATTTTTTGAGGCGGCCTCTTTTTCGACAATGCGCACCTCGGTAGGATCCATAAAGTAGGCCGTACGCGCATCACGCGTATATTTTTGCGGATCCTTGGCATGTAAATCGTTTTGAATATTTTTAATGGGAAAAACCCCGATGGCCTTGTCGATCCCCTGGGGACCCATCACGATACCGCAAGTTTCTTCGGGGTAATTCTTCTCGGCGTGATAAATCATCATGTCGAGAACATATCCTGAAATTTTTAAATGCTTTGCCATGAGCGCATCCATATCCAACAAAAATCAAATGGGAATATAACGATCCCCACTATCGCAAAGAATGGTCACCACAACCCCCTGTTTGAGAGTCGCCGCCAGCTCCAGAGCCGCGAAAACGTTGGAACCGCTGGAGTGGCCTACAAAAAGACCTTCCTCCCTGGCAAGCCTTTCTGCCATTTCGTAGCCATCTTCGGTTTGCACCGAGCGTACCCCATCCAAAATTTCTGGATGATAAATGCCGGGAATAATCGAAGACGCCATATGTTTCAAACCTTCCAAGCCATGAAGGCTCTCGGCGGGCTCGCTGGCGAAGGTTTGAATGGCGGAATTGTAATCTTTAAGTCGACGAGAAACCCCCATGACTGTGCCACTGGTTCCGATTCCGGTGATGAAGTGCGTAATCCGCCCCTCCGTTTGCTCGAGAATTTCCGCGGCGGTTGTATCGTAATGGGCCTGAGGATTAAAACGATTGTTATACTGATCTGGCATGAAATAACGGTCGGGATATTGTGCTTTGAGCTGTCTTGCCAAACGAATCGCCCCATCGGAGCCTTCCATCGACGAAGAAAACGTAAGCTTGGCCCCGTAAGAAAGAGCGGTATTCTTGCGCTGCTGACTGACGTTTTCTGGAACTACCAGCTCCACCGCATAGCCCAAGGCCGCCCCGATCATGGCGTAGGCCACCCCGGTATTTCCGCTGGTGGGATCCATGATGGTTTTTTCTCGGGTTAATTCTCCCGACCGAATACCCTCTTGAATCATGCGATAAGCCGGTCGATCTTTAACCGATCCACCCGGGTTAAAAAACTCGCATTTAGCGTAGACCTCCACACCAGGAGGCAAATGTCGAGTCACTTCACGCAAACGCAACAACGGCGTGCGTCCGATTTTTTCGATTATAGAATGGATCATCTCACCCGGGTCGTTACCCCGCCAAAACATTCATTTCAATGGGTTCTACCGTCAGACCACGGGAACGAAAGTATTCGATGGCCTCTTGGATTTTGGTATCGGTTCCTGAAAGCTCCAAGGCGATGAGCCCCACCGAATCGTTAACGGAAG
>DALYDW010000176.1:0-3068 GCA_031972915.1 bacterium
ATGCCTCCCCAGGTGCGAAGGGTCTCATGTTCTGCAAGTAATAAAATTTCGAAGGGTACGGGGTGACGGTCTTGGTTGGCGATGTTGAAAACTTCCAGGGGGCCGACAAAATCCATGGGATCCACTTCGTCAAACAGCAGTATGCCTAAACGTCGAGTGCGGGTCATGAGTTTCCCCTTTCTTAGTTTTTGTTGGACGGTAATCTGCTTAAGGATGGGCAACAAAAGGCAGACTGACAATCAAATTTTATTTTGAGAGGCATAGTGCTGAAAATTTGCACAAGGCGCTTCACCTTTGCTAGGTCGAAAACGGGGTGTTTGGGTGGAAAGTGGCAAAATGAGCGAAGTAGAAAAAATATTTTTTGGATAACTGACAAATCAAGTGACGAGGGTGTGTCGATGAGTGAACGTTGTTTAAATTTGTCGCCAAGGGCGCTGAAAGTGCCAGGGACTTTAAATGAAGTTTTTCAACAAAGTTTTAAAGAACGCCTACTCCCTGGGGCTCAGCAATTACTGAGCTTGGATGTGAATTTAGATGGCTACGTAGAGGCTCCTCAAGAAATCTGTGTCACGGGTAAGGGGCGTCTGACGGCCTCTTACCTTTTTTGGAGAGAGACCATCTCAATGCCGGTCAACGATCTTTCCGACCTTGCGACCCCTCGAGAGGGGCCCTTGAGCCGGGATCGAGAAATTCAGACGTCTCCTCTGGCCCGCCAATTTCTTTTGGGAATTGTTCGTTTGTTTGGTGTCGATCGCTAAAGACGACTCCGGTAGTTTTTAAGAGGTGTGGGGACTTCACTTTATGAGTTCACAGGATTTTTTTCAAAAAGCCCAAGAGGGAGACGCCCAAGCCTTGGCTAAATTACTAGGGGCCTTGCGCCCCCTGGTGTTGAATTATCTCTATCGTCGTTTGGGAAATTTAGCTGAAGCTGAGGATCTTTGTCAGGAAGTTCTGTTGGATTTTTTTTCCCATCATTCAGAAAAACCCAAAGGGCTGGGTTGGACCGCGTGGATTTTTCAGCGCGCCGTGGAGCGTTTGCGTTTTCTTGTGTCCGATCGTGGTCCCATGAGTCCCGATGTTTTAGAGATTTTACAAGAGGGCTTGTTAGAAAATCCCGAGAAAGAACATCGACTGTTGGAGAGTTTTGCGGTTCGCGAAGAAAAATATCGAGTCGTTGATCATCTTAATTTTTGTTTCGGCCTTCAGCTGCAAACCCTGTTGGGGCCCGAGCAGGAAACCTTTGTTTTGCATCGTGTATTAAATTTTCCCTTGGAAGAGCTGCCCTTGCTCACAGGAAGAAGCGTGGCCGAAAGTGCTCATCTGCAACAAGAGGCAGAAAGCCAGTTGTGCGAGGCCTTGGCGTCGCGTTGTGCTTTGGTCAATGCCTCGGGTACTTGTACTCAGTGTCGGGATTGGGGGGCTTGGTTGGGTGATGAAGATGAGACCGAAGAGCAGATTAAGACTTTGAAATTTTCTTTCGAGGCTAAGGTGGGAGAAAATTTTGAACAGCGCCTCCAATGGGTCAAATCCTGGAGTCCCATGGAAATGGAAGCCCGTAGCTTTTATCAGGGGCTTTTTGAGTTTCTACAGCGTTTATTAGGACGAAAATCTTAAGCTTAGAAATCTCTCAATGCCGGTGAGATAAACCGGGAAGTCTACAGGTGTTTCTTTAAGCCCAAGTTGAGGGGTATGGCACAAGCCCATGTCGCTGGGGGGCATCACTTTTAATTCTTTCGATGATTGCGAGCATCGATCTACGTCAATCTGATAACCACGAGGTGTCTCGCAACGAAGGCTCTCGCGATAGGTCGCGAAAGGCTTTGTTCTCCAGAATTTTTTCATAATACTGGGATCCCACCGTAACGGCTCCGTCGGGATGATAAATTAGGCTAGCTTCCAATTTTTCTACGGAAATTCGAGGAAAGGGATGGGGCCCTCCGTCGACTTCGATGAACCCCATCGATTCGGCGAGGAGCGGGCGTTGGGGTAGGTTTTCTAACGTTCCTTCGGTGTTGAGTAGCGCCACGCCATCGTAGGGAAGCCCTGTGACCGGAAGTCCTAGGAGTTGGGCAAGGGTGGGGGCGATATCGATCAGACTTACTGGGTCGGAAAAGCTTTTGCTGCCTTTAAAGTTAGGGTGAAAAAATACCAAGGGAACATTAGTTTGGTCTCGAGTTTTCAGATCGTAGCCGTGAATGCCACCATAAATTTCATGCCCTTCAATAAAACGTTCTCCATGATCGGAAAGAAATACGATGAGATGTCGATCGAAGTAATGTTTATCTTTGAGTTCATCGAAGAGCCTTTGAATGAACTGTTGAGTTTTCTCTAGTCGCACAAAATACGGATTAATCCATGTTTCGGGAGTGTGATCCAAGGGATCACCAGGCTTTTTCCAAGGCCAATACGAATAATCCTGGGGAGCCTTGAGCCAAAAACTTTTCAAAGAGTAGAGTTCTCGTCCTGTCAGTGAGATGGGGGTGTGTAGGGTGCAAGTATGGAGAGCCAGGAGTCGAGGACCCGTTAATTCGTCATAGTGTCGAAATGCGAAGTTAAAAAATCGGGCGGCGTCATAATTAAACAGGCTAGGAGCATTGAACGATTCGTCGAGCAAGACTTCTGCGAGCGGATTGTTGAGCCAGAGGGCGGGCAAAACAAAATGATTCAACACGATGGCCCTTAAGTGCGCCTCCCAACCGATGGTGTCGTTGACCGCCTCATCGAATCCCTTTTCATGGTTAAAATAGCTGGTTTCAGGCAGATCAGCCGCATACAGCGAGGCGTAGCCAGCCTCTTTTTTGAGACGATTTTGTAGAAACAATTCGGGATAGAGCGGTTTGTGAGGTGAATCGAAAAACAGCCTTACTTTGTGATGCTGAGGATAAAGCCCGCTCAAGATGGAATGCCATGCGGGATTGGTGGCTGGAATGGGAGTGAAGGCGTTGGTGAAGATGCGGCGTCCCAGTTGGGGTGGGAGCGAATCCACGACAGGCCGTGCGCTATCTCCATCCATGGCATCGAATCCCAAGAGCAATACATCGGGTTTAAGACCAGAAGGAGTCTGTTTT
>DALYDW010000176.1:3078-4746 GCA_031972915.1 bacterium
AGCGGAACCATGACGAGGGTTGGCATGATGAAACTCATTGCCAATCGGAGGACCACTCCGCGGCGTGGCGCTGGCAGCAAAAACAAGGCAAAGGCACCCAGAGCAAGTGACAAGAGCAGAAAAAGCAAGAGGCCTTGCCAGAGGGGCAAGGATCTCCAAACGCTAAATACCGAAAGCGCTGTGGGGTAGAACAAAGTGACGCTCATCAAGAAAACGGTCAATTGGCCCAGGGCGAGGGTAGCGTAGAATGTTTTGGACGAAATGCCGGGTTGGTCTGCCCAGGGGCCGAGCCGTTTGCGGTTAAGCCAACCCCAAAAAATCCCCCAAAGACAATAGAGAGCCAGGGAGATAAGAAAAATTTTTATAAAACTCAACTTGATGAAAAGGGGAATTTTCTGTTGGTTGAGCGAGGCCGAATAGAAAGTGGGTGCAAAAATAAACTGGCTGACTTGCGAAAAAAACAGAACCACGTAGAGCGCGAGAGTCACCAGGATGGAAGGCGCGATTCGTTTCATGGCCTCCCCTTTAAAGAGTCTTTTCCGCATTTGCCAAGGAAAAAGCAACGCTCCCGCATGGGGTTGCGGTTCTCCCCCACGGAACAATCAGCCAGGAAGAGCCTAAAAAGATTATTCGGAGACCGCAAAAGAAGGAATAAGGGGAGAAGCCTTCTCTTCGATAATGTCATCGCGAGTAAACTTGACCTCGATGAATTTCTGCAAGCTCTGATGATAGGCGTTGAAATCTAGGATGGGGCGAGTCGCCACACCGGAATCCATAGCGGCCTGAGCTACGGCGGGAGCGACGTGGAGTAAAACCCGAGGATCCAAGGCCTTGGGGATAAAATATTCGGGGCCAAAGTTTAGACTGTCGGTCTGATAGGCCTTGCACACCGAAAGCGGAACCTTCTCGCGGGCCAATCCTGCGATGGCCTTGGAGGCCGCCAATTTCATTTCCTCGGTGATGCTAGTGGCACCGACGTCCAGCGCCCCGCGGAATACGAAAGGAAAACCCAAAACATTGTTGACCTGGTTGGGATAATCGGAACGTCCTGTGGCCATGAGGATGTCTTGTCGCACAGCCAGGGCTTCGTGATAGCCGATTTCGGGGTCAGGGTTGGCCAGAGCGAAGACGATGGCGTTGGGTGCCATGGATTTGAGCATTTCTGGACTTAGGCTTCCTCCTGAGGAAAGTCCCATAAAAATATGGGCGCCTCGGATCACCTCTTTTAGCGAAGTTTCTTTACTTTTTTGAGCGAAGAAGCCCCGTTGGGGCTCCGCGTCGGCTCGATCTTCGGTAACAAGGCCCTTGCTATCGAGCATAAAGATATTTTCTTTAGGAATGCCAACTTTCATGAACATACGGGCACAGGCCACGCCGCTCGCGCCTGCTCCCAAAAAGACTACCTTCACTTTTTTGGGATCATGTCCCGAAAGCTCAAGAGCGTTGAGCAACGCGGCACTAGTGATGATGGCCGTGCCGTGTTGGTCGTCGTGAAATACCGGAATTTTCATCCGCTGGGTGAGGGCCTGTTCTACGGCAAAACATTCGGGCGCCTTGATGTCTTCGAGGTTGATGCCACCAAAAGTAGGCTCCAAAGAGGCGACAATGTCGATGAGTTTATCGGGGTCCCGTTCTTGAATTTCGATATCAAAAACATCGATACCGGCG
>DALYDW010000177.1:0-3735 GCA_031972915.1 bacterium
CGCGGCCAGCGAGTTCCGGTGGCGGGGCGAGTTTGCATGGATCTCACGATGGTAGACGTCACTGATCTTCCGCAGGTGGAGCTCGGTGACGAAGCGACCCTGTGGGGACCAGGCCTTCCCGCAGAGACGGTAGCCTCCTGGGCAAAAACCATCGCTTATGAACTCTTTTGCGGGGTAGCCGCTCGGGTTCCTCGAGAATATCGAGAAGAAAGGGCAAGACCATGACTTGGCTGCAATCGTGGATCGACGAGAACCCCTGGTTGGGACGCCTCTTGGGCGGAGTGGGACATCCCTTCATGGTAGCGGTGCAGGGTTTGGGTGAGTTTGGCACCTTTGTGTGGCGCACTTTGCGTTGGGCTTTTGTGGGCCCTTTTCGTGTGCGGGTATTTTTTAATGAGATGATGAAAATTGGTGTCAGGTCGACATTCATTATTTTGTTGGTGGGATTGTTTTCTGGGATGGTGTTTGCCTTGCAAACCGGGTCGGCATTTCGTTTGTTCAATGCCGAAAGTCTGGTGGGATCCACGGTGGGCATCGCCTTGAGTCGAGAATTGGCGCCAGTATTTACTGCTTTGATGATCGTCGCCCGGGCCGGAAGTGCCATGGCCGCTGAAATCGGCACTATGGTAGTGACCGAGCAGGTAGATGCGCTACGCAGTATGGCTGTAAATCCTCTGAATTATTTGGTGGTACCCAGGGTGGCGGCCACCACGGTTATGCTTCCCTTGCTCACCATGGTTTTCAACGCCTTCGGTTTATTGGGGGCTTACTTGGTCTCCATCTACCTCTTGCAGATTCCTGAGGGCCCTTATCTCTACCGCTATCGCAGCATCGTGGATCCCGAGGATTTTTTTCAGGGCTTTTTGAAGGCCATCGTCTTTGGTTTTTTGGTGAGCTTGGTGGCCTGCTACAAGGGTTACCGCACCACGCGGGGAGCCGAAGGCGTGGGTTTGAGTACAACGGCAGCGGTGGTGGCGGGATCGGTAACCGTATTGATTGTGAATTACTTCTTGGCCACCTGGTTGTTGCAGATTTTTCCTTCTCAGGGATGAAGCATGATTCGCTTGGAATCTATCCAAAAATCCTTCGGTGAACAGCGGGTTTTGCAAGACCTGAGTTTGGAAATTCCCTCGGGTCGCATCACTCATATCATCGGCCGGTCTGGTGAGGGAAAAAGTGTTTTGCTCAAGATCATCTTGGGGCTCGTCAAGCCCGATGCTGGGAAGGTTTGGATAGAAGATCAGGATTTTTTAGCCATGCCCGACACACAGCGCACACAATTTCGCAAACGCTTTGGGATGTTGTTTCAGAACGCCGCTTTATTTGATTCGATGAACGTGATTGAAAATGTGGCCTTTCCTTTGCGGGAACACACTTCACTTTCCGAAGCCGAAATCCAAAGTCGAGTCGAAGAAATGCTTTCTCAAGTGGGATTAAAAGGGGTAGGTCCCAAGTGGCCTTCAGAGTTGAGCGGGGGTATGCGTAAACGGGTTGGCTTGGCTCGAGCTTTGATCTTAGAACCCAAGATCATCCTCTACGACGAACCCACAACGGGTTTGGATCCCTTGCTGACAGATTCTGTAGATAAGCTGATTGTGCGAACGCAAAACCAATTCAATTTAACCACGATCGTAGTCAGTCATGACATTCAAGCTTCCCTTCGGTATGCCGACAAGATTGCCATGCTCCATGAGGGACAAATTTTGGAACAAGGACCTCCTGAGGTGTTTCGAGGCTCCTCTCATCCCTTTGTGCAAAGATTTTTAGCGGGCAGGGCTTCCGAGGGATTTATTGGATAGGACAAGCATGAAGAAAAAAATTTCCACCGAAGCCAAGGTGGGGCTTTTCATCCTGTTGATTCTAGTGGTGACGGCCTATCTTACCTTGGACGTCAGCCAATTGGGGTTCACCCCCGGAGGAACCTATCGTATTTACCTTTTGATCGATAGCGCCGAGGGGGTCACGCGCAAGACTCCCGTGCAAATCGCGGGAATTCCCGTGGGTTTTGTTCGAGAGGTTGAGTTGACCTCCGATCAAAAGGCTCGAGTGGAGTTAGAATTACGTAACGACGTTAAACTTGATGAGGGCGCTTCTACTGAAATTCGAACCCGAGGAGTTCTTGGAGATACTTACTTAGAAATTTATCCGGGCAATGCTCAGGCAGGTGCCTTGACCGAAGGGAGTACTTTGACTCGAGTACGCCCACCAGCGGATTACCAAGAGTTGGCGCGGGATCTGAAAGATTTAACCGAAGACCTCAAAGAAATTACAGGGGCCATCAAAACTTATACGGTGAGTGAAAAATCTCACTTGTCTCAAATTTTGGAAAATTTTGAAAAAATTTCGGGGGCCTTGGCGGCCAACAGCGGTTCTAACGCGCAAAATCTCAACGTCATTTTAGAAAATCTCGCAGCCTTAAGTTCTGATCTTAGAAATCTGGC
This sequence comes from bacterium, assembly GCA_031972915.1. Lineage (GTDB taxonomy): Bacteria > UBA10199 > UBA10199 > DSSB01 > DSSB01 > DALYDW01. Next base: position 2,442 of record DALYDW010000177.1, read on the forward strand.
TCAGGAGCGGGGCGAAGATGTTGAGGTAGCTTTGGAGCGGATTTCAGAAATCGCGGGCAAGCTCAATTCTAACGAGGGGACTTTGGGCCGCTTGATCAACGATGATACTACGGTCGATCAGGTAAACGATATTTTGGAAGATGTAAAAACGCTGACCAGACCGGTGGGACGATTGCAAGCGACGGTGGACTATCATCTTGAGTACCTGGGAAATACCGACAACTTTAAAAACTATTTCAACCTGAAGCTATCTACCCATCCCGATAAGTACTTCATGTTTGGAGTGGTTTATAATCCCGATGCCCCCGTGGGGACTTCCACTCAGCGGGAGACCTTCGATACAGACGGGGTGATTACCACAGTGACTCGAGAAACCCAGTCTCAAAACGATGTTCGTTTTAATGCTCAGTTGGCCAAGCAATTTAGCGATTTTACCTTGCGTGGTGGCTTGATCGAAAGTACGGGCGGTGTCGGTCTCGATTATAGCAAAGGGCCGGTGACGGTTCGTTTAGATGGATATAATTTTGGCAATGAAGGTCCCTCTTTAAAAGCGGCCGCAGAATTAAATGTGACGAGGTCGATTTACATGACAGGGGGAACCTACCTACTGGGTGGAACCAACGAAATTACGGGTGAGAAAATGAGTCCCGATTGGTTTATGGGCGCGGGTATTCGTTTTACCGATGAAGATTTAAGTAGCCTGATCGGCGGAGCCGGTCTGATTTTGCGTTAAGGAGTGAGATAAGGTCATGGAGAAAATACAAAGGGCGCTTTTGAGCGTCTCCGATAAAACTGGCATCGTCGATTTGGCCCGATACCTTGCAGAGCAAGGGGTCGAAATTCTTTCCACGGGAGGAACCGAAAAACTACTGAGAGAAAATGCTATTCCCGTGTTGCCTGTCGAAACTTATACGGGATTTCCCGAGATGATGGACGGACGGGTCAAAACGCTACACCCCAAGATTCATGGGGGTATTTTGTCGTTGCGCGATCGGGCCGAACATCGTCAGGCCATGGAGCAACAGGGGATCCGCCCCATCGATTTGGTAGTGGTCAACTTGTATCCGTTTGAGAAAACCGTAGCTCGGCCTGAGGTTGCTTTCGAAGAGGCTATCGAAAATATCGATATTGGTGGACCCTCCATGTTGCGTGCGGCGGCAAAGAATTTTGAATTTGTGGTCAGAGTCACAGATGGTGCCAGTGTAACCACACAGGCCAATAGCATATTTGTTTTCACAGCAGATTTTTGGCGAGTGGACAATGACAGAATCACAGTAGACCAGACCACATATGA
>DALYDW010000177.1:3745-4662 GCA_031972915.1 bacterium
CGGTGGTGGTTGATCCTGCCGACTACGACAAACTCAAAATGGAGTTGCACAACCACGGCATGACGGTGCCGCGTGAACGGCGTTTTGAATGGGCCGCCAAGGTTTTTACCCATACCGCGGCTTATGACGGCGCCATTAGTAATTATCTTACAGCGTTGTCACAGCCGGTTTCGCATCCTGAACGAGAGATGTTTCCTCGGGTGTTAAATTTACAACTCAATAAAATTTTTGAACCTCGTTATGGAGAAAATCCCCATCAGCGAGCCGCTTACTATGCGGAGGCTTGGCATGATGAGCCTTGTCTTGGCAATGCACGGCAACTTCACGGTAAAGAACTATCTTTTAATAACTTGTTGGATCTCGATGGAGCTCTAGAGACGGTCAAAGAATTTGAAGAGACCGCTTGCGTGATTGTGAAGCATTCCAATCCTTGTGGTGTGGCGATTTCAAAAAATTCCGTGGCAGAAGCTTTAAACCTGGCGTTGGCTTGTGATCCGGTGAGTGCCTTCGGTGGCATCATGGCCTTCAATCGAGAACTTAGTTTGGCGGCGGCGCAAAAAATTTCCGAGGGATTTTACGAGTGCATTATCGCGCCTGACTACGAACCCGAGGCTTTGGAATTGCTAAAACAAAAGAAGAATATTCGTTTACTAAAAACCCTGCCGATTCGTCGTTACGAAATTACCGGTTGGGATATGAAAAAGGTCGTGGGTGGATATTTGATTCAAGAGCGGGACACTCAGTTGGTTTCGGCCGCTGATGCCAAGGTGGTAACGCGTCGGGCGCCGAGCGCCGAAGAAATTCGCGCCCTCGATTTTGCTTGGCGTGTAGTGAAGCACGTTAAGAGCAACGCCATCGTCTACGCTCGTGAAAATCAAACCTTAGGCATTGGTGCCGGACAAATGAGTCGTGTGGAT
>DALYDW010000178.1:0-284 GCA_031972915.1 bacterium
GATTTTGCAAGCCATCCAAAAGCAAAAATCGGAAACCAGTTTTACTCTCAAGTTTATGGGGACGGCGCTGTTTGTTTTTTTGCTGATTCTAGTCACCTATGTTTTTTCGAGAATGTTCATTCGAAAGTTTAACCCGACCAAAAAAGATCTTTATTTTTTAGGGGGAAATTTAATTTTAGTATTGTTCTCGGTTCGCATTGCCGCTGCCTTTTCTAGTGCCTTGACCGACTTTTTTCCCTACGAAGTTTCGGTGCAGTCTTTGTACTACGCCATACCAGTGGCGG
>DALYDW010000178.1:294-2083 GCA_031972915.1 bacterium
GGAGCGATGCTGACCCGTTATTTGCTCAATTCGGAAATTGCCTTGGTATTTGCCATTGTGTTGAGCGCTCTTACGGGGATGTTTCTGCAGGGTGATTTAGATTTGAGTATTTACTTTTTGATGTCGAGTATTGTTGCGGCTGCAGCCATGGCCCGTGTGGACCGTCGAACCGCGATTTTGCGAGCTGGTTTGTTGGTGGGGGTGGTGAGTTCTATGGTGATCTTGGCCATCAAGCTAATTACGGTGGTCAGCGTGACCGATGTTTTTAGTGTCGCTGAGGTCAGCTCAAGTATGGTCATGGGTTTTTTTGGGGGGATTCTCGCTTCGATCTTCGTGATGGTGATGGCGCCCATCGCTGAAGGAATTTTTCATTATGTGACCGATATTCAATTGTTAGAGTTGGGAAATCTCAACCATCCCTTATTGCGCGACATGATTGTCAAGGCTCCTGGCACTTACCACCACTCTCAATTGGTGGCAGTATTGTCCGAGGCAGCGGCGGCGCAAATCGGTGCCAATCCGCTGTTGGCTCGGGTAGGAAGTTACTTTCACGATATCGGAAAAATGCGTAAGCCAGCTTACTTCATCGAAAATCAAACCGATGGAGTGAACCGGCATGATTCCTTGTCTCCGTCCATGTCGGCCTTGATTATCGCTTCTCATGTCAAGGATGGTTTGGAATTGGCTAGGGAATACAAGCTTCCCCAAAAAATTTCTGATTTTATTCCTCAGCATCAGGGGACAAAATTAATTTCTTTCTTTTACAACAAGGCGCTCAAGCTCAACGAGGGGAAGGATACCCCTGTCGATGAAAAACTCTACAAATACCCAGGGCCTCGTCCTCAGACTCGAGAGGCTGGCATTATTTTATTGGCAGATGGAGTGGAGGCTAGCGTGCGTTCTTTAGTAGAAAAAACTCCCCAAAAAATTCAGACCAAGGTTCAGCAGATCATCAATAACAATTTTATCGAAGAGCAGCTGGACGAATGTGACATGACTTTGCGTGATCTTCATTGTATCGCAGAGACCTTTACTCGTGTCTTAGTTGGGATTTACCACCAGCGCATTGCTTATCCAGAAGGTTTGGAAAAAAAACGAGACAATCGTGCCACTGTGACCCCGTTGAAAAAAGTGGCTCCTCGGTCCACTTCTGGAGCCTGATGCCATGCCCTTAGAAATTTACCACCGTAGTAACTCTCCTGTGCGTATTGTTAGCCTCCGTCGGGCGTTGCGTGTGCTTTGTGCCTATGCCAAGGTGGAGCGCGCATGGATCGAGTTGCATCTTACGGGAGAGAAAACTTTACAAAAGCTCAATCGCGAATATCGAGCCAAAGATAAAACGACTGACGTTTTGTCTTTCCCCGTGGATATTCAGGCTCCTTTTAAAGAGGGGCCTTGGCATTTAGGGTCGATTTTTATCGCTACGGCTATGGCCCGCCAACAAGCCAAACGGGCGGGTCGAAATTTAAACGCTCAAATTCTACGTCTCGCGGTGCATGGTTTGGTGCACCTTCAAGGTTTGGATCATGAAAAGGGACTTGAGGACGCAAAGATTTTTGAGAAAAAAGAGAGAAAATACTTAAAGTATTTGTCGCAACAGGGGCATTATCCATGGGATGGATCCTTGCAATTTTAAGCGGTAGTTTGGCAGCTTTGAGTTATCCTGCGCGTTTTGGCTCTTGGATCCTGCCTTCTTTGGGGTTCTTAGCGTTTTTTTGTTGGGTTCCCCTGTTTCGGGCCTTAGAGGGGCTTGGGGGCCGACGGGCCTTTACTCTCGCTTTTGTGGCGG
>DALYDW010000178.1:2096-4633 GCA_031972915.1 bacterium
ATTTCGGTGGGCTCAGTGGGCCGCTCAGCATGGGGGTGTTCGCTCTGTTGATGGTGATTCTCTCCACCTTGTTCGCGGTGATTTTTCCTCTGAGCGATTGGACGGCTCGTCGTCTCGGGGTAGGGGTGTTGTGGTTAAGGCCCTGCTTTTGGGTCGCGTGTGAATATCTGCGGCATTATTGGCCGGCGGGTGGCTATCCTTGGAGCCAATTAGGCTATTCTCAGGTCGGCTTTCTTCCACTCTTACAGGGGGCTTCTGTTTATGGTGCCTACGGTTTGACCTTTCTTCTCTTGCTTTGCAATGAGAGCTTAAATTGCATTTTTTCTCTGTGGAAAAATCGATCGACTTCGACTTTATCTTTAAAAAAAACATGGCCTTTATTGCCAGTGGCTGGCCTGTTGTTAGCAACACTTGTCTTGGGCTGGCTACGTTTGTCGGCGCCCCAAGCCCAACCTGTGGGGCGAATTCCCTTGGGAATTGTTCAGGGTAATGTGGCCCAAGAAGACAAATGGAATAGGCTCATGGCCCAAGAGATCTTGGCGGGTTACGCCGAAGGGACTCAGCGTTTAGAACAACAGGGGGCGCGCTTGATTTTGTGGCCCGAGGCTTCTTTACCTTTTGCCGTTCCCTACGATTCCGAAAAAATTGCCCTGAGTTTTGGTCAGAGGGAATCTCGTCTACTTTTGGGGGCGATGACGCGTAAGAGTAAGGGAAATACACTGCAAGAGCGGCGCAATGTGCATAACTCGGCGCTGCTGGTGGGACCTGAAGGGCAGATTTTCGACTACTACCATAAGAAAGAGCTGGTTCCTTTTGGGGAATACGTGCCCTACCAAGAATTTTTGTTTTTTGCCCGCAAGTTGGTGGCCGAGGTGGGAAATATCGTTCCGGGAGAGAGTTTTCGGCCCATTCGTTATGAAGAATTTCTGCTGGGGGTGTTGATCTGTTACGAGGATATTTTTCCTTATATTTCTCGAGAGATGGTGCAGGCTGGAGCTGTGGCTCTGGTCAATCTAACGAACGATGCATGGTATGGTTATTCGAGCGCGGCCTATCAGCACTTAGCCTATTCTCAGATGCGTGCGGTTGAGACGGGACGTGCGGTGGTGAGGGCTACCAACACGGGTTTGAGTGCGCTGGTCGATCCTTGGGGGCGTGTGCTTTGGCAGGGAGGAATGTACACCCGAGAAGATTTTTTTACCGAATTGCCTCTCTATGGAATGAAGACCTTTTATCTTCGTTGGGGGGATTTCGTCGCCTGGCTTTCAGCTTTATTTTCTGTTTTGGCGATGCTACGAGCTGCCATCCAAAAGAAAGAAGGTCGCCATGTCTAAGGAATTTCAAAATCAGTTAGCTCAGCTTCAAGAAAAACTCTCTCATTTGCGGAGGCGTCTTTGACCCGGAAAGTCAAAACAAGCGTGTCGTTGAGCTTGAGGCAGAATCGGCCCAACCCGAGTTTTGGGACGACGCGGTGCGAGCAAAAAGTCTTCATCAAGAATTAGATGCCGCCCGGACCCAGGTCCAAAATTTCAAAAAACTAGAGGTGCTTTTTGAAGAAGCTCAAATTCTCGACGAATTTGCCGAAGACAGCGGTGCCGATTCCGATAGGGCCGAGGCCGAGCAAAAGCTCGTCGAGTTGGAGCAGGCTCTGGAGGAGGCGGAGTTTCGCCTGATGTTGAGCCAACCCGAGGACCGTCTTGGGGCCATCCTCACGATTAACGCGGGTGCGGGTGGCACCGAATCTTGCGATTGGGCCCAAATTCTCACCCGAATGTACCTTCGTTATGCAGAACGTCGGGGTTATCAAACGCAAATTATCGATATGAGTCCTGGAGAAGAAGCTGGATACAAAAGTGTTACTTTAAGCATTGAGGGGGATTATGCCTATGGTTACCTCAAGGCTGAGTCGGGAGTGCATCGCTTGGTGAGGATTTCTCCATTTGACGCCAATAAGCGACGACATACTTCTTTTGCCTCGGTATTTCTTTCGCCCCAGGTGGACGACACCATCGATATTCAAATTAACCCCGGAGATTTGCGTATCGACACTTACCGAGCTGGAGGCAAGGGGGGGCAGAATGTTCAAAAAAACGACACCGCCGTCCGTATCACTCACCTTCCGACCAATACCGTGGTGCAGTGTCAATCGGAGCGGTCGCAAAACCGCAATAAAGAGACCGCCATGAAGGTCTTGCGGTCTCGGCTCTACGAAAAAGAATTAGAAAAACGTCGCGCAGAACAAGAAGCCGTTGAATCCACCAAAAAGAAAATCGAATGGGGATCTCAAATTCGTTCCTACGTTTTGCACCCCTACAAACTAGTGAAGGATCACCGTACCCAGTGGGAGGCCGGCAATGCAGACGGGGTCCTCGATGGGGATCTACAGCCCTTTATTGAAAAATATCTTTTAATGGGGGAGGGAGACGAATAAGCCCCTTTGCCCTTGACCCTTAAAGGATACCTGGCCCATAGTCGCGCCCGGTTTGTGAAATCCCCATGAAATCCATCAAGCTTTCTTTTTTTATCTTGCTGAGTTT
>DALYDW010000179.1:0-4624 GCA_031972915.1 bacterium
AGTTGTTGCAGTTGATGTTCTAGTTCGGCGCTGAGGGCTCGGGGGTCGAAGGGGGTCTTGGTTGCCGTGGCACTCAAGATCTTGGGTTGAGTGGAAATTAAGCTTTCGTTTTTAGGTAAAACGGCAAAAAGACCCATAGAATACCCTCCGCATAGGTATGCATTAGAAAATGACGAAATGGAGAGGTATCCACCCTACCCGGATACAAACTCCACAAGGCGACCCTTGAGATGTCGACAACTGATTTTATTTTTGAAGCTTAGTAATCCATCGGAGTGTTTCTTGGCAAGTTGCTTAATAATTTTTGGATAAGTTTTTTAGTTTAATGTTAGTGTGACTTAGGCACCCTTTTATTTAAAAAAACCCAAACGAAGTCGGATCTCTTGGCCAGGCAAAAGTTGGTGGCAACAACGATAGCGCGGAGCTCGTTGGTGCCATCGGGCAAAACCGTAGAGTACGTGGTGCATACCTTGCAGCCAAAGCGGAAGCTGGGTGTCGTTGTGGTATTTGTTCAGCAATGTTTCTTCTTGCTCTTGAATTTGCCGTATTCGGGCATTGTGCAGATCGATGCTCCATTGGAAAGCTGATTCCAGGGGAAGTCTAAATTCTTGGGCCAAGCAGGGGACAAGATTGCACCAGCGTAAAGAACGATCTTTTGAAAAGCCAAATAGGTCGTTGGTAATGGCTACGACTTCGGCGGCGAGATCTTCGATGTGTCGAAAGTCGGGATCTTCCCAGATATTTTCGGGGAGTTCTTGTTCCATTTGATATTCGAGAAAATCCAAATTGGGGAGATTGCCAATGTTAAGGCGTCGTCGTTCAAGGTGTTGGGCTGAATTTGGATAGAGTCCTGTGTCGCGAAAATGCTGGGCAGCCTGGGATTCTTCACGGACAGAGCGAATCCACTCAACGAAACGTTGGGCGTGGCGTTGTCGCCATCGAGGGCTCATGACTTTGGCGTAATCGTGTCCCAACTGCGCCCAACATTTAAGGTGGGGATGCTTACAGCTTTTTGGGTTTAAATTACCAGCAATGGCCTCAAAAAGAATGGCTTCGAGACCATCGTCTTTTTCTTCGATGATATCGTCGTAAAAAATCCATAGAGCTAAGAATTTGGTGATCACTACGGCCCGAGACGGATTGGCGTGGGGAAAGGGACCATTGGCGTACTCTCCAACGCTCAGCTTTTCAAACTTCTCCTCCATTTCTTTGCCTTCGAGAATACCATTTTCTCGGAGCCAGGTGCGGGCGTGGTTTTCCATCATGCTTGCGTGGGAGCTTAAAGGGGCAACCCATCGAACGGGATAAAGTAGTTTTAGTGAAGAGTTTTTTTGAAAGGGGTTTGTGGGGAATGGGTGCTGAGGTTCTGAAAGCGGGTTTGGGGTACTGAATAGAGGGAAATATTGAGCGCGGCTCATGATGTTCCTCCAAGGAAGAATACAATGGGCCCTACCCAGACCTCGAGTGGAGTCTATCGGGTAATGTTGGGCCGCGCCATCAAGATTTCAATTAAGTCCCAAGTTTCCTATGCAGAAGGTGCTGCCGGAGGTGCCGCTGGAGGTTCGGCGACCACGTTGATTGTTTTGTCAGGGGCTTGCGGCCAAAGCCAACTAGCCACGACAGATAGAGTTAGGGAAAGTGCAATGAAGCCCAGCGCGACCCATAGGGGAAAATGGAAGAGGTCTTGTAGACCAATTTTTACTCCGATAAAAATTAAGATAGCTGCCAGGCCATAGTGCAAGTGATGAAATTTTTCCATCATGCCCGCCAGGGCGAAGTAGAGCGCTCTGAGTCCCAAAATGGCGAAGGCGTTGGAGCTAAATACGATAAAGGGATCCAGCGTGATGGCTAATACAGCAGGAACAGAGTCGATGGCGAAGATGACGTCGGTGGTTTCGATGATCAGGAGTACCACGAAAAGCGGTGTGGCCAACCATTTGCCAGCTCGTTTTACAAAAAAACGGTCTCCCTCGTAAGTGGAAGTGGTCGGAATAAACTTGCGAAACAGTCGGAGTAAGGGATTTTTTTCGGGATGGATTTCTTTTTCTTGTTCGAAGGCGAACTTTACTCCTGTAAATACTAGAAAGGCCCCCATGATGTACATGACCCAGTGAAATTTGGCGATGAGGGTAATGCCCGCAAAGATAAAAACACCGCGCATCACCAAGGCGCCGAAGATGCCCCAAAACAGTACCTTGTGTTGGTACTGAGTGGGTACTTGAAAATAACCAAACAAGAGGAGAAAGACGAAGAGATTGTCGACGCTCAAGGATTTTTCCACCAGATATCCGGCGAGGAACTTCATTGCCGCTTCATGGCCCAAGAAGTAATGAATGCCACCGTTGAAGGCGAGGGCGAGGGCAATCCAAACGACGCTCCAGGTGAGAGCCTCTCGTACCTTGATCACATGGCTTTTGCGGTGAAAGACCAAAAGGTCGAGCATCAACATGCCAAAGATAAAGGTGTTAAGGAGTACCCAGACATAAAGGGGAACCGGGTGAGAGACATGCATAAAAAAGCCTTGAATAAGAACCTTGAGAACCTTGGCACCTTTGCAAAGGTCCCTGTGCAAAAAAAGCTCCTGACAGAATCCTCTTGGAGGGTCAATAGAAGGATGGGATTGTGGTTTGAGTGTGGGGAAGACTCCTCAATTTTTTGCGCAGCAGCTAGTGGTGTTGGGGGGCGAAACCCGCACCTTGGGGGTTGTTTTAAATTCCGCCCTTTAAAATCAATGGGTTTTAGCTTGGTTGGTTTGGCATGACTCTTGCTTTCTATGCAAGTATCGGGGCCAACCGGATTCGCCCAGTTTTTGTTAACAAGGAGAGAAAAGTTTATGTCGAACAAGGTAAAAAAAGCAGACCCAGCGGTGGTTGAATTTCAAGTTTTGAACAAGGTGTTGCAGGATAAAAGCAAAAGTCTCGTTGATGAAAAGGCTGATTCCAAAGGGCTAACCCAGGTTAAGATCCAGGATAACCCCAAGGGGGGGAAATTGGGGTATTTCGATCAGACAGATAAAGTTTTCATCAATGGCAAAGAGGTAAAGGCATTTGAGACGCGGCTTGCCTTGTTTGGTGCCTTGGGTTTGCCCCTTTCGACTCTGGGTGGAGAGTCTTTGGCGGGGTTTAACCTTCGTACCGTGGGTGCTTACTACTTCGACAGGATCAGCGTTGCTTCGCAAGGAATCCAGAAAGGCGCGATCAACGATTCTTGCTCCCTAGATCTAGCATTCTTGGGTGAGGATGCCCAGGCTATTACAGACCTCTACAGCGCCTTGACCTATGCAGGAGTGGAAAGTCCAGCGGCGTTGATGCAGGGAATGTTTCAGTCTTTGCTTACCGCGATTCAGTAGCCTTTAGCCGAGTTTACTTTTGTGTTGGGGCAATCTTCGAGAGAGGGTTGCCTTTTTTTTGAGGTGTGTCCGGCAGGATACGAACATTTGAAGACGCTGGTTTTTTGCGAGGTTAGCTGGGGCAGTCTGGCCAAGGCGTCACGTGGGATCCGGTCTAGATTTGAAGTAGCTTCTGGGCCTCTGGGATGTCGTCTCAAAGCCACAACCCGGGCGGTTTGGAGACAAAAATGGGGAGAATACCCCCAGTGGGTTTAGGGGGCTCATATAAAAATCAAATAAAAGCAAAGAGTTGTATTTTATTTATCATGGCACGTCTTTTGCTTGTAGGTTTATCTGAGTTGAATATCGAAATCCCAGAAATCACTCCTCTGGGGTGAAAAAGGAGAAGAAGAAAATGTCTGAAGTAAGCGCTAAAAAAGCGACGATTGAGTTTCAGGTTTCCAACGCACTTTTACAATCCGACGAGTCTAAGCAAAAAGACGGCGTGGATCTTGGGCTTTCGACGATTAAGCTGGTGGACCAAAATACTGACGGTCAATTCGACGTCGACACCGACCAAGTGGTGATCAACGGCCAAGTATTACCTGCCACGGCGCAGGCGCAGCAGCTTTATGTCTTTGGTAAGTTATTTAATCAAGACGACAAGGCGACCAAGGCGGCCATTGGGATTGGATCGGGCGTGGGTGTCAAGTTTGCCGATGCTAAAGTGTATTTCGAGCGGATTACAAATGCCTCGAAGTTGGCCTCCAATTTGGCAGGCGTTGAAAATGCAATTTTCAATGCCCGTGACCTTGAGGATGCCTTGTTTGGTAAAACCACCGAGGATTTGACCCAAATTAATGGTGTGATTCACGCTATGTTTGGGAATACCACTAAAACACAGTTTTTGAATGGTATCGCCGCTTCCTTGGCAGAGGCGATTGTCCAAAAACAACAGCAGGACGCTGAATAAGTTTTTGGCGAGTGGGGTAGCCTTTGAGGTTGGCCTCCACTCCAGGGTTTAAAAAGGCTCACATCTTAGGATGTGAGCCTTTTGTCGTTTCAGACATTGAAACATTGCAATTTAAGGCGATGAAGGGTGGGCCATTTGATAGAGTTCTGCGAATGCGTCGGGTAGGCTAGGAACGGCGCGCATTTTTTCGATATTGAAGTAGTGAATTTGTCCCGACCTTACGGCGGGCAGGGAAGGAAAGCGATTCCAAAATTCCATACGTGTTTGAAAGGCCTTTTCTGGATCGGACGTATCCATGGAGATATCCCAGAGAATTTCTGGTT
>DALYDW010000180.1:0-902 GCA_031972915.1 bacterium
GGCAAGTGGCTCCGATTCAGGAGCGGGTCCCAAAACAACGGTACGCTTAAAGTGTTCGAGTCCTCCTCTCGAGGGTTCACCCATGATGAGAGAGGGGGCTACTTCTTCTCGGTCAGAGTTTTCGAGTGCGCAAACCACGCCTTCGGATATCATTTTGGCTAGGGCATGTGTCTTTGAAATTCTTGGAGAGTTAGAGTCGACGCATCCCGAAAGAAGATTACGCGAGTCTCAAGTATTGAGAGAGGCTCATCGTGTTTATCGACAACGACAATCCAACCCAGATTCAATGAATGATGCAGCTTTTAAGGCTTGGGCATGGAAAGATGCCGAGACCAGTACCCGGTTATTCGACTCTCCGATAATTCGAAAACAGCATCACGTTGTTTCTCGTGAACAATTGTTCGAATACTTTAGGGCCGCACTCAATTGCTTGGGCAGAGAAATAGAAGCAACAGGCAAGGTGACGCCAAGGGAGGTTGCCGAATTGGTTTATGAGCGTTATTTCAAGCCGATGCCTCCTCAACAAAGAATGAGATTGGAAAGCCTTATTAGTATCGCCAATAACTATGGAAATCATTACCCAGAGATCGCCCACCTTTTGGAAAATACTCCCTTCGTGAAAGTGACGGTTCATGGTTCGATCGATAGAGGTAAGTTAGCAGAGATTCTCGAGGAGAGCATCCAACGACATCGCAATGAAGGCTTGTCCATGAGTTTGCGAGCTTTAGCGAGGACGAGTTATCAGGCTTATGTGAGTCGGTATCCCGAGATGCTCCCCCCCAAGCTGCCTTCTTTTTATTTTTTAATCAGCACAAGTAGCCCTTATGTACCGATTCGCGAAATTCTTGCAGCACACTCTTTACCCAAGACCACTAGCTCTCGGAAAAGAAAGCTCTAAACTA
>DALYDW010000180.1:912-4615 GCA_031972915.1 bacterium
CTACGATTTTTGCTCTATCTCAGGAGAAAATAATTCTTAGGGATTGAATACAGCTTCAATGCGCCATCGAGCTTCCGTTGAGGACTCGGTGAGGGGATCGAAGCGTTTGATTTCGGTTGCCCCGCTGTCATTGACGCAAAGTACTAAATCATTTTTTTGTGGATGTTGGTGAGAACACAAAACGAGGGCCTGTTCCCCTACGGGTAAATTCCCTTGAAGCCCTGAAATGCATTGGGCTGAAAAGAGAGAGGGTAAAGGTAGAGGGGAGGTTTCTTCTTGTTGTCTGGCCAGATCGGTACTGGCGATCTTTTGAACGTGGCTGCTGAGAAAAATACTGTAGTACCAATCGATGGGTGATATTTCCAAGGCTTGGCGCAGAGCCTCAAGTGTTTTGAATGTAGGGTTGATTTCTTGGCCGCTCTCGAGTCGCTTGATGGTGCTGATGTTCACTAGGCCCCGAGTTTTTTTACACAATTCAAGTTGGGTAACGCCCTGTTTTTCGCGAAACCGCTTTAACGCATAGGCAATTGGATTCATGGTTTGTATCCCTTCTTTTCCTTAACCCAGGAAATTATTAAGCAATAAACGTACCACGATTTTTATGAAGAGCCGGATGGTAGGGCGTTGTTTTTTAATTGCTTGAAAACAAAAAGTTTTTTTTCTTAAAAAAAATTGATCGTTAAGCTGGAGACGGGATAAATGTATGAAATCATTTCCTAAAAATTCATGATTTTTATCTCTAGAGGATTTTTTTTAGGGAGTACAGACCACATCAGTAGCAATTTTAGTGTCAAGCTACCGATAACAGTGCCGTGCGGAAGGATGTCAACCTGAGTCACCGTATCAGGTCGGCATGGGTCGGTAATGATTTAGGAGAATATTAAGGAGTGTCGAACATGCAATGTTGGAAAAATAAAATTCTGGGTCTGTCTTTGGTATTGGGGGTTTTGTCTACCGTCGGTTGCGGTGGTGGCAGTAGCAATGGTGGTGAGCTAAATCCTCCCGCGTCTAACGAGGATACTAGTGGAGGCGTTGGAGAGATTCCTTCCGAAAACTTGGTGTTGCCTACTGTTTCGCTGGCAGAGGGAAAGTTAGAGCGCACTGTGGTGATTCAGCCGCAAGGCAGTTTCTCGATCGTTGTCTTGTTGTCTACCCCTGAGGGTTTTTCAGAGCTTAGCATCGTTTCTTCTCAAGGTGAGAATCAGTCCATTACGGACGTAGGGGAGGAGAGCGAAGGGGGATTCAAGTATGAGTTTTCCTCCAGCCTTGACAGCAAGGCAGATGGAGAGACGGAAAGTTTTGTTTTTGTAGTGAAAGATCAGGCGGGTGGAAGCAGTGAGCCTCTTCAGGTCACTGTTCACTATCGTAGGCCTGTGTTGCAATACAGCACTTCCTTGCGGAATGCCAACCTCGGGCCTCAAGAGGGCGCTTTTGTTAATTTTACGAAAGGTGAGGTTTATTCGGTTGAAGACGCCGAGCCCAACCCCATGTCTGTTCAAGCTCACATAGATGCCTTCTATTACAGCACCGAGCAGCAGACCACTCTACTTCTGTCTCCGGCTTCTGATGAGGCTCAAGGTCTGATTCCAATGGGATTGCTTTGGGAAGGAAGTCATTATCGAACCACCTTATTTAAGGTCATCGACCAAGGTTTTTACGAAGAGGTCAATGATCTGGGTGAGGGAGAACAGGTTGAGTTCTTAGATCAGGTCTACGAGGAGGCTGCTCCAGAGCAGGGTAGCCCGGTGGCCGATCTATCCTTGCTGTTTCCTGGCAAGGCCTTAGCCTTTAAAACAGCGGCAGGTAAGACGGGCATTTTGGTCGCTGCACCGCCCTCTTCGCTCAGCGTGGCAATAAAATGGTGGGTCAATCAGTAGTCGATAAAAACGACCTGAGTGTTTCAAAGCAAAAAGCCCGATTCCCGGCGGTGGGAGTTGGGCTTTTTTTGTGCGAAAAATAATTTTCTTGGGTTGAAAAAAAGAAAACTTAGATAAGGGTAGAAGCTTTTTTTAAAACTTTGCTCCCTTGGAATGGGAACGCCAATCAATCCAACCCTTAGCAAGCAAGGTGACTAAAGCAAGCAAGGCGAGCAAGGAGGCCACAGCAAAGGCGGGTACGAATTGATATTCGTTGTAAAGAATTTCTACCTGTAGGGGCATAGTGTTGGTCAGGCCTCGAATGTGGCCGGAGACGACGGAAACAGCGCCAAACTCTCCCATGGCTCTGGCATTACAAAGAATGACTCCGTAAAGCAGTCCCCACTTGATGTTGGGGAGGGTGACTTTAAAAAAGGTCGTCAGGCCGCCGGCCCCCAGGGTGATCGCCGCTTCTTCTTCATCTTTTCCTTGAGTTTGCATAACTGGGATAAGTTCTCGAGCTACGAAGGGAAAAGTAACAAAGAGTGTGACCAGCACAATGCCAACCGGGGTGAAAATAATTTTAAGATCATGCTCGCTTAGCCAGGGACCGAGTAGGCCTTGGGCTCCAAACAACAGCACGAAGATCATACCTGAAATTACCGGAGAGATGCTGAATGGAATATCAATTAAGGTAAGTAGAAAGTTTTTTCCTCTAAATTGAAACTTGGTCAGGGCCCAGGCCGCATTGATGCCAAAGAAGGTATTGAGAGGAACCGCGATGGCGGCAGTGATCAAAGTTAGGCGAATGGCGGAGAAAGTTTCGGGCTCTCGAATTGCTTCAAAGTAAGCGGGCCATCCCTGTTCCCAAGCTTTGGAAAAAACTTCGAGCAGTGGGATGCCGAGAAAGAGGGTTAAAAATCCCAGAGCAAGGGCGATAAGCAAAAAGCGTACCCCCGGGGATTCGCTTAAGGCCCGTGGGGAGCGCACTTCTAAAGATCGTGTAAAATTGCCTAGGGGAGCTGACATGAATGCCTTTCTCTCTTACATAGCCGAGCTGCGGCTTTGCATCTTCCACTGTAAAAGATTGATACAAAGTAATGTTAAAAAAGAAAAACCCAGCATGACCGAGGCCACGGCAGTGGCTCCGGCATAATCAAACTGTTCAAGTTTGGTCATGATCAGTAAGGGGGCAATTTCTGTTTTGAGTGGCATATTGCCAGAAATAAAAACGACAGAACCGTATTCTCCCAAGGCCCTGGCAAAAGCGAGTGCAAAACCAGTGAGCAGGGCCGGTCGCAATTCGGGTAAGATAACTCGATAAAATGTCTTCCAACGACCCGCCCCCAAGCAGGCGGCGGCTTCTTCGTTGCTGACGGGAATTTCTTCCAAGACGGGTTGCAAGGTACGAACGACAAAAGGAAGGCTGATAAAGGTTAGGGCGATGATAATTCCCAAGGGAGAGTAGGCTGTTTTGATTCCCAGGGCTGCGAAGTGGCGTCCCAACCATCCGGTATTAGCGTAGAGGGAAGTTAAGGCTATGCCCGCGACAGCCGTCGGAAGTGCGAAGGGGAGATCCACAATACCATCGATGAGGCGTTGCATGGGAAAACGGTAGCGCACCAAAACCCAGGCGACGAGCAGACCAAAAAAGGTGTTGATGCTGGCGGCCACTAGAGAAGTGAGAAAGCTCAAACGGAACGAGGCGAGCACTCGGGCCGATCCTATAGTATTGATGAAACTTTCCCAACTCAGATTGGAAGTTTTCCAAAAGAGTGTAGAAAGCGGAATTAGCACCATGATGCTCAAGTAAAACATGGTGAATCCCAAGCTCAGCCCGAATCCAG
>DALYDW010000181.1:0-4614 GCA_031972915.1 bacterium
GCGACCAAGGTGCGGTTGAGCTCTTCGAGCTCGCTGCGGTTGGGGAGTCGGCGATTGAGTAGCAGGTAGATGACTTCTTCGAAGGAGGCTTTTTCGGCCAGCTCGTGGATGTTGAGACCGGCGTAAACCAATTCGCCGCGGTCTCCATCGATAAAACAAACGCTGCTTTGGGCGATAACGACGTCTTTAAGACCTGCTTTAATTTCTGACATATAAGAACCTTAAAGTAGAGAACCCGCTGGAAAGCCTGAGGGCCCAAGGGTTCATGGTTTTTCCCCATTCTGGGGTTTTTTCTTCAATTCCCCATAGATTCAAAATTTGGGTTTTGCCAGGGGTTTGGGATTTTTTTTAAAAAAATCTTCCTATTCGGAAGCCGCCGGTTATTTCATAAAGAAAAGTATTTTGCAAAAAAAGAATCAAGGTTTCGGGCTCTCCTGATTCTCAATGAAATGTGCTATTTTTTCCTCGGGTGCCGCTCGGGGACTCGAATCCCTTGGTAACTAAGTAGAAGGGTGAAACGAGGAAAAGATTTCTAATGGATCTAAAAAAAATAATCTTTTTACTGCTGTTTCTTTTAGGGATTGTCCTCCCGGGGGGGAGATTGTCGGTCTGGGCTCAAGAGGCCTCTGGCGGGGTGGGGATTTTTCTCGATTATGATCCGCCGGGTTCGGGTCAAGTGACGGTCTATCAAGTGCTTTACAAATCGCCCGCCGATAAGGCCAAGGTGGCTCGGGGTGATCGCTTGTTGGCTGTGGATGGGAAACAGGTCACGGGAAAATCTTTGGAAGAAATCGCGTCTTGGATTCGTGGGCCCCAGGGATCTCCGGTGGTTCTGAGTTTAGACAGGGGGGGGAGCCTCATGACGGTGACCTTAACTCGAGTTGTGATGCAACCGGGTAAGGCGGCTATTCTACCTCCGCCAAGTCAAGTAGGTGCGGTCGCCGGATCTGGGATCGTATTTTCTGCTCAGGAAAAAGCCCTTGTGAAACAAAAAATCTTGGGTTTAAGGACCCCGGAAGAACAGAACAGGATGATGGGTTTGCTCAAGCAATTGCGCGAGGGCAAACTGACCAAGGCTGTTTTTTTGCAAACTTTAACAAGTGAGTTTCCCTAAAAATTTATGTCTACTCAACCCAGTCGAGATTTTGAAATTTTTCCCAACCCTAACCCCGAGCGTGACTACGAAATTCGTTTTGAATGTCCTGAGTTCACTTGTTTGTGTCCCAAAACGGGTCAGCCTGATTTCGCCACCTTGAGGATTGGCTATGTTCCCGATGCGCATTGTGTCGAGTTAAAATCCCTCAAGTTGTATTTGTGGTCTTACCGGCAGGAAGGTGCCTTTCATGAGGCTGTTACTAACCGAATTTTGGATGACTTGGTGGGTGCTTTGAAGCCGCGTCGAATGGAGGTGTTCGCGGATTTTTACGTTCGCGGGGGAATCCACACCACGGTGTTGGTTTCTTATCCTTAAGATTATCTAAAAAGTTTATTTTCTTAAGTCGGGTGCAAGGTTTTTGTGGGGCTATCCCCGACTGAATAAAAAAATGGATCTCCCCATTGAGGGGAGATCCTTAATCTTTATCCTTACCGTTTTGTTCGAAACCTCAGAGGCGCCTTTGCTGAGAGTTCTCTGGGGGGAGAGAGTCTCTCGACGAGAAGCGCTAGAACGATAAAAAATAAAGATGTCCTTACCCGAAATCTACCCGTAACCTGCGCATTCCGAAAGCCTGCCAATAGACTTGCAAGAATGTCGCATACAAGGCGGTCCCAAACTCAAAATCTTGATCCCTTTTTCAAGGAGCATCTCGCGATAGTTGTCTCATTTTGTTTCAGGAGACAGTGAGTTGCGCCCACCTATAGTGTCTAGCAACAAGCAGGCCAAAAGGCCCTTTATCTAAAACAGGATTAAGCGCTTGAGATTCGAACTCTATTTTCGTCCTTCTGTTTTTTTTTATAAAAAGACCGCGCTGGATTCTCGGTTCAAATTGAGAACGACAGTTACGTTTTTGACACTTAAAAATCATGCTGTGTTTTTTTCTCGGTTAAGTGACCTGAGTCGTCTTTGTGTTATCGTAAAGTTATCCATGAGTTAGCTGTGCTGCCTTGTGATGTGTCGAACCAGGGCTAGATTTTTTGGGGACTAAAAATCTCACTTATGTTTTTAGTTTGAGTTGGAGATAGAGCTTGGCAGCGCTGGCCGTTTTTTTGCAAGAAAAGCGGTGACAGCGTCAGGGTCAAAATAAGACTAAGGGCGCGGCGTAGAAAAATAGGAAAAAATTATGAAGCGACCGAGCGCTTTTAGAAAAACTTTGGTTTTATTGTTTTTAATCATGTCTTGGGTAACTAGAGCCCATGCTCTGCTGGGACAAATGCCGGAAGAAGTCGAGGTTTGGGCCAAGCAAAATGCTTGGGATTGGAACGGTCTTAAAGTTGGCCACGAGGGTTGTTTAAAAGAAAAGCGTTATGTGGAGATAAAAAAAGACAAGGTCACTTTGCTCGGGGTGTTTCTTCATCCGATCTATTCAGAGCCCACAGCGGTGGTTTCCCAGTTAATTTTACAATTCAATCCTCCCGTTAATGTGTTGCAAGCTCAGCAATACGCCGCTCAACTTATTCCCAGCTTGAAAGGCAAAAAACCTACGCATACTCAATCCATTCCAGCCAATCCTCAAGATCCATGCTTGGGACCAAAGGGTGGTAAAGAAGCTCGTTTCAGTGGTGACTATATTTTGGAATATTTCCCCAGTCAGGAAAAAATCAGTCTCTTGCGATTGTATAACGATTTTATTCGCTAAGCGGGCGGATCATCTTTAAGGATAATTTGTGTTCAAAAGTCGATTTAAACTAACGATTTGTCGCGTGTGTTTGCGTGACAATCCTGGTTCGGGTCCTTGGTCCAATGCGCAAGCTCTGCAATGTGAGTTTAAACGTCAATTAGGCTCGGGATGGTTGCGCCCCTTAGCTCAGATCGATTTTCAAAATTGTTTTGCTCAGTGTGAAAATTTTTATTGTGTTCAGTTGACGGCTTCGGGGTCAGGGTATCTTTTGAAAAAAATTTCTAGCCCAGAAAAAATTGAAGCGCTGGTTCGTTGGGTTCGAGAGTCTCAAAAAGATCGGGGTAGCTTGCAAATTCCTGACGATTTAGCCGAGCACATCATTGCTCCAGTCGAGCCTGCCGATCAAACTTGAAAATCCACCACGATGGCATCGTGGTCGCTGGCCTCGCGCCCTTCATAATTTAAATTTCCTACCACGGTTGGCGCAATGGGTTTAAACGGAAGGCTTTGAGTAAGAGCTTGAGTATGGGCGAGGCGTAAATTTTTTGCGGCGAACCAATCAATTTTAAAACTGCATCGTCCTTCGTTTTTTGCGCAGGCCCAGTCGATGAATTTAAAGCACCAATTGGGCACCAAATCGCGGAGATTTTTAATCTTCTTCAAATCTTCGATATGGTAGTGCAGGGTGCAAACGCCGGGTTGGTTCCAGTTTTTGTAATCAAAGCCAAATTTTTTAAAGCTTTTAAATAAGCTTCGCTCAAAAAAACGATCGGGGTAGGGGTAGTGCTTGGCGATGACGTAACGAACTCCCATGGAAACTCTCACCCAAAATCCAAAGATGGCCCAAAAGGCATTGCGAGAATTGTAGGTGGTGGTGTTGAGGTCGCCACCAAATAGGCTGGGTAGGAGGGGGAGTTTATCGAGGTATTTTAAAATGGTGCGCATTTGATCGCGGCGATGACGTTTGCTGGAGTGGGCGTCGAGGTGGGCACCGATTACGCGAATTTCTCCCTGTGGTAAAACCACCGTGCAGGCCATGGCCTGTTGATTGCCGAGGCGTTTTTCTTTTCCCTGCATTTTGTCTTTGTTGTTGTGCAGGGGAATTAAATGAAAGTCCTTAATGGGATATCGCGAGAGAACCGCATTGCCGTGAATGGCATCGGTGTTATCGCCTTCAAAATGAATTTCGGTGCCGTTACCCTTGCATAGGTTGAGGTAAGTGGGCACAAAGTAATAATTCATACCCAGGGCCTGGGCCAGCTCTCGAGCTACGTTACGATTGCCTGAACGCACCATTCCCATATCGGTTTCGGGCAAAATAAGAATATCGGCTTCTTTGAGAATGGGGTGACTTTTTAGGTGATGGAGAATGCCATCGAACACAATGCCTCGCTCGATATTCCAGGTAACGGCTCGATAAAAAGGTTTGGCCGAAGCGGGGGGGGCAAAGAGGCCCACTTCGTAACTTTCCAACACCGCCCGAACTTGGGCTTCGACCTTACGAAACACCTCAGATTTCTTGAGAGACTTGCTATTTTCAAAGCGGGACAGCTCGTCAAAGTGGGGATGTAGATTGTGACTAAGGCTAATTTCCATGGGGAGCTTAAGAATCAGAATCCAGAATAAAAATCAAGAAGGCTTCTTTAAGAATAAGATATTGAAAAATAAGGAACATTTAAAAATCTTAAAACGAAGCCAGGAGACTTTATTCAGACAATTGACTTCTCTGAGGGAATTTTGTACCCAGGCCCCCGCTTCTGTGGCCCAGAGCCCAGAAGCTAAGTTTCCGGCTTAGCTCAGTCGGTAGAGCAAGCGGCTGTTAACCGCTAGGTCGCAG
>DALYDW010000182.1:0-4614 GCA_031972915.1 bacterium
CCATCGAACATCTTTTTATCGATACCCCCGAGGAGTTCATGGGGGTGCTCACTGAAAAGCTCTCGCTTCGACAAGGGCGCATGACCAATATGGTCAACCATGGGACCGGTCGAATCCGCTTGGAGTTTTCCATTCCCTCCCGGGGCTTAATTGGATTGCGTAACGAATTTTTGACCGATACCAAGGGTATGGGTCTAATGAATTCGTACTTACAAGGCTACGAACCCTACCGTGGGGATATTCGTAGTCGAATCAGCGGGTCTTTGGTTTCAGATCGTCAGGGTGAGACAGTGCCCTACGGTTTGTTTCATTTGGAGCCGCGGGGGGTGTTGTTCGTAGGGGGTGGGGTGCCGGTTTACGAAGGGATGATTATCGGTGAACATAATCGCGATAATGATCTCAACGTCAATCCGTGCCGCGAGAAAAAACTTACTAATATGCGGGCTGCGGGCAAGGACGAAAATGTCTCCCTTACTCCGGTGTTACCTATGACTTTGGAGCGGGCGATTGAGTTTATCAAAGACGACGAATGGGTTGAGGTGACGCCCAAGAGCATCCGCTTGCGCAAGGTGATTCTGCCTTGCAATAAACGAAAGTAGAAAAACAAAACCTAATCAAAGAAGCACAGCGCCATACAAGTGCCCCCGGTGCTCGTCGCGAAGAGATTGCTTCAGCCCCTGGTGGGGCTTCGCAACGACAGAGAGCGGCGGTTCTATCAACGGATTTACTCGCCTAGCATTTGCTCAAAACGCTGTTTTTCTTTTTCCCAGCGACCATGGACGTCGGAGAGTTCTCCAAAGGCTTTTTCAATATCCCATTGCAGGTTTTTAAGTTTCTGATTGAGGCGGATGTTTTCTTGAGTGTTTCCGCTGTGTGAGGTCTCGGTCAGTTCATTTTGGACTTTGGCTAATTCGGTTTCGTGGGTGACGATCTTTTTTTCTAGGGCTTCGATGCTTTTCTGTAAAGGGGCCAAGACCTTGGATTTTTCTTGAAGAATCTCCGAACGGCGCTTGCGTAGCTCTTTTTTGTTGGGTGAAGCTGTACGTGTTTTTTTTGAAGGGCTGGAATCTGCATCGTCTTCCCAACCTTGTTTTTCCAAAAACTCTACGTAGGTTCCAGGAAAGTATTCGACGCCACCTCGTTGAAAGATCAGTAAGTGCGTGGCCAAGTCGCGTAGCATTTGTTCGCTGTGGGTGACGATGAGCACTGCTCCCGGGAAGTCTTGTAGGCTTTCGACAAGGGCCTCGATGGATTCCATGTCCAAGTGATTGGTCGGTTCGTCGAGCAGAAGAAGATTGCAAGGTTGGGCTAGAATTTTGCCAAGTAGGACGCGACTCTTTTCTCCTCCGGAGAGGACAGCGATTTTTTTCTCTGCCTGATCACCGGAAAACATCATGGTGGCGGCGATATTACGAATCTTTGTCAAAGTAAGGTTCGGGTTGACCGAGGCGATTTCACCTTCGATGGTCTGATTGGCATGAAGTCTTTGGATGTTGGTTTGACCAAAATAACCGATTTTAACATCGGGGTGAGTGTAGATTTCTCCGCTTAGCGGAGTGAGATCCTGGGCCATCAGACGTAAAAACGTGGACTTTCCCTTGCCGTTTTTTCCAATGACGCCGATGCGGTCGCCTTTTTTGACGGGGAAGCTTAGGTTTTCGATCAAGGGAACGGTGGGCTCGTAATGAAAGCCGAGCTGACGGATTTCACAAAGGCGGTCTGCAGCGAAGGGGGCCTCGGTGAAGGCGAAGTCGAGTTGGTCTAGATGGGCGAGTTTTTCCAGGGTGGGAAGTTTTTCCAGGCGTTTGATTCTCGATTGCACAGCGGTGGCCTTGGAGGCTTTGGCTCGGAAACGATCGATGAACTCTTGCTCTTTCTTAAGTTTCTTTTCTTGGTTGGCCCGAGTTTTTTCGTGAATTTCTTCGTCCTGGAGAATCTGAGCGTAGAGCTTTTCAGTGTTGCCTTCGAGTTTGCGAAGTTTTCCGCGATGCAGGATGGCGGTATGAGTGCACACGTCGTCCATAAAACTTCGGTCATGGGAGATGAGCATCATTTCTCCAGGCCAATCTTTCAAAAAACGGGTCAACCAACGGATGGAGAGAATATCCAGGTAGTTGGTGGGTTCGTCCAGAAGCAATAGATTAGGCTCGGCCAAGAGGAGTTTGGCCAGATTGATGCGGATTTGGAATCCTCCGGAAAACTCTTGAGGTGAGCGAGAAAAATCCTCTGGATTGAATCCTAAGCCCAGTAGAATTCTTTCTACTTTGAAGGTCATTTCGCGTTCTTCGGGTGCTAGACCTAGTCGGGCTTCTTCGAGGATGTTTTCTTGTGTGAAGCGGATATGTTGTTCGAGGTGGCCCAATTGATAGTTTTTTGGAATACGAATGCTTCCGGAATCGGCTTCGGCTTGGCCTAGGATGATGCGAAACAAGGTGCTTTTGCCGCAACCATTGCGGCCCACCAGCCCCAGGCGTTCTCCGGGATTCATTTGTAGCTGAACTCCGTCGAAGAGATCTTGATTGCCGAAAGATTTTGCGAGGTCGTTGATCTGTAACATGGCCCCCCCTCTTAAATAAAAATCAATAAATGACAAGAGGGGCGATAATCTTATGAAAGTTCTTCAAGGGTCGATCCCTATTGCCAAGGTCGTTGCCAGGTATGATTTTCTGGGGTACGCGTGTTGCTTTATCTTAAATGAGGGAGATTTTATGGCCTTGTTGAAAGTTTTGGGTCATGGTGCGTTGTTGGGTTTTTTATTGAGTGTTTCCTATGTGGGGGCGCCCCGCTCACTTCACGCGCAGGAGAGCTTGGAGAGAGAAGAAATCTCCCTCGCCGTGTCTCCGGGTTTTTTTCAGAATCTGTGCACCTATCCCGAATGGAAAGGACAAAAGGTTTTTTGGAAGGGGGTAGAAGATCAACGCCCTCAGGGTCCCTTGGGTCGGGTCAGCAAAAAGAAGGGTAAAGATTTAGTCCAAGTCTATGCCAACCCAGATTTGGAACGGGTGCTCGCGGAAAATCTGCAACGTCTTTTTCAAGATTGTGGTTTAACCTTGCTGAGCGCACCGAGTGGAGAGGTCCCAAGTTTACGCGTCACAGTGCAGAACTTTTATGCTGAAGAGGAAAAAGGCTTGGTGACGGGTAAGGGCAAGGCTCGTAGCCGCCTGAGTTTTGAGGTGCAGCGTCCCGGACGTAAACTCACGGCCTCGGTGGGGTATGAATTAGAGTACAAGCAAACCCGTAAACGGGGAATCGAGCGCCTTCAAAAGGTGCTGCAAGAACTCTTAGAAAAAACCTTGGTGGAAGTAACGCGAAACGATAGCTTGCAAAAGTTGGGTTCGTGATCGTTGCGCTATTCTTTCATCCATAAAATCCAAAAGCCAATGACGACGAATCCGATGCCGGAGAGAATCTTGAGAGTGCGCGGCGGAATCCATTGGGCCACTTGTTCTCCTAAGAGGACAGCGATGAGGGTGCTGAGTACCAAGGCTAGGGATGCAGCGAAAAATACGCCACTACGGCCTATTTTGGCATCAGAGGCAAAAAGCAGGGTGGCCAATTGGGTTTTATCTCCCAATTCGGCTAAAAATACGCTGCCAAAAATCATTAAAAAATTTTTCCACATGGGAGTTCCTGTTGGCTTAAAAAATCCTGGTTAAGCCTTGGATTTGCCGTATTGGCGAAACAAGACGAATTCTAAGCCATGGCCTAGCAAAAAAAACGAGGAAATAAAAATCAGACTGGCTCCGGTGGGGAATGAAAATAGGTAGCTATAGTAATAGGCAAGTCCTGGGAAAAAACCTCCAAGTAACGCCGAAATCCAGAAGGTTTCAAAAACTCCGTTGGCCCGGTGTAGGGCGATAAAGGGGGGAATCAGCAATAAGGCAAAGGTGGGCAGTGCCCCCAAGACCTTGAGTGAGGCCGTGATGGCGATGGTGAACAGCAAATAAAGTAGGATGCGCCACGGGCGAACGTTCATGCCTAGAGTCTGTAAAAATACCGGATCTGCGGAGCTGTAGAGAAATTGGCGACGAAACAAAAGATGAATTCCAATCAAGAGGGGCATGATGCTCAGCAGCAGTTTGAGGTCGCCTGACGTGACAGCCACTGCGTTACCGAAGAGTAGATTGTTGAGATCGTGAAGCCCTTGGGCGATATGATCGCCCAAAATCAGGATGCCTCCCGAGGCCATGACGTAGAGTAGGCCGATTAAGCTTTCTTCTGAAAATTTCTTAAATCGTTTTAACCAGGAAAACAGCAGGCTGACGAGCGTGGCGAAAAGGAGCCCGAATAAGAAGGGTAGAAAGGAATGCTCCAGGTGATAGCCTAATAGGGTGCAGGTCCAAAAAAGGAGAAAAATCCCTAAGCCGGCCCCTTGGGCAAGAGCCAGGCTGACAAAGACGATTCGGTTTAGCAAGATATACACGCCGAGAATCGCCAAAGTAACGCCGCACAAGGTTCCCGCGGTGATCGGTTCGCGCCACAGGAAGGCTGCTTCCCAAAATTCACGATACAATTCGGGTTGTAGGATTCGCCCTGCGCAGTAAAGAAGCGCGGCAATACAACTAAAGAAAATGCACCTGAATATGGCCGTTTTCGTGATGGAAATGGAGATCT
>DALYDW010000183.1:0-4605 GCA_031972915.1 bacterium
GAGAAAAATCTATATCCCTTTCCACACGAGAAACACCCGCTACCCCTTCTCCGGAGTACACCCTCCAACCTTGGGGTAAAACCGGTGAACGAGAGCCCGAGTGTTTTTCATGAAACCAATGCAGGGGGGAGCGCCAAGGTAGAGACGCTCCGGACATCACAACACCGGGAACACCCGCAAACACATAACCCTTTTGCAATCCTGGAAAATAAAGTTTTTCCCCTTGTTCACGTTGCTGCCTTTCTTCCATTTTTGCCTCTTGATCCATATGACGTTGCCAGGCAGCAAAACGAGGTCCCAACAATTGATCGGCAAGACGCCCGCTCCACTTAAGATGCAAAAAGCTTTGGGTCGAATCTAAAAACAATTGATCCCAGGAAAATACCCTCAGCTTGGAAATGCGGGTCCAACTCAAATACTGATCGGCTAAAATAGCTCCGTAGGTTCCTAATTGAGGTAAGGCATTTTGACAAAAACGCCCCCAAGCCTTCAACCGTGGAGGAGTAAGCGCCAAGGGATCCACACGAAATAGCGCCTCGAAACTTTTCTTTCCGAGATGCCCACCCAAACGATACAAACCAAAACTCAAGACTGTTGTTGCATAGGCCTGCCATCCACCTTGTTCTCCAAGGAGGGATTGCTCTCCATTCAAATATCCCATGCCTCGCTGAATCCCTATGATCGCTCCCGATTCTGCCATGACACCAAACAGGGAAGACGCAACCTTCGTAATTTTTTGATATTTCCAAACGGGATTGTTTGAATTCCAAAGACAAGTACGTAAACTCGTACGCGCCAAACGATAGCTTACAGCTCCCCCCACAAAAGAAGCTAAAAACTCAGGTCGACTTAGCTCACGAACCAGGGCACTCGCCCCGTGCTCCAAGCGATTGACTAAATTTCCTTGTCCTCGAATAACGTTGATTTTCTCGACCGAACGCTTAGCCAAATTCCGTATCGAGGGAAGCCGCGAAAGCGCTTCGCAACGATTCTGGGCCGCAACAATGGCTTCGAAAAAATAAAGAGCCGCCATTGTCTCTCCCCTTGAGTTTGCTTGACATCCCCATTGATAAAATTGGCGCAAGAGTTGTTCGGGTTGAACCTTGCCAACCAGAGACGAAATTTTCTGAATTTTTTGCCGAGAGATAAACTGCGTCAATTGCTGTTTTGAGCCAGAGGGTAAGGAGTCGTACACTTGACCGATGGAGCCCGCTCCTCCCTGCTGCGCATAGGCCGATTGAAAAACTCCCCCTTCCGGCGCGCCTAAAACAGCATCCAAAAGTAAGGCCACACAAAAACCAACTTCCCAAGAAACAACGTTTGTCGTCGCTTTCTGAGGATTGGACAGATCCGAAAGAAATAGAGTCTGAGGTTTTACAGAACGAAACCAAGACTTACCCAAAGCCCCTTCAAACGTACTCATGCTCACTTACCCTTCTCAACGCCAAGCCAAAACACCCCTGGTAACATCGTCGAAATCTTTCTTGAGTTGTTTCAAAACGCGCTCTCAAAACCAAAATCTTTAATAAAAAAATCCAAAGACTTAAACCCTCAGCTCTTTTAAAGTGGGCGGCATGACTGATCTATCCACCTCATGGCGAGAAAACGCCGAACTTGGAACAGTTCTACTCGAGGCCATGACCTACACCGCTCGCTTGTTTTGCGAAAATCTCGCTCCCCTGCTCAAAGAATTGAAATCAGGGCGCAGTCCTCGCCAACTCTCCTTAGAAGTTCGACTGCAGAAACCCCAAGAGCTTTTGGACGGGGGGTTAGAATCGCTGACAGAATTACAGTCGCTCATAAGGCAGCAACTCGCCTCGCCTGCTGCACCTCAAAAATACTCCGAGCTATTGCAAAGTTTTCAGCGAGAAACGCTATTGTGGGAACACTTTTTCTCTTTGGGAAGCTCTCTCGTTCAACGCATCGAAAGGCTTCGCGACCAAAGTGGCTGGAACGCAACGAGCTACTTTCCCCTGGGAGAACTCTGGCAAGAGCTGCAACAAACCCTACAACAAAATTAACTCGTCGTTATTCACAACTCGAAGCTGAGACCATTCTGAAAAGGTTCGGGTCTTGCTCGCTTATTCGGAGGGCTTCGGAAAAGGCACCAGCTCCGCCACGTGCCCAGGCTGACTCGACACCCACTCCAAACTCGCTGGATCGGTGGCACTAGGACGCCAACGGAGGGAGTGATGCAAAAGACGCCAAACCCACAAGGCGAGAGGAGTCGAAGACTCAGAACTTTTGACCTCTGGCAAGGCCCCAGAACGCTCTAAATAAATTTCCGTCACATCTCCACGGTAGGGGTTCTGAAGAAAGGCTTCGATGGCCAACTGAATTTGCACCGTAGAATCTGCATGAGCCCTGGAGTTAATAAGACGTCCTCCTTGAGAGTGAAGTTCTCCCAAACGCGGCATCCACACCGCGACCGAGTGAGAATCGTCTACCCCCGAGGCCTGGGAAACAGGCCGCCAATCTTGTCCAACTCGAAAAAGCATGGCGGAATCCGGCTTAGCTCCCAACATCAATTGCAAACTAAGGTGAGTAAGCGCGGCCCATTGCTCCCAAATCTGTTTCTCGTTTTGATTAGGAGTTCTCGCCGAGGAATCCGAAGCCCGAGTTCCTGCACTGGCACCCCCATTCGATGCATCAGGCCGTTCCAACGCCAAACGTCGAAAAGCCAACTCGGGATTTTGAGCCGCCAACCCCAAGTAGGCGGGGGTTAAAACTTGTAACAATAGCTCAAGAGAGGGAGGCTGAGCTTTGGAATACTCCCGTAATTCGCAATAAGACTCCCAGAGTTCTTGCAGACTCCATTCCTCCCAAGCCTTGCCTGCAAACTGCTGATGCAATTGTTCGATGCGTCCCCATTGCCGGCTGTACGGACGCGATACTCCGGGAGCCATGTTTTGATACAAACCAAAGACATCCCAATCTCCGTAAGTTCCCCTGTGTCCCCATGGCGAAACTTCGTACTCCTGTCCCAGAACGGTGGGACGGACCGCTTCTGTAACTTTTGCAGGAAAGCTTAAGAGTTTGCCGCTTGCGGTTTTTTCTGTCTCTCCGTCCGACACCCGCTCCTGGCGGCGCATCTCGTTGATGAGATGGCGCCACTCGTACACAAGATTCTTGACCGGAATCATTTCTTGAAAGGCCAAGGGGATACTAGGGCTAATGCCTCCCGCTTCCAAACGCCAAGCCCGCAATCCAGCGTAGGGAAAGGCCCCGTCTCCACCGTGCGCCCCGTAGGCTGCCCCCAACAACGAGACCACTTGAGCCCGAATCTCGGGAGGACTGCGCAAGGCCCCCAAAAAACCTTCGAGGGGCCGATCGTAATGCCGATAGAAATGGTAGAGAGCATGACCCAGAACCGCTTGCCCGCCCTTACTCCCA
The DNA here is from genome assembly GCA_031972915.1 of bacterium. Taxonomy (GTDB): domain Bacteria; phylum UBA10199; class UBA10199; order DSSB01; family DSSB01; genus DALYDW01. The sequence goes on from DALYDW010000183.1 coordinate 3,394, forward strand.
AAGGTAGTGCTCAACAGGAGCTGCAAAGATTGGGGCCCGGGAAACGCCTGCAAACCCTGCCAGCGACCTTCGGAATCTGGGCGAGGTCCTGTCACCACCTGGCGCAATAAATCAAAACGAGACCCCTCCCAGCCGGGATAATAACTCGCTATCCCCGCCTCCAACAAACGAAGCTGTTGAGCGGGAGGGGTATTCCCTCCCAAGCCCAAACCTAGCCAGTTCAAAGCAAGATGGGTGCACTCCAGATCTTCTTTGGGAAGGGCTCGGAATAAATCAGGGTGCTCCTCCCAAAATCGACCCGCATTACCGCGATGATGGGCCAACAATAGGGGCAAGCTAAAGCTCAACCAATCTTTGCGCCCCACCAGGTTTTTTGCCTTTTCATGAAGGACCTTTGCATAACCTTTTTTGCCCAGCATACGTATGGCCTCGTGCAATTGTTCTGCCATACTATCGTGACTTAGGCTGACCTCCCCTCGAGGCAACAAGAGCGACGCAACTTGAGTAAGTTGGGAAAGCTTTTGCGTGGCGACGGAATGGGTAAACAGGTCGACCACAGCGATACCCTGCAACATGGCATCGCGCCGCAAGGAGAAAGATCCATCTCCCCTAACCAACGGCTCCATGGGTGGAGCTTGAAGGTGGGAAACACAGAGGGAATCATAAACGCCCCGCACCTGATCCATGGCCTCGGCCATCTCCGCCACATTGCCCTTTTCATAGGCAAGAGAGAAACTCTCCAGGGCCTTCGTCAAAGGAACCTGACCCTCCGTTAAAGCGCGAAACTGCGGAGCCAATTGCGCAATGCCATCCCATATCCTTTTGGCTTCTGTTTCCTGAAACCCGCTAAGAAACCTTTTTAAGGGGAATTTAAAAACATCCAGTCGTTCTTTAATTTCGGCAAGAAGAGTTAATTGTCTTTGCAATCCTTCCGCCGAACTCGACCACTGTTGATGCACCCACAAAGGGCGTTCCGAAAGGCTGGCGTCCCTGAGGGAAACTTCCGCCAAAATTGCCTCAGAAACACGAAACCACTCCAGAAAGCTCAGCACCATCACTTCTTGAATCTCGATACAGCGCACCCGAAGCTTATTGATTTGCCCTGAAAGATTTGTCCATTTCATGGGCCCGTGCAAAGAAACCATACCGGCCCCCGTACCCGATGATTCCCCGCTGCCCTCGCTTAAAAAGTGTATCGGACCTTTAGGCCCC
>DALYDW010000184.1:0-765 GCA_031972915.1 bacterium
ATATCGATGTCGTTACCGATTTCGCCTTTGTGTCGAGCTGTAACCGTCACCACGTTAGTATTTACCGTTGAAGTTACAGGAAGATCACCGTTAGCGTTGATCGCCGTATTGATCGCCGTGGCAATAGCGTTTTGAGCATCGCTATTGGCAACCAAGATCTCAACTTTTACCCCGGCAATATAGAGCGAAATAGTACCAGATTCAGTTGCTGGGCCCGTAACCGTAATTGTTCCCGAAGCCTGCACACCCGCGCCATTATCATCAATAGCAACGACCCATTTTTCTGTAAGCGGGTCGTTGTCGATCATCGCGCTAACCATGTGCGCAAGATTAGATCCTCGACCGAAGGCATCGACTGCTTGCGATTTCGAAGTGATAAGCGTTGGAATTCCCTCGGCCACGGTTCCAGTTGAGAGTCGTTGACCCATTAATAAAATTCGAGTCGAGAGTTGAGCAGGTCCCTGGATCGCGTTGCGATTGTCGACCTCGATATAGGCGCCAGGCACGCGAAGGTTAGATGGAATCTGATTAAAATTAATCGTCACGCTTTATCTCCTTTTTTCGAAATCTTGGGTTGTTCGGGAGTAGATAAAATCACGTCTCCCGATTTCAAATAGCGCCGCCATTGAGGGGAATCAGTCACCCATTCCCCTTCAGGATCCAGGGGACGGTAGTCCTTGCGCTCAAAGTTCAACACTTGAAGCCCTGGACTTCCAGGCTTCACGAAAATTTTATTGTTCATGAGTTGTAAATTCCTTCGATATA
>DALYDW010000184.1:775-2494 GCA_031972915.1 bacterium
GATTCTTCGGTGGCCCCGGTCGGTCGCCACTCTGTAAAGAGTTTGTCGAAATTGTCGTGCTCAGGAAGAAATCCGTCTTCGTAATCGATTTCCATTCGTCTCTGAAAATCAAAGCGGTGAAAATAACGGCCCGCATCCATCGCTACAAATTGACTTCCAGTGTATTCGACAACTCCAGCAAATGAGTCGGGTTGCCAATTTAGGATGGCCTTAAAAATTCCTGTGCGAATATCTTGCACTAGATCTTGTGGCCTCTGCCCTCGCCTGTCCTGATTTTCTAAAACCGCGATAATCGAAAACTGCTCAGTGATTTTCTGGTGAAAATGTCCCGCGCTTACACTTGCAGTCTCGTCTGAAAGAACGACGTAGAGCGCTGGAGTAACCAACCTCGCCTTGTCCTGCACTGCTGATAGATCGGCAGCCCCGGCAACCCTGTTTCCCCAAGATTCTTCCCCGAGCGGCGGTAGATAGGCCCGAAGCTGTTCTATGATTGCGCTGATTTTCATCGTTCAATGGCACGTTCAATTTCTTCGGCAACGATTTTGTCAATGGTATCGCGCTTTTTTTCAAGGGCCGGTTTCAAGAATGGCCTAGCCGCCATTTTCTTGGTTCCGCCTTCAAGGGCTGCTGAATAATTCGTCTCGGCAACAACAAGCGCGGTTACTGGATCGGGAGTTTTGACAAAAATGTGGCCGAATAATCCGCTTCCACCAGTGTCCGACCTTGGGGCATTTCCAGGAAAAGAAGGGCTGTGGTATCGGCGCCTAGATTTTTTAACGCCATTTTTGCTTATCGATCTTTTCTTAGAATGGTCAGGAGGGCTTCTCCTGATTAGATTCTTCGCTTCTTTCTGCACCTCATAACCTGCGAACATGATTCCTTTTTGCATCCCCTTCAAGGCCTTCTTGCCAATTCCCTGAATGCGCTTAATCAGATCTTTTGGGAGTTTTATTTCAACCTGGATAGGCATTTATTCCTCGATGTACGCGCCCTCTGCGCTAGCCTCCTCACAATCCAAAATCAGAAAGCGCCTTCGCTCCTCATGGTCTTTCACTTTGCGAATACGGAAGCGCCTGCCGCGCCACAGTAACCAATTTTCTGAGGTAATGTCTGATCGATAGCGAATTGCGATGGTATGAGTAATGCTTTCACCCAAACTTTTTGAATCGTATTCGGTCTTCCCAGAAACCGGTAAAACATCGGCCCAAACTTCGGCAACATCGGAGTAAATTGGCTGGATATGGTTATCGCCATGCGGGTTTTCGGCAAGACTCTGAATTTTTACACGATGCCTGAACTTGCCAATATTCATATTGCAAAAATTCTGTATGGAAAAAGAATCTGCTGAACACCAAAGGGGATAATCTGTTGCTCTTCGCCAGCTTTTGAATCTGCCATTACAGCATCGCCCGAGGCCTCCCTCGTCTCGTACCAGTGGGCCACAAGCATTTTCATTGCCTGTTTAATTGGTTCAGGAACTGAAGAGGCATCGCCAAATCCAGCAACGAAAACTATTTCCAGTGCATCAAATTCTCTAGCTGCGAAAGGCCAACTCGATCCATCATTTAAAACAATTCTAATGTTCCCCGCACACGCGGGGATGAACCGATCGAGATAATCTTCTTCTTGGGAAAAATACTATGTTCCCCGCACACGCGGGGATGAACCGCAATTGAGGTTCTGGATTTTATTGCGGGAGAAATGTTCCCCGCACACGCG
>DALYDW010000184.1:2504-4586 GCA_031972915.1 bacterium
ACTGGTTATCGATTGAACTGTAGCTATTCGAAGATCTATAGGCCGCCTTGATTTATAATCACATGAGTCTAGTGACATTTTCCAAGACTGGGAAATAATCGCCCTTCCCATGTATTTCTCTGCGTAGATTCTTGCCGCTACAATCTGAGACGAAAGCAAAGTGTCGTCGGCATCATGCTCGATCCTGCAATGGGATTTCGCCTCTGCTAGCGTGACCGGTTCAGTGGCCGGAGGCGTAACGATCTCTAAGCGCATTTTACTTTTTGCCCTTCAGAGGTTTTTCAACTTTAGGAGAATCGACTTTTTCAGCCACTCCGATAGAAATAAAAACTTCAGCGAGCCTTTCTAAAACTTCATATTCTTTGCCTTGCTCATAGGTCTTGGTGAATCGGCCGTCTTCCGATCCATTCTCAGTTTTCAACATTTTTATTTTCATGTTCTGCCCAAAAAAAAGGCCCCCACAGCTGGGGGCCATAGAAAGGAGTGATGAGAAATTAGGAGTTAGGAACTGGAGCGAGATCAGCAAGGCCAAGCAGTACGGTCGCGGAAAGTGTGCCGCCACTGGTCACGCCAGTTGAAACAATCTTAAGCCGAAAGTATCGCTTGTTTCCCTTTTTAACACCGATCTTTTTTACAGCATTATCATCGGTTAGAATGAATGTTGGCGCGGATCCGATAAGATCGTCAGCGCCAAGCTGGGATTCACCAGCCATATTTGACGCATCACTTTCGAAAACCTGAATCGCGTAGGATCCATCGGTAATAGTTCCGGACAATAGATTAAATTCAATCGCGCCATAACCCTTGGTGTCGATAGTGTCTCCAAGGGTGGTAGTGTTAGATCCAATAGCTGTGATTGAAAGAGCTTTTCTAAGCTCAATGTTGTTGTGCAAATCTTTTCGCATTTTATTTTTTCCTTATTAAGAAAAAGGCTGGCCCCCTAGGGGTAAAAGGGGCCAGCCAATGAGGTCCGGGTTAGAATTAGGCAGCGATTTTTTGAATCTTGATGGCTTCGTAATTATAAATTCCACCACCAACCCGCTTAGTGGTGTACCAAATCATGTAGCCATGCTCTTTGTATGGGTTCGCAAGAACCTTCATCGCTTGAGCGTGGTCAACGATTAGATAAGCCTGTTGCCAATTTGCAAAAGCTAAAGCCAGAGCATCGGCTCCAACGTCAGGCATATCGGCGAACTCATAGATTGGATAGCCGCACAACAAAGTTGGCTGACCAGCTTGAAAACTAGGTTGCCACAAGTAATTTCCTTGGCCATCCTTTAGTTTTCGAATCGCGGAATGCGTCAGATTATTTGCTACAAAAGATGCGCCATTTCGGTAAGTGCTCTTCAAGCTGTAAATCAAACTTAAGATTCCATCAGCTAAAAGAGTCGAGGCATTACCTGAGTTAATCTGCTCAACCTTTCCCCATGTATTCCCTGCCGAATAAGACAAAATCCCGGTGGGCTGATTGTCTCCATCGCCATTGATAAACGAGGCATTTTCAACGAGTCCAAACTTAGTTGAGAGAGAGCGATTTAGACGACCCTCAACATCGTAAGCGGCGTCAGAAATCAGATTAACTGGAACCTTTGGCTCCGCTTCCATTTCACCAAGCCTAATGATGGTTTTCGCGCCTTTTGGAGTACTGGTTTCACCGCCTGACGCCTGTTTATTTTTCCATCGAACGTCAGCTAAGTCAGTCTCGGCAAGCTCTTCGAAAACGTCCGTGCTAATCGTCTCCACCCGCGCCAATTGACGCATTGGAGAGGTTAGATAAGATTTTTCGGTGATGAGCTTGGATAGATATGGAACGATGAAATAACCGCCATCAGGATCGGAGTATGGGTCCATGGCGTGCGCCTCTTCTGGAGAAAGCGCAGCTTTGCCTTTTCGCAAAAATTTATCAAAAGCCAATTGAACAATTTTTGCCTTATGCTCTTCTTCGTTCTTGCCGTCACCAACTTCCATTCGACGCTTTGCGAGCAACTGAGCTTCTTCAGCGGCTTTTGTCGCAGCATCAATCTTGCTCTGAAATTCACCGATTGCAGCGTTCATCTTCTCAACTTTTTCGTTGAGCAAGCC
>DALYDW010000185.1:0-3083 GCA_031972915.1 bacterium
CGAGGCTTGTGCCTACCTTAGGGAGGAGATTCGTTTAAATGAGGTGTTAGGTGATCAGGATCGGGCTGAAAGTTTGAGGCTCGACCTGCCTGAGTTAGAGTTGCGTGCTTCTCAGGCCATGTTATGGCCAGAGGTCGATCGCCTAGCTCGAGGTGGTTTTTTAAACGACGAAGTTCTTCGTACCCGCTTGCAACAAAAAATTCCCGGTCATCTTGGCAATACTTTGCCGTTGAATAAATTATTTAAAATTGTGCAGGAACAATCGAGTGAGCATTTGGAGAGCACAGTTGTCCCTACCGAACTTTTTTTGCAACAGAGTTTAGAAGTTCAGCTCACGGTTCTACAGACGCTGCAACAGGTGGCGGCACCAGCTTATTTTCGGCATCTTGCAGAGTTGCATGCTGAGTCAGCTGAGGGAATTTATTGGGAAGCCCAGTTGGCTCTTCTCGATGGAAATAAAAGCCTAGCCCAATTAAAATTTTTAGAGTTTCGCGATGCGGCGAAAGACAATCCCGAACTGAATGCCCAGGTGCAAGAGGCGCGGATGGAGCTTCAGTCCCATGCCTTTGAAGCTTTGTTTTATTTGGAGGAGAGCAATCAGACGCTCACGGAAGAGCGTTCAACGCATTTTGAATTTCAAAAAACAGCTCTCCAGCTGAATCGGCAAAATACCCGTTTGTTGAAAGCGCTTTCCGAAATCATTTCTTCTGGACAAGCAGACACTTTGCAAGAGGCTCGGGCTATTTTTGCAAATCAAGAGCTGAGCGCTCAAAGCCAGGCCCAAGCCGAGCACCGCTTGTCTGACTCCATGTTTCTTTTGCATCGTGGCAAACGTCTCGAAGCGGGCAGCGCCGAGTCTCAAGCTCAGCTCTTGGCAGATGTCGAGTTTCAGCAGTTGCTCCAACAGCAGCCCTCCCATGTGCATTTAGCAAAGCTCAACGCTTTTCCAGGTTTGGAGTGGATCCGCTTAGAAGGCGGTACCTTGCAGGTAGAGGGGATGGAACCCTTGCGTGTGGTGGTGGGACCTGAGGGGGGTAATCTTCGCGTTGGACAGCGCATCTATCATTTCCCTCCTTCCGAGGGAGTGAGAGTGCTCCGTTACGCTCAAGGTCAGGTGCAGTGTGATCATTTAAGTCATGGGAAGGATTACCGCCTTTATACCAGTGCAGATCGGCCCGAAAATTACAATGATGGTGTTAGGTTGGTCGATCCCGAGATGGAGATGTTGCTCGATACCCAAAGTTTAGCGGTGTGGGCACGTGGCAAAGATCCCGCCGAGCAAAACCAGGTTATCCTGGAGACGGCAGAACATTTGCATCACCGGCATGGTTCTTATGCCTTGGCTCGGGATCTCTGGTTGGGGCTGTTGGCTCCCGATATGGAGCAAGCAAAACAGCACATGGGCTCAAACAATGTAGGTTGGATTCGTTCACGCAATGAGCGCGAGTTCGAACAAAGATACATTCGTAAGCGGGTTCATCAAAGTTTAGAAGAGCAAAAATCCATCGATCCTGAGGCTTTTTCCCAGGCCTTTCCTGAGGGATGGCCCAGCGACATGCAGTTTCAAGAGTTGGTTCGTGATGCCACCGAACGGGAAATCGAAAAAGAAACTTTACAGGCCCTGTGTCAGCAACTCGAGGCCCTCCCCGAAGCTGATTTTTCTAGCCCCGAGGCCTATCAGGCCTGGCGACAGTATCGAGATAGCAAAGATCCTTTCTCCGAGTTGGGCAATGTTTCCGCCGAAGGGCGCGACATGATTGCCGACGAGGTAGTGATCACCGCCATCAGTGCGCCAATTTCTTTTGGTGTCGGGGGAATGGTGCTGAGTGGAGCTAGCAAGCTCAGGATGATCCGTCGTCTAGCAACTTTAGAACGTTTGGGTGGGAGGCATCTCTCCATGGGAGCCTCGGTTGTTTTGCGAGCTGCCGCCGAGTCAGCGGTAGATACAGGAATACAAGGCCTCTTGTTGCATGGTCAGTTAATTAAACAAGGGGATAGCGCCAAGCGTTTTCAGTGGAACATGATCTATAACTTAAGTTTTCACATGGGAAACTTGGCTGGTGGAAAAGTAGCTGATGGCTTTGGCCTTAGTGAAGAGGTCATCGCTTCTGTTGCAAAACGTGGCGAAAAAACTATCGGTATGCGGGCGCAGCGCACGGCCTGGCAAACTGGAGCGATGGTGGCCCTGGCCACGGGCATGAGTTATCTCCACGAAGACCCACTGGAGATGAGTTTTTCTGAAAGAGTTTTGAGTAATGCGATTCGCATGCCCGCTAACCAAGTCATGATGGGAATGATAAACCGGGTTACGGGAAATTACGTTTTGCATAGTGAGATGCGTGCGCGTTCAACTTTCGCTCAAGTGCAGGCCGATTACCATAAGTTGCTGGTCCAGGGGCACAGCCCAGTCGAGGCTCGATTTCAGGTTTTGGGTCGTGCGGTTTCACAGAGCGAAGCGATGGACAGCGGCGAGTTTGTGGGGGGGAACCGAGCTGTCCCCCATCGAGTCAGGCCTCGCCAAGAAAATTTACCTCGATTGATTGAAGGCTGGGATATCGATGCACAAGCTTTGAGGGCCTTACTCGAAGCGGGTTTTCAGGGTGATGCTGGATTTGAGCTTTCTGTTCTCGCGAACATGGTTCGAGATCCAAATCCAGATGCCATTGATGCTGCAAACGCTTATTTGTCGGAGCGTGGCATTCCCGTGCAGGTGAGTGTTGGTGGGCAAGCTCTGGTGTGGCGTCGTACCGATGATCCTTCGCAGACAATTTACATGGGGCGTAGCACGGATGTGCTCCCCATGGAAGAAATGGCCATACGCGAGGCAATAAGACTGGCTCCCGACGAGACGCTCCCAGAAGATCTGCCGGGTAATGTTCCCTTGCTGGTGGGACGCTCAGTCGGTGAGAGAAGGCGGGAGACGCCCGTTGGAGCGGTAGAGGCTTCTTCAGCAAGGAGTGTCGATCCAGCTGATGAGCAGACAAACGTCGAGGCCCTTGAGCCCGATGTTCCCGATGCTACCGGAGATCTGGTGGGCCGACGTGCTGCTGAGGCAGCCCCCGCCCGTTCTCGAGAACCGATGG
>DALYDW010000185.1:3093-4576 GCA_031972915.1 bacterium
CCGAAAAACCGATAGCCAAGTTAAGAAAGTTAAGAAAAAGTTTATGGGATCATTTGATATTGCGAGGATTTTCCCAACCCATAGAGCTTAAGTTTGATTTGGTGCCCTATTTTCAGCGGGTGCAGCGACAAAAATTCGATAAATATCTTCGTGTTGTGCGACAGATTACCCCAGAGCATTATTTGCATAGTCTTGAAGACTTAAAAGCAACGGATCCGGAGCATTATGGGCAGCTGTATGAGCAAGAAGTTGGCCCAATTACACAATGGATGGACGAAAACCCCAACTGGAAAGAAAACTTCGACGCCGAGTCATCGTTGAATGACATGTGGCAGCGTTTTCAGAACGACCCCACTCCTGAGAACCGAGAGAATTGGGTCGTGTTGAGCAAGGCGCTTGGTTCAGAGTTTCTTATCTACGACCGAGAGACTAAAAGCATGATGCCGCGTCCGAGAGGTGAAGCAACTTCCATTAAGGTCTCCTTGGACGATTTGTGTGATCAGATTGAAAAGAATGCAAAACGGGATTACCTTTGGGAGGTTGGTAGATTTTCTTATGGCCTTTACGCGCAGGAGGCGAAACGTTTGGGCTTCGATGAAGTCGCTGCAGATTCGTCTGACCTTACTGCTTACGCTTATCCACTTTCATTTCCCACCGAGAGCTTTGAGCCGGTGCAGTTTCTTGAATTGAATCGGGACGTCCTCGGCGCCGTCGATAATGATCCTCACTATCCCTCAGAGCAGGATAAAGCTCAGGCAAAACAAGAGCAGATAGAAAAATTTTGCCAGCGCTATGGTCTCGTTCCAGAAGATTTTTCCAGTGTGGACGGTGTGTTTGTGATTGAAGTGGAGGGAGAGGCCCGGGGTGAGGCATTGATGGGCCAAGTGCAAGACCACTTTGGATCGCAGTTGTGGCCCGTAGCCGGGCGTTCCAACCTTTGGCAGACGGTGGGAGAGGTTCGACACCATAGCCAGGTGATGGCTTATAGACAGGGGGGGCGTCCACAGTCGCAACAAATTCACGAGAAGATCGACCAGTTGATTCAGCAAGAGCACGCCCAAGGAAGAGTTGTTAATCGAGAATCCATAAAAATCGACTACGATGATCGATATTCTCAACTCAAAATTCAATACGAGTCTGGGGTGATGACGCCAACCGCATTTTTAGTCTTCAAGGTAGATCCCCTTGTTTTAGATGTCGAGGTTGCCCCGGTCGTCTTTGAGACCTTTGATCGCGACCTTTCTCCTCAATTACGGGAATGGCTGCCTGAAAGTTCTGTGCGGGCTGAGTACGCTCGCCGTGTTTTTCAAATGGTCGAAGACACCCGACCACTACTAGATAAATCGGTGCAGGAGGGTGGCTTAAGTAGTTTAGAGGCCGAACAACTGGCCACGGCGGTCTTGTACCTACAAGAGGCCCAGAGTTTGGTGAGCGAATATGCGGCGCCGGCTTTTACGCCTCGTGAGATAAAGCATCTTCAGAA
>DALYDW010000186.1:0-4553 GCA_031972915.1 bacterium
GGCTTAACTTCGGAAAACTAACTCTCAGACCGTATTAGTTACTGGGGGATGGTCAGTGAATCAGTGGAAGAGGATGGAGACTGGGATAGTCTAAAGTTAATTTTTGAAAAAATTTTTGCTGCGTTTGATTAAGTCTAGATTTACCTGGCTTTTCCTGTTCTTTGTGGAACCCTTTTTCGATTTGCAGACGAGGATGTTGCTGCTCCAACCGTGCTCAATCGTTTGGTTGATATAACACTCTCTATTTTCAAAGGTCTGAATCTTGTCTAAAAGTACGCAATTATGAAACCAGGGTATTTGTGCAGCAACTTGCTGCACAATTGATTCTTTTGGCTAGATGGTCGATAACTTTGGTTCCCCAGCTTTCTTGCTTTTGCCGCTCCAAAATAGCGTTGCCGATTCTCCAATAAAGTAAAACCAATTCCCGGTTGACCGATAGGGAAGCCCGAATTTGAGAGGCTTGGATGTCGGCTTTGAGCTTCGATAAGAGGGCAGGATAATCCGAGGGGAGAGGGGCCGCTTTTTTGATGAGTGCTTTGGATGGAGTGGTTTTTTTCTTAGGAGTTTTTTGCGTTTTCTTGCTTGGCATTTCCCATGGCTCTATCAATTTAGGCAACTAGGGTCCAGTTTCCTCTAGGAGGATCATGTCTCAAGACGTCCCGTGGCAGCTTATGGAGGTGGTGGGAGATTTTAGGGATAATTCAATTTTTTTAACTCAAACGAATAAGCTAAATTCTGATTTACTTCGTAAAAACGAAACTCCATGAGGTCTTTTTTTACATTAAGAACAAAAAAGCCAAAGGTAGATTTTGTGAATAAAGCTCGGCTGTCGGATTGGGCGCTGTATAAGTCTTTTCCTCCTGTGCCCGCTACTATCTGATGAAAATCACATCCGTCATTGGGGTCAGATAAATGGGAAAAAAGATGATCATGTCCGGAAAGAATTAGATCTACCTTTTGACATACTATAGGAAGGAGCAAGTTTTTTAACCCTTGTGTGTCTCCATGAGAACCATTGCTGTAAAGCGGGTGGTGCATGGCCAGTATTTTCCAATGTGCGGAAGAGTTATCTAAGGCACTTGTCAGGGCTTCACCATCATTGATTTGAAAGGTTTCACTGTCGATAACAAAGATCTCAAGTAGGGGCGTTTGCGCTTCCTCTGGAAAGATCTGGGAGTATTGCCTAGCGGGAAGGATCCATCGATTCTGTAGCTCGGTGTAATCGATCTGGGCTTGGATATTGCCTAAATGATCATGGTTGCCCAGCGCCACATAAAAAGGCATTTCTAATTGGGAATAAACATCCTCAAAATAATTTTTCCATTTCGGGTCGCTAACCGAATCCACTCCCTCGTCATAAAAATTATCCCCTAGGAGGAGTCCAAAATCGCAACCTGTGGAATGACAAAACACCGTTACGGCATCAGCCACATTTTGCTGATCTTGCGTCCCAGTGCCCCAATCACCAAAACTAAAAAAAGTTATTTCGGGAGAGATCTCACTTGGGGGAGCTTCACTCAGAGTTTCGGTGGATTGGCAGGAAATAACCAACAATAAAAGAATTAAAAAAAGTGATTGTTTCATTTTTTTTAAACCGCGATCGAAATTAACTTATTTGAAATTGAGATGGAAGATCCACCGTGAATATAGCTTCATAGACGCAAATCAGTTGTTTCTCTTTATGGTGTCTGGTTTGACGTTTCCAATGGTGCCGTTGATTTTGGCAATGGGATTTGGTTTTTTTCAAGGGGATATATTTCGATGAGTTTCAGGAAAAATCACGGAATAGGGAAGTTTAGGGTCAACTCGTTTTTTAATTTATTTTATCTGTGTTGATTTAATTCGTTCTGTTTCCGGTCTCGCCAAAGGTGAGTAATAATTTGAAATCCCCTCGGTCTGCGGCCTGAAGGGCCTGAATATATTCTCGACGCCGTTCATTCATGGAGCCGAGATTGTGGCCTCCTGTCCAATCGATAGGTGGGTGTCGATAAATTTTGATTAACAGGGCATCGGCCATGATTCTGGCATGACGTCCGTTGCCATTTGGAAATGGATGAATAAATACTAAGCGGTGGTGAAATCGTAAGGCGGCTTCTTGCGGAGAATAAATTTTGTGCTCAAACCAGTAGTGCGTATCTTCTAGGAGGGCTCTTAGTGCTGTGCTGATTTGTAGCGGGTCGATGCCAATGTTTTTTCCGCTTCGTCGGAAAGTTCCCGCCCAGGACCAAACCTCACCGAATAAGCGGCGGTGCAATTCGCGCACATAACTTTCACTAAAAAGATCTGTTCGTTTGCTTTTACGCATCCAGGCAATTCCGCTTTGAATATTAGCTTGTTCTAAATGATCTAGTTCTTTTCTGGTTGCGACATGTTTAAATTTAAGTCCCTCCATTTCATCGGGATAGAGAGGGGTGGCACCTTCAGGGGATCCCATCATTATTTAAGCCTCGTCGTTCCAAAAATCAGCGGGCAAATCTTTCAAAAGCTCGGTCGCTAAACGCTCTATCTCAAAAACAAGTTGATTGGGAGAAAGGGTTTGTTGCTCGAGCGCCATGTGTGTGCTTCCAGCTTCTACGAGCCGCCGAGCTTTCTGATAAGCTCGGGTCTTGAGAATACTATCTACGCTTTCTCGGGGGACTATTGCGTAAAAAAAATGACAGTTCATCGCTTCTGCCATGCTCCGCATTGTTTTTAACGTAATTCCACCCTCTAATTCAGCTTTTTCAGTGTTAGAGACCAGGGCTCGAGTTTTGCCCAGTCTGCGAGCTAATGCTGCGGCGGACATGCCAAGGGCCTTACGTGCCGTGCAAATCCATCCCTCGGGTGGCAAGAGAAGTCCTCGAAGTTGCTGGGAGGCTTGGTCGAGCTTATCGCGATATTGACTGAGAATGAGTTTTTTGAACTTCATAGTATATTTATAGATTTACAATTTTATTTATAATGTATCATTATAAATATACTTTTACTTAATAAAAGTAAATAAATACAAATACACTTATTTTTTGAAATCTAAAATTCTTTAAAGAAAATAAGGTGTGTTCCTGCAATCGTTCTTCGGAAGTGGTTTTTTACCTTAGGGCAATCAAACGACTGCGCCAAAAATTTTCCCGATAAGCGCGGTGAGGGCCATAGCCAAGGCTCCCCAAAAGCCCACTCGTAAGGCCCCCTTCCAGAGAACAGCGTCACCCGCTTTTGCGGCTAGACTTCCCAGAATCATGAGAAAAAAAAGCGAGGCTAGGGAGACGTGAAAGATTAAGTTTTTTTGAGGCAGTACGAGTACCAGTAGCAAGGGGAGAGCTGCACCGATGGCGAATGTCCCCGCCGAGGTAAGCGCCGCTTGGACGGGCTTGGCACTCAAGGTTGCGGTGATTCCTAATTCTTCTCTTGCATGGGTGCTTAAGGCATCGTGAGACATCAGTTGCTCTGCCACCTGTCGGGCAAGTTGAGGAGTTAGGCCCCGTTGAACGTAAATTTGTGCGAGTTCTTCTCTTTCAAATTCGATATCGGTGGCCAATTCTTGTTTTTCTCGAGCGAGGTCGGCTTGCTCTGTATCCTCTTGCGAGCTGACCGAAACATATTCTCCCGCGGCCATGGACATGGCGCCGGAGACAAGTCCTGCGATGCCTGCGAGTAGGACATCTTTTCGGGAGGCGTTAGCCGCGACGATTCCGACGATTAGACTGGCGGTGGATACTACGCCGTCATTGGCTCCAAGGACGGCGGCACGCAACCAACCAATTCGTTCGGAACGATGTCGTTCAGGAAGCATCATGATTTTCATCGAAGGAACCTTTCTCTAAGATGAGGTGCAGTGAAAGCATCTTACTCAAGGCAAGTCTTTGTGAAAATATTTTCTATTTTTTCCCCATGCGGCTTGTTGCCTTTCTTGAAATTTGGCAGGGATAAGGATTTGAGCTGAAAAGACGATGTCCAAAAAGGATGAACTATGTTGATGGCTGTTTTGGCAATAGTGTTTGGATTAATTTTATTGGTTTGGAGTGCCGATCGTTTTGTCGAAGGATCGGCAGCGACTGCGCGCTACTTCGGTATGCCACCCCTTTTGATCGGGATGGTGGTGGTGGGGTTTGGGACCTCTGCTCCTGAAATGACGGTCTCGGCCTTGGCCGCCTTGCAAAACAATCCTGGCATCGCCTTGGGCAATGCCTACGGTTCAAATATTACTAATATTGCCTTAATTTTGGGGGTCTCCGCATTGATCAATCCCCTTGTCATGCACTCCCAAGTATTGCGCAAGGAGCTTCCCATTCTCTTGGGGGTAACGGCCTTGGCGGCCTTTCAACTTTGGAATGGATATCTGAGCCGTTGGGACGCCTGGTCTCTTTTGATTGTTTTTGCTGTCTACCTCTTTTGGAGCATTCGTGAGGCATTGCGACACCGTGCCGATACTTTGGCCCAAGAAGTCGAGGCGGAGTTAAAAAATCATTCGCTATCGTTGCGGGCGGCCCTGTCATGGGTTGGAGTGGGGCTTGTTTTATTGATCATCAGTTCGCGAATTTTAGTATGGGGAGCGGTTTCTATTGCTCACGCCTTGG
>DALYDW010000187.1:0-4529 GCA_031972915.1 bacterium
GTTGGGCATTCCCCTGGTGTTGTCCTACATGATTTGGTCCACCGCAAAAATTGGGGCCAATCAATCGGCCACGGGTTTGCTCTATGTGGGAGTGGTCTTTGTCATGATTGGAGAGATGCTTTCTAAGTATATGTTCATGATGAGCGGGATTCCCCTCTAGTCAGGGATTTTTGTAAGAAAATAAGGCGGCGACATGCAGTTACGTTTTCATTGTTCGAAATGCGATATGCCCATGAGGATTTCCCGTTGGGAGACCTTGGAGGGATTTCACTGCCCAGCTTGCCAAACCCCACTTGAGTCCCATGTTCGGCCTGAAGACAAGGCGGGGGCGGAGATTCGTCACTGTGTGCTCTGTGGTGGTGAAGAATTATTTCGGCAAAAGCTTTTCAATCGTAACTTAGGGGTGGGCATCGTAGTGGCTGGCATTTTGGTGAGTTTCTTCGTTTCGATTCCGCTTATTCCACTTTTGGTGGTGGCCTTTATCGATTTGCTTCTCTATCTCGTGCTACCTTTTATGGTGGTTTGCTATCGTTGCGATACCGAACATCGCGGCTTTAAAATTCCTAAGGAAATAGAGCTTTACAATCACTTGAAGGCAGCCAAAGCCAAAAGCGAGCCTGTTTATCCCGGGGCTGAGGAAAGCCACTAAGGCAAAGGGCTCCGTCCTTGGGCCAAGCTTTACCTGCTTCCGCAATCAAATGTTTGTGTCCATTTTTTGTTTTGAGGACAATCCAAAGAAAGTTTTAGTTTCTTAGTGATGATGCCCGCAACAATCGTGGTCGTTGGCGCCATGCTCATCTTGAGCGTGGCCGTGGCCTTCATCGTGGGAAGAATCGTGAGCGGCGTGTTGGGCGGAGCCGTGTCCTCCTTTGGGAAGACCCAGGGCCGCTTTGATATCTCCTAAAACTTCTTCGGCGCTGCGTCGAAAGAGCGCGACGGGTTCGATGTGGTGCCAAAGGATCTGGCGATTTTCATCGATCAAAAACAGAGCTCTTTTGGGATGTCCGGTAAAACTCATGACCTTGTATTTTCGTGTGATGCGTGTGTCGTAGTCGGCCAGGAGAGGAAAGTTGAGTTGTAGCTTTTGATGAAAGGCTGCCTGACTGTCGTTGCTGGAGATGCTGATGCCATAAATTTGGATCCCCAATTTTTCAAACTCGGAAGCGTGGTCACGAAAATCGGCCAATTGGGAGCTACATACCGGGGTATCGTCGGCGGGGTAAAACAATAAAAGCACTTTGGCGCTTTTAACGGCCTTGCCGAGGAAGAAGCGCTCGCGATTTTGGTTGAGGGCATTGAAATCGGGGGCCAGTTTTTCGGTTGCGGACATGAGGAACTCCTTCCGGTCTAAGGGCACGAGAGCCGTTTCGGCCCCTCCATAATCTCTTGTGGTTTTAGGGTCAAATTCATTTCCCAAGCTATGAAATTTCCTCGTGCTTTTCTTTGGCTAGTTTGGGGCTGTGCTCAACGTCCCATTCTTAAACGAAGAAAGTCCTTCAAGGATGTGGCGGCCGTTTTTAGGTAGGGATTCTGGGTTTTTGCCTCTCCCAGGGTGATGCTCGGCACGGGGGCATAATTGTGTCCAGGGAGCAGTACCGTATCTTCAGGCATACGCATCAGCTTTTGCGTGAGTGTATAGTACATGGCCTCGGCATCGCCTCCGGGCAAATCACAGCGGCCACACCCTTGGATGAACAAGGTGTCTCCGCTGACCAAATGATGTTCTACCTGAAAACATTGGCTGCCAGGGGTGTGGCCTGGTGTATGAATGAAACGGATGCGTACGGAGCCTAATTGAATCTCATCGCCGTGGCCGCTTTTGACAACTGCGGAGCCGCCGATCTTGAGATAGGGTGCGTCTTCCCGATGGACATAAACGGGGATATCGTGGCTGGCCAAGAGCTCTTCGAGTCCGTTGGTGTGATCGTAATGATGATGGCTGACGAGGGCCCCGATGATTTTATAGTCGGATTCCCGGGCGGTTTTTAACACACTGTCCACTTGCCATGCAGGATCCACCACCACGGCTTGGCGCGTTTGGGGGTCGCCTATCAAGTAAACGAAATTTTCCATGGGACCGAGTTCCATCTGTTTGATAAAAAGTTCGCTCATGGGGATTCCTCTTTGTGCGAAGGTGGGGGCTGGATGTTTCGAGCTTAAGACTTGACGATTGCCCTTTGTCAGTCAAGGTTAGGATTGCAGGTTTTTGGAGTAGGGTGAGAAAGGACTGATTTTATGCTACGTCAGGGATACAAAACCCTTCGTTTAGAGGTAGAAGAAAAACTCGCCATCCTCACGCTGCATCGTCCCGAACAGGGCAATGGTTACAACGAAGCCATGGGATTAGAGTTGCTCGAGGCTTTACACGAGCTATCCGATCCTCAGGTGCGTGCCGTGGTGCTGACTGGATCGGGTGACGATTTTTGCATTGGTCTGGATCCAGAGTTTTTGCGTGCCTCGGCTCATGCCGCTCCCAAGACCATGCGCAAATCCATCGGCTATCTCAACCAGGTGGTTTCTGAATTACGACGCTTGCCCAAACCGGTGATCGCTGCTGTTCATGGGCGCGCCTTGGGTACGGGCTTTGCGTTTGCCCTCGCCGCGGATTTTATTTTTGCCGAGCAGGGTGCCCATTTTTCAGCATCCTATATCAGCATGGGGCTGAGCCCAGACGGCGGACTCAGTTATTTTCTCACTCGTTTGGTAGGACCGCAGAAATGTGCCGAGTTGGTTATGACCGGAAAACCTATTAGCGCACGCCGAGCTCTGGAAATGGGCATTTTAAATGGCGTGGTTCCTCAGGAACGCCTGCTCGAAGAGTCGCGTAGCTTGGCCTTGTATTTTTCTGGAGGCCCAACCCTGGCTTTAGGCAAGGCCAAGCGGCTCATCGATACGGCTCTTTCCCATTCTTTGGAAGAGCAACTCGAAGAAGAACGTCAGGCCTTAATTTTGGTGGCAGGCAGTCGGGATTACCAGGAAGGCTTGCAGGCCATGGGGCCTGAAAAGAAAAAACCTCATTTTGAAGGACGTTGAGCGTTTATGAATTCACGGGGGGGAAAAATCATTTCCTTAGGAGGGGCAGCCCTGAGTCGGCACGGTCGTCGTCCCGCCAGTTCGCCGCGCTTCCAAGACGAATATCAAGAGAGGGCCTTTTACTATACTTTAGAGTTGCTATTGGAAGATTTTGGCAAGCCCCATCAGTCGGTCGCCTGTGCCCTGTGCGAACCTATGAAGGTGATGGGCCAGCATCGCGATGAGGTCATGGCCCAATTTCATTACACCTTGTTTACTTTATTTTTCCCTTCTTTTTCCGAATATCTTGCCGAGTTGAAAGAAACCTTATTGACTTCTGTATTGCGCCGTGGAGGGCGGGACGAAGCACCTTCTGCTCAAAGTTGGCAGGAGCGTTTAAATCAAAACCTAGAAGCTCAGGTCGAAATCGATGCAAAGCAGTTTCTCGACGATATTCTTAAGCATCTAAAAAAATTTTCCGAAGTCGAGGTCGATGCGGAACGACAACGGCAGGTTTTGCAAAAAACCTTGGGTCAGCTCAAGGCAGAATGGATGATTTTTCCCCGAGAGGCTTAAAGGGCTTCCACCGTTGACTTGAGTCGGTCTTGAGGTTAAGGGCCACCCCATGAATTCTCAAAAAATCATTGTGGCCCATTCTCCCGATAGTGACGATGCCTTTATGTTTTACGCCTTGGCGAAACACCAGGTCGATACGGAGGGTTTAGATTTCGATCATGTTCTCTCGGATATCGAAACTCTCAACCGTAAGGCGAAAGAAGGTTGTTACGAGGTTTCGGCCATTAGTTTTCACGCCTTTCCAGAAGTGGCCGATCGTTATGCCTTGCTTTCGAGTGGCTCCTCCATGGGGGATGGTTACGGGCCCATGGTCATTTCCCGCGAACCTCGGGATCTTCAAGATTTAAAAAAACTGCCCATTGCCATTCCTGGGCGGCGAACAACGGCCCATCTAGCCTTGCGCTTATTTGAGCCCCAAGTCGAAGTGGTGGAGATGCCCTTCGATCAGATCTTGCCCGCCGTTAGTCGTGGAGAAGTTCCTTTAGGATTGATTATCCACGAGGGCCAACTGACTTACGCGGCCTCCGGGGTGCATAAAATAATCGACCTGGGAGAGTGGTGGTTTGAAAAAACCGGTGGTTTGCCCTTGCCCTTGGGAGGCAATGTGGTGCGACGCGATTTGGGTTTAGAGACTTGTCAAAAAATTTCCCGTGTTTTGCGGCGAGCCATTCAGCATTCTCTCGATCATCGCGAAGCGGCTTTGGACTACGCCTTGAGTTTTTCTCGGGGAATGGAGCGGGCCATGGCGGATCGTTTTGTGGGCATGTACGTCAACGGCCTTACGGTAGATTACGGAGAACGCGGCAGGCAGGCCTTGCATCGATTGTATGACGAGGCTGTGGCTCAAGGCTTACTTGCAGAGAAGCCTCCTCTGGAATTTCTGTAAAGCGTGATAAAAAAACTTGTTTTTAGCGGAACTTTGTAATTTTTAAGATCCGTTT
>DALYDW010000188.1:0-4402 GCA_031972915.1 bacterium
ACAACATTCCTGACTTCTTCGAAGACAAGGATCATAGCTGTGGTTTAGGAAATCCTAACGTGGGTGATCCCGATGTTGGCGAAACCAATCCATACAAAAAGGACACTGATGGCGATGGTAAGATCGATGGTCTCGATGTTTGCCCCAACGATCCCAATCCCGATTGTGAACCGATCTGCGATCCTGAATTGATCAACGACCAGGTGGATTCCGATGGTGATGGACTGTCCAACTTGGCTGAGGATCCATCGAACGTTTGCTTCGTCGATCCCGGTGAGAGTGACCCCTACAATCCGGATTCCGATGACGATGGAAAGTCCGACGGCAGCGATGCTTGTCCGTTGGATCCCAATCCCTTGTGCGATACTCCCTGCCAATTTGGTGTGGAGCCTCCCGAGGGGCAAGACTCCGACGGTGACGGTATTGCCGATAGCAATGAAGACATTAACAATAACTGCGGACAAGATGCCAACGAGACCGACTTCCGCAAGCGTGACTCTGATGGCGATGGTTTTAACGATAATGTTGATTCCTGTCCCTTGAATGCCGATCCTGCTTGCACCAAAGAGTGCGTGCCTGGCGAATATATCGCGCCAGAGCGTGATTCCGACCGCGATAGCCTCAAGGATGTCATCGAAGACACTAACCGTAACTGTATCCGCGATGTGGGTGAAACCGACGCTTACAACAAAGATACAGATGGTGACGGTATTGCCGATGGCGTTGAAGATAAGAACCAGAATGGTCTTTTCGAAGAAGGTGAGGCCGATCCCCGCAATCCCGATACAGATGGCGATGGCATCTTGGACGGTATCGAAGATAAAAACTTCAATGGTATCTTCGGTGAGTTCAATGAATGTAATCCCACTAAGGTCGATACAGATGGCGACGGCATCTTAGACTTTAACGAAGATAAAAATCAAAATGGCCAGTTTGACGTTGATGAAACTAACTGTGCTCAAGCTGATACCGACCGCGATGGCTTGGCCGATGGCGCTGAAGATAAAAACAGCAATGGCGCCGTCGATGCGGGCGAAACCGATGCGCGCAAAGCCGATAGCGATGGCGATGGTGTGGCCGATGGACAAGAAGTCACCAATGGTACCAACCCCATTCTCTCCAGCTCTGGAGACTTGAATCGGGCCTTGGGTCAGGGCTGTGCCTTGCAACCCGGAGTCTTGGGTGGCGCTTCTACCGCATGGGTAAATGCCCTGTGGATGGGGCTCCTCGGGCTTGGCGCTTTCTTCCGCAAGCGCTCTCGATAAGCACTTCTTAAGGCTGTTTTTCGGGCCCGTTCCGCTAAAATGGAACGGGCCTTTTTTATTTTTTGAGTGGAACAGCGCGCATTTTTTCAATTCATGGAGAGAAAAGTTTTTTTGGAGAGGCGGGGGCCTAACTTGTCATCCTTGAAGAAATGATTTAGCCGGTGCTCATGGTTGAGTCGTCACGAAGATCCATCCGAGAGCTCCCCGAAAATGTCATTCATAAGATTGCCGCTGGTGAGGTTGTTGAGCGTCCTGTTTCGGTGGTCAAGGAATTGGTCGAAAATTCTTTGGATGCGGAGGCCACGCGTATTCTAGTTGAATTGGAGCAGGGCGGTCTGAAACGAATTCGCGTGACAGACAATGGAATCGGAATTCCGGTTCGTGAAATGCCTTTGGCCTTGAAGAGGCACGCTACTTCGAA
This sequence comes from bacterium, assembly GCA_031972915.1. Classification (GTDB taxonomy): domain Bacteria; phylum UBA10199; class UBA10199; order DSSB01; family DSSB01; genus DALYDW01. The sequence goes on from DALYDW010000188.1 coordinate 1,687, forward strand.
AATTTCCAGTTCGGATGATTTATTTTCTCTTCGCACCTTGGGCTTTCGTGGAGAGGCCTTGCCCTCCATCGCCAGTGTGTCGCGCTTTTCTCTTGAAACCGCTACGGTAGAAAGTGAACCCGTAGGTTATCAATTGGAGGTTAGAGAAGGTAGGGTAGGAAGCCTTCAGGAAGTCGCCATGCCTCGTGGCACTCGAATTACGGTGGACGAACTTTTTTGTACCGTGCCGGCGCGCCTTAAGTTTTTGAAAAGACCAGAGACCGAGTGGGGACATGTCTTCGATCTTATGACGGCTTTGGCCTTGGGATATCCTCAGGTAGAGTGGGAATTGCTGCACAATGGAAAGCGGGCGCTGTTTTGTCCGGCGAGTTTCGACGCTCAAAACCGGGTTTTGGACCTCTTTGGTTCGGAGGCTCGAGAACGGCTTTATCCTGTAGACCGGCAAGTCTCTGGGATTCGTCTTCAGGGATTGCTAGGGCATCCTAATTTCAATAAAAAAAATAACCGTCATATTTTTGTTTATATTAACGGTCGTTATGTTCACGACCGTTTACTCAATCATGCGATCCTTTCTGGTTATCGTAATCTGTTGATGCAGCACCAATATCCCGTAGTCGTTTTGAATTTAGAAATTGATCCTGCCTTGGTCGATGTGAATGTTCATCCCACCAAGCGAGAAGTTCGATTTTCCAATTCAAATGCCATCCATCATCTTATTGCCGAAACCATCCATCATATTCTCGAATCTTCTCCTTGGCGTGCTCCTATTGAGGAGGCAAACCTCGAAAGTAAAAATACTTCAGCGAGCGTAGAAAACCGCATCACTGAGTTTTCCCAGAAGGATGGGCAGGTGAGAGAAACCAAGGCTCGTATTTGGGGACAAACCATGGGGGGGCAGGGGCAAGGAGAATACGATTCAGCTCAAGCCTCAATGCATTTTCGCGAACGTATTCAGTCTGCTTTAGAAGATTTCTCCCAAAGACAAGAAGTCGGTTCTTCGGTGGCTTTGCCTCAGGCGAAAATCGGAACTCTGCCTTTTTCCCAATTGCGGGTCATCGGACAGTTTCGACTTACTTACATTCTATGCGAACACGAGAGTTCGTTAATCTTGATCGATCAACATGCGGCCCATGAACGCATTGGTTTTGAACAACTCCGAAAAAGTTTAATGCAAGGTCCCATGCCCCAGCAGCGATTGCTCACTCCTTTTAGTTTTAGCTTGGGGCCTTCGGAGGCGGCCCGTTTAAAAACCTCTTTATCCGCTTTAGAAAAGCTGGGTTTGGAGGTGGAGGATTATGGCAACCACAGTTTTGTGCTTAAGGCCGTGCCCACTTTATTGCAGGGGGCCGATTGCTTGAGTTTGATTCGAGAGTTGGCAGAAACCTTAGAGCAAGAGGGTGGGGCGGGAGTTTTGCAAGAAAAGATGGATCATATTTTGGCGACCATGGCTTGTCATCGGCAGGTGCGTGCGGGAGACAAACTAGGTCGAGAGGAGATGCTAGCTCTGCTGCAAGAATTGGAAGGAACCCCTCGGGGTTATCATTGTCCCCACGGACGTCCTGTTATGGTCGAGTTACCCCACTCGCAAATTGAACGTTGGTTTAAGCGAATTGTCTGATAATGTTTCAAGCCATGTGCGCCGCAAAAACTGGGTATAGAACTTCTTCATCGTCAAAATCCTCCCTTGTTTTGGTTGTGGGGCCAACAGCTTCGGGAAAAAGTGATTTCGCTCAAGATCTCGCTGAGTCCTTAGGGGGAGAAATCGTCAATATTGATAGTCAGCAATTTTACCGTGGTTTGGATGTCGGCACGGGAAAGCTGCCACTCGAAAAACGCAGGGTACCCCATTGGCTGCTGGATGTTTGTGACCCCGGTGAATGGATGAGCGCCATGGATTTTGTTCGTCACGCCCAACTTCTTTTGTGCCAAATTGCCGAAAGGGGAAAAGTTCCCATCTTGGTGGGAGGAACGGGGTTTTACGTCCGAGCTCTGTTAGAAGGCTTGGACGATTTACCCCCCAGAGATCCCCAAATCAGAAAACAGTTAGAAGCCCAGGGCAAGGCCCAGGGCTGGCAGTCTTTGCACCAACGACTACAGCAAGTGGACCCCTTGAGCGCAGCTAAGTTGAGTCCTCAGGATTCTTCTCGGCTGATTCGCTATCTGGAGATTTTTTTGCTTTCCGGACGAGCACCCTCCCAATTATTTCAACAGCAAAAGAGGGAGACTTTACGCTACGTCACGTGCAGCTACTGGTTAAAGCCCCCTCGCGAGGTCTTGCGGGAACGCATCGCCCTTCGGGTAAAATTCATGATCGAGTCGGGTTGGCTGGAAGAAGTGAAACAATTTTTGCTCAAAGGAGAGGATCCCTCGCAGTGGGTTACCAAGCCTATAGGTTATAGGGAGTTGGCCTGTGCTCTTACCCAAAATCTACCTTTGGAAGAAGTGATCGAAGAGATTATTCAAAAGACCCGGCAATACGCCAAACGACAAGAGACTTTTTTTAAAGGTCTGTTTGCTAATCCTGCTTACCAAAAAGCAGGAAGCGTCTTGAATATTCTCTCTTCAGATGATTTATCCCGGTTTTGAGGGGAAAATTTCTAACTAAACCTAAGGATTTACCCTGGAAATTCTCCAGGGTAAACAAGCTAAGTAATGCCCCTATTTTATTGGGTAATTTCCTTGACACTCGAGGTTCCTTGGGTAATATGCGCCCGCC
>DALYDW010000189.1:0-4352 GCA_031972915.1 bacterium
AACCGAACACTCCTGCAGATTGAGGTGGCAGAGTAGATTCTCAAGTCATTTGAAGCCCCCACCCAAAGCTCTTCTGACCAGAAGAAAATTCAGGCCGACTTGCATCGACTCTGGAGGCTCGTTAAACAGATTCGCAACGACATGACCTCGACGCATTTGTAAAACTCAGCAATGAGCTAGCAATTGAGAGAGTTGGTAACTCACCCAGACGCTCCTAAGTGTGGGTCGGTTGCTTGTGCTTTTTTTACCAGAAAGTCCCGCGCCCCATCGACATAGCAACGGCTTCACAGAAACGACTACGAGCGTAGAAACACTTACGGAATCTCCTGCAGGGTGATTTCCAAGCCAAAAACCCCTTCGCCCACACTGGCCACCGTATTCACAGGAGGATTGACCAAGGCTGCGGCCACCACCAATTTCATCTCACCCGAATCACTCAGGGGAGAACCTGTCAAGGTGATGGTGCCGCCAAAGACCTGAGGTGCCTCGGCTGAAGTGATGGTAATGCTTCCCGTGGTCAAGGTGAGTCCCGAAAATACACCTACCCCAGGCGCCGAAAGTACTGCGTTTTCGAAGAGCAATTCACCCGAGGAAAAATCTACCGGCCCAACCGCTTCGTCCAACAGAATCGTCAAGGAAGGTAGGGGCGGCGGCGGATCAGTTTCGGGCAAAGGAAAAACAATGGTAGGCCAACCCTCGGGAGTAAGGCTCGCCTCTTCGTCGGATCCCGAGAGGGCAAACTCGCCCTGCACATCGGTGGCCACATCGAGTTCGGTTGCCACCGCCTCGCCCAAATCTTGATGACTGAGGATGGCCGTAACGCCGGTAACTTGAAAACGGCGGAAGAAATCGGAGTCTCCAGAACTACACCCTTCCACGGCTTGAGGCGCCGTGCCGCGAATTTCGACCTGCATAACCCCCATCTTGGGACCATTCAAAAAGACGTCGAGGTAAGTGACGTGATAATCTTCGCCCGTGGTCACTTCTTTTGGATTGTAACTCACCCGAACTTGCATGGCACCGCCAGGGGGTAAAATGACCTCATCAACCTGATTGCCCACGGCCGCCTTCACCTTGTTGCCCACGGTCACATCGAGGATTTTGAAATATTTTTTTTCGTTGGTTCCTAATTCAAAAAGCACACCCTGAACCCGTTGGGGCTGTTCGTTGTCATTGTTCCGAATCTGTAAAACTTTTTCTCGGGGCTGACAGGCGATGGTCTCAATATTGGCGATGGCCACAATGCCGCTCATGGGGGTGTCGGACCCACTGCAGGCCCCCAGGGTAAGACCGACGGCCAAACACAAAACGAATAATTGAAAAAAGGATCGAATTTTTTTCACAACGCCACCCCTCGCAGGCAATGACAAAGCCTGAGTTTTTCAAAACGGACCCAAAAAAATTCTCGGGCCCCTAGTGTATTATCGTGAAAAAAACCTAAGAGTTGTGGATCACTTTCCAAGGAATAATGACCACTTGCGTCAAGTTGTGGCGACTGTTCCGCTTTCGCCTTTTCCCAATTTAAAAAAACTGCCCACCTTCTTTACCGATGATTTTAGGTTTATCTCCATGAGGCACTGTGAAAGGATGCTCTAGCTTTATCGGGGTGAAGCTTCCCGAATTTTATGGGTATCCATGGAGGATCCCAGTCCAGGAGAAAAACACGCTATGCACGCCGCGTCGAAGGGAGCGAAGCCGCTTCCCTTTTATTTTCGGAGAACGTCACCTCACAAAAGCACCCAAGCACTCGCCATCCCCTCCTTTCTTCATCGATTCTTTTTCAACCTGGGATGCTGCCTTGTTTTGATTCTCTCTCTCGCGATTTCGGCGCACGCCGCTCCGCCCCGCGGAGACGGCCAACTACGGCTCTATAATTATCACCTCGATGAATTCTTAGAAGTGACCTTTCGTCGCCAAGACCAGGTGGACCCCCAGGCCATAGCCTCCATTCATCATCTATTTCGCTCTCGAGACAATGCGGAGCAAAACCCAATCGACTTACGGCTCCTCGACCTACTCGATCATCTTCAAGACCATTTTCAAGTCGATACGGTGGAAATTATTTCAGGGTATCGCCGCAAGGAGTTTAATCAACAACTGCTCGAAGCGGGACGACAAGTGAGTCCGCGAAGTCTTCATACCCAAGGCCTGGCAGTTGACTTTCATCTTGATGAAATTCGTGAAGAGACCTTGAGAAACTACCTAATTTCGCTCCGTCAAGGCGGTGTGGGATATTACGGCCCCCTTGATTTTATTCATATCGACGTGGGACCCGTGCGAACTTGGGGAGAGTCTGAGGACTTCGCACGAAAACTCATCGGCGTCTTGGTGGCCACAGCCCCAGTGCAACTCACCAGCGACCAAAACGATTACGACCCCGAGGAAAACCTTCGTTTTACTTGGGAGTATCAAAAAAACTTTGGCCCCGAACAAGTGAAGGAGGTGCGATTAGAACATTTTTGGCGCGGAAAATGGCAAGTCTGCCCAGTTCAACCCTCAGAAAACCTCTCCTCGAAACTGCCTGTTGCCAACTTACACTGCGCGTCGCAGAAAGAGTCCCAGCCCTTCGGAAAATACCGTTGGACCTTTCGAGTGCAAGACCGATCTGAATTATTTTCTTCCAACGAGTTTTATCTAAAAAAACAATGAAGAACAAACTCCTGATTGCCTCACCCTGTTAGCCAAACCTAACATCCCAAGTAGCGAGCAATCACGATGCGTTGCACCTCGCTAGACCCCTCACCAATTTCGAGTAATTTTTGATCACGGAAAAACTTAGCGACGGGATATTCCTCCATCAGGCCGTATCCACCGTAAACCTGCACCGCATGGTTAACAACACGGTTCATAACCTCAGAGGCGAATAGCTTAGCCATGGCCGCATTCTGGGCGAAAGGACGCCCCTGATCCTTCAACCAACAGGCCTTATAAAGCAGAGTGCGAGCAGCCTCGATCTCGGTGGCCATATCGGCTAATTTAAAGGCGATGGCCTGATGCTGACTGATGGGCTTGCCAAAGGTTTGACGTACTTTGGCGTATTCTAAAGCAGCCTCGAAAGCTCCCTGGGCGCCTCCCACTCCCATGGCCGCAATTCCCAAGCGTCCAGCATCGAGAGTGGAGAGCATCATGGAAAAACCCTCTCCCCGCTTGCCCAGCAAATTTCCTTCGGGCACCTTTACGTCCTCAAAAAATAATTCTGCCGTATTGGAGGAACGCCATACTAACTTGTGGTGCATCTCCCGAGCTGTAAAACCGGGAGTACCAGCGGGCACGATAATGCAGCTGATTTCTTTTTTTCCACCCGGCCCCTCTCCGGTGATGGCCTGGACTGTGACCCCAGCGGTCAAGCGACTAGCCGCATTAGTAATGAAGATCTTACTGCCATTGATAATCCAGTGCCCGTCCTTGAGCACGGCGCGAGTCTTAGAGTTACCTGCATCGCTACCCGCTTCGGGTTCGGTCAAACCAAAACCCCAAAGTTTTTCGCCGCTGCACAAAGCGGGAAGATACTCTCGTTTTTGCGCCTCGCTACCCCAACGAAAAATCGGCATGATGCCCAGGGCATTCTCAGCGGCCACAGTGGCGGCCTGACACGCATCGACCCGCGCCAATTCTTCGACCGCCAAACAATAACTCAAATAATCCGAACCCTGGCCGCCGTACTCGGGATCAACAGTCATCCCGAACAAACCCAACTGGCCCATCTTCAGCGTAAGCTCTTCGCTGAACAGTTCTTTCTCATCGAGTTGTTGACGCACGGGCTTGATCTCAGCCTCGGCAAAATCACGAATAGTTTTTTTTAACATCTCTTGTTCGGGGGTTAAATCGTAGGAAATCACAGAGGCTCCTTCAGCAAATAAAAATACAAGACCCACTCTCAAAAACCGAGGGGCAAAAAAATACAGCTCACTAGGCAATCAGCAAATGATCTAAACCTTTGCTCTTAAGATATTCAGGATACAGGCGATAAGCCGGCTTGATGGCCGGGAGCAATTTTAAAATCTTAGGAATGGGGCCCTTGGCTACCATTTCTCTACGAGTCAGGGCCGCAATCAAATTGACCTTACCAAACCAAAAACGATGAGCGACGTCAGCCTTCATGTTCATCTCCACGTCGGGCTTGAGCTGCTCGTCATTGAAAGTAATGGCAATGGGGCTTTTGCTCAGATCTAAAGAAATCGCCAACTCGGGATCGGTATAGTTGAACCGAATTTTAAGCCCGCTCTCTTTCAACTTGGGAGCTATCTCGGAGTTGGTTGTCAGCTCTTGAAAAAAATCACCCAAGACCTGTTGTAACTGTGCCGATGATTGAAAAAACGCCATTAGTAGGCCTCCTTAATTTTTTGCAAAAC
>DALYDW010000190.1:0-1252 GCA_031972915.1 bacterium
TAAACGGTAGAGATCAACGTGAAAAATATTTCTAGGGTACTCTTCCACCAAAGTAAAAGTTGGGCTTGTAATCGAGATATCAGACAGTCCAGTTAAGCAAGCAATAACCCCCTTACTAAACAAAGTTTTCCCAACTCCCAAGTCACCACTCAAAGCCACCACTGTTCCTGGATGCAATCCTGTGGCGAACTCCCGAGCCAAATGCAAGGTCTCTTCAGGAGAAAAGGTCATTATCTTTTTTTTAAAAAGTAGACTCAAAAGAAGTTCGACTCCCGAAAACAAAAATTTTGATTATAAAAAGAAAAGTAACGGAGCATTTATTTTATTTTTTAAATTTTTCTTTCAATAAACTTTGAATCAATACTGGCAATTCGCCGGCGATTTCCGATGCCAATATACCTCGGTCCCCAACTTTCTCCCTCAAACGATCTCCAGAGGCCCCATGTAGAAAAACTCCTGCCAATACGGCCGAAGATAAATGCATTCCTTGAGCTATCAAACCCGCTAAGATGCCTGCTAAAACGTCTCCACTGCCGGGAACAGCCAAATTAGCCGATCCACTTGAGTTTAAAAAAATCCGTCCCTGAGGAGAAGCAATCACAGTTCTATATCCCTTCAGCACCAGCCAAACTCCATAACGCTTTGCAAAACGACGGGCTACCCCCTCTCGGTCTTGCAAAATTTTCTCAATCTCTAAACCGGTCAAACGAGCCATTTCTAAAGGATGGGGAGTAAGTACACTCCCCCTCACCTGCTTCAATAAAACTCGATTCGAAGCTAAGAGATTTAAAGCATCCGCGTCAAAAACTTGAGGAGTTTTTGAAGAAAACCCTAGCAGTTGTTTTAAGAAATGAGTTGTTCCATCACTTTGCCCCCAGCCTGGTCCAACCACCATCGCATCAAAGCTATTTAACAATTTTTTTAACCGAGAAGGCTCCGATGCAGCAAAAGCCCCATGATTAGAAGGCAAGGTTTGTAGCATTACCTCGGGAAGATCTAAATTCATCCGTTGAAGTAATTCTTGAGGTAAAGCCCAAGTGACTTTTCCTGATCCAACACGTAGAGAAGCCAAAGCGCTTAAATATCCAGCTCCCGGCATGGAAACCGATCCGGCAATCACTAAGACTCGACCATAATTTCCCTTATGGGTATCGGATTTTCGCGGGGTCAAGCTCTTAACAATATCCTGCTGGACAATCCATTCTGGGGCGAAGTGGGAAATTTTTTTAAGTGCAGTTGCGGATAAACCGAT
>DALYDW010000190.1:1262-3302 GCA_031972915.1 bacterium
GGAGCCCTAACCTGCCCTATTTTGGGCACCTCAAAACTGACTGTGACATCGGCGCGAAATGCGCCTCCCATCACTTGACCTGTGTCACCCGAAACTCCAGACGGCATATCCACGGCGAGCTTCCAACCACTGGCCTCATTGATTCCTTGAATCAATGTAAGATAGTCAGAAGAAAGCTTCCGATTCAACCCAGTACCCCAAAGTGCATCCACCCAAACCTGATAAAAATTTTTTTTCTGTTTGAGAAAGGATTTGATTTGTTGAGGAGTTTGCAAGCGAGCGGGAGATGGAGATAACCTTTCAAAAAAATATTGAGCCTCTGGAGAAAGTCTATCGACATTTCCCGTAAAAAAAACGTGAGTGTCGATGCCTTTTAATCTCAATAATTCAGCTAAGGCAAACCCATCTCCACCGTTATTTCCCGGACCACACACCACGCAAACCTTGGGTTTGGATAAGGTGGAAATTTTTTCCAATAACACTTCTAAACAGGCTTGCGCTGCATTTTGCATAAGCCTGCGGGCCTTTTCAGAGGAAGCTCCTATGGAAAGGCGATCCCATCGAGCCATTTGTTTTGCGGTGAGTATTTTCATGCTTCACTGCTCGAGACTCTACACCTTGAACAGAAAGTCATTTGAGCATGACTTTAATCTCACGAACCGCCGCTTCGATTCCAACAAAGACAGAACGCGCAATAATGCTATGGCCAATATTGAACTCTTCCACCTCGGGGATATCGGCAATGGGTTTGATATTTTCAAGATTGAGTCCGTGACCTACGGCTAAAAAAAATCCCAATGTTTTGGCATAACGAGAAGCATTTTGGATTTTTTTCAGTTCTTCGTTCTGTTTAACACCTGAGGCATTACAATAAGCTCCAGTATGCAATTCAACAGAATCCACCGACAAATGGTGGGCAGCCTCTAAAAAAGAATCCTCAGGATCGATAAAAACAGACACAAAAATCCCAACCTCTTTGAGAGACTCTACATAAGAAAGTAATTCCCGATGTCTTTTTACGACATCCAATCCGCCCTCCGTCGTAATTTCTTCTCTCCGTTCAGGGACCAAAGTCACTTTATGGGGCCGATAAGTCCGGGCCAAACTCAACATCTCTGGAGTGGCGGCCATTTCAAGGTTAATGGGCACAGTGCTTTCTTTTAAAAGACGCTCTACATCAGACTCACAAATGTGCCGGCGGTCCTCCCGAAGATGACAAGTAATTTGATCAGCACCTGCACGCTGACAGAGCCGAGCCGCCATAACGGGATCGGGATAGTCTACCCCCCTCGCCTGCCGCAAAGTCGCCACATGATCGATATTGACTCCCAATAAAACCATTGTTCAACCTCTCCCTAAAGCTTGCTCGACTTCGTTTTTTAACTGCTGGGCGTACTCTTGAATAAGCTCTAAATCTTCCCCTTCCACCATGATTCTTAGCAAAGGTTCGGTTCCGCTAAAGCGCAACAACAAACGACCTCGATCACCCAATTGTTTTAGGATTCTTGCTTGGGCTTTTTTTAAACCTTCAATTTCTTCAAGCTTTTTTCGTTCAGCTACAGGAACATTTAATAAAATCTGAGGAAATAAGACAACGCCCTTAGACAGTTCTCGCAAGGAACAAGATTTGGACAAACACAAAGCAAGCACACGCAACGCCGCCAACAGACCATCCCCTGTTGTGCTGTCATCATGAAAAATAATGTGCCCTGATTGTTCTCCGCCAAAGTTGAAGTCTTGAGCACGCATCGCCTCCATCAAGTAACGATCCCCCACAGGAGTGCGATACAAACGAATCCCCATTTCGTTCAAAGCAACTTCTAAGCCCAAATTACTCATGACCGTGGCCACCACCGTGTCGTGGGCCAACTTTTGTTTTTCTTTCAATTCACGAGCACATAAGGCAATCAAGACATCTCCGTGAATAGTCTCTCCGGCTTCATCCACCAAAACTAAACGATCGGCATCGCCATCCAACCCAATACCTAAATGAGCACCGCTTGCTTTGACTCTCGCCTGCAGAGATTGCGGATATAACGC
>DALYDW010000190.1:3312-4338 GCA_031972915.1 bacterium
CTCCGTAGGAAATTTGCTTTTAAGGTGCTCGATATAACGACCAGAAGCATCGTCAACCCGATAAGCCCAACCCACTTCTTGGTGCGTAGGACCTTGCTTCAAAAGCTGACTATCCAATAAGGATTCCATCTGCTCTTCCAAGGGATCCGGCAATTTGTAACCTAAATTATCAAAAAATTTAATTCCGTTATCGTAGTAAGGATTATGACTAGCCGAAATTACAACTCCAGCATCGGCTCGCATGGCACGAGTGATAAAGGCAATTCCAGGAGTGGGAAGCGGTCCCAATAAGATTGCCTCTCCACCCATAGAGCAGATTCCCGAGGAGAGGGCGTTTTCTAGCATATAGTTAGAGCGTCGGGTATCCTTGCCGATGACGATGCGATGCTTAGTCCCTCCCCTTCCTTTAAAAATATGGGCAATAGCCCTTCCTAATCCCAGGGCCGTCTCAGGATCGATAGGATAAAGGTTGGCAAGCCCACGCACACCATCGGTACCAAAGATTTTTCTCGTCATGGACACTCCTTGAAAGATCGAAGTAACTCGAAACGACGAAACAACTCATGCGTTATTTTTATTTCATGGGTTCTAAAAATATGTGCCCCTTGTTGAGCCGCTTGCCAAGCGGCCGCAGCGCTTGCTTTATCTAAGCGACAAAGCTCACTTCCTACCTTCTCTCGTAAAAACCGTTTTCGAGAAACTCCTATCAACAAAGGATGTCCCAAGGCAGATAACTCGGATAAGTTCGAGAGCAATTCCCAATTTTGATCCGGACTTTTAGAAAAACCAAATCCAGGATCCAAACAAATTTTCTCGGGGAGGATACCGGCTAACAAAGCGCGATCCCGACAACGGAGCAATTCCTCTCCAACCTCCGAAACTAAATCGTGATAAAAAAAAAGATCCATACGTGACTCGTGAGAACCACGAAGATGCATTAAAACCAAGCCAGCTCCCGACTCTGCCACGGCCTCCAAAAGAGCTGGGTCTTTTCCACCGGAAATATCGTTGATCACCTCAACTCCA
>DALYDW010000191.1:0-4320 GCA_031972915.1 bacterium
ATTTGTGAAAGTGTCGATTCGGAAATCAAGGGGCAGGCCCTCCGACCCACGGGCTGACACGAGGATTGGGTGGCAGCGACAAACAGCGGGGTAAGAAACAGAAATCATCCCAGTAACTTTTTTACTAATTCGCTAAGCACCTTACCATCGGCTTTGCCCGTCACTTGGGGTACTAAAATCTTCATGACCTTCCCCATGTCTTGGGGGCCTTGGGCCTGAGACTCTGCAATGGCCTTTTGCACCAAATCGGACAACTCGGCTTCGGTTAGGGGTTGGGGAAGGTAGGAGACAATGAGGTCTAATTCGAATTGCTCTTTGTTGACAAGATCGTCACGTCCCGCCTTTTGGAAGGCATCGATGGACTCGCGACGTTGCTTGGCCAGCGTACTCAGAATTTGTAAGGCCTCGGCGTCAGTGAGGTCGCGCCGCAAGTCGATGATCTTATTTTTGAGATGGGATTTAATATTGCGCAGGGCACTCAGCCGTTCTTTATCTTGCGACTTGAGAGCGTCTTTAAGATGCTGATCGATGGCTTGAGTAAGTGACATGACAATCACAATCCATGAAAAAAATACACCGGAGAAACGGTGTATTTTTGAAAACAAACTCGACGTTTGGCTACGAACCTAAAGGTCTAGCGGAACCGGCCCATTTTTTTAAGGGCGCGCTTACGAGCAGCGATGGTCTTGCGCTTGCGGCGGATGCTGGGCTTTTCGTAATGTTCCCGCTTGCGGATTTCCGAAAGGATACCGGCCTTTTCGCACTGTTTTTTAAAGCGACGCAAGGCGGCGTCAAAGGATTCACCTTCACGAACATGAATACCGGGCATAGAAACTACCTCTTTAAAAATCAAAAACACTCGGTCTGGGTTGCCGATTACTTAACTTTTCGTTTTAAAACAAGGACTTAATCAAAAATCGCTCTCGAGACTCACCAGGAAGACCGATAAAAAAACAGCCCTTGCCGAAAGGCGGCAAAGCCGGGCTTATTAATTCCCGATCCAGGCCCTGTCAAGCGGCAAAAACCGAAAGGAATTTTAGCCAGTTAGAGGACAAAAAACGAGTGAGTCTTTGCTTCTGGGGTGTTAATTTGCACACCCCTTGATTCGATTTTGCTTTAGTAAACCTGTTTGGGGTCAAAAAGCGGCTCACCATGAATTTGCACAGTTCCTTCTTTCCACTGGTTGAAAAAACAACTCCGGCGTCCTGTGTGGCAGGCGGCGACATTTTGTTTGATTTTTAGTAGCAGGCAATCGGCGTCACAGTCGAACCAAATTTCTTTTACCTCTTGGGTGTGCCCACTGGATTCCCCTTTCACCCAGAGTTTTTTTCTCGATCGAGACCAATAGGTAGCAATGCGGGTTTCCAGGGTTTTTTCTAGAGATTCTCGATTCATGTAGGCGAACATCAAAACCTCGCCGGTTTCCGCGTCTTGGGCGATGGCCGCAATGAGGCCGTTGGCATCAAATTTAAGTTGTTCGGATAGGGATGGGTTCATGGGCTAATCCTCACGGGGATATTTCGTTCTCGTAAGTATTCTTTGACTTCTTGCACGGTGAATTGTCCAAAATGGAAGATCGAGGCGGCGAGGGCTGCATCAGCTTTGCCTTTGCTTAAGCCTTGGTAGATGTGCTCTAGGGATCCAACTCCACCCGAGGCCACCACAGGAATGCTCAACTCTTGCGTGACTCTTTTTAGGAGTTCGATATCGTAACCCTGTTGGGTTCCGTCTTTATCCATGCTGGTCAGTAAAATTTCTCCGGCGCCACATTCTTGCATTTTAAGGCACCATGCGATGGCTTCCAATCCTGTGGGTGTGCGTCCGCCGTGAATAAAAACTTCCCAACCTTCTAGGGTGCGTTTGGTATCAATGGCGACTACGATATTGGAGCTGCCAAAGCGGGCAGCGGCTTCTCCCACGAAGTAGGGATGATTGACGGCGGCTGTGTTGATGGCCACTTTGTCGGCCCCTGCATTAAGCAGATTGCGAATGTCTTCGATTCTGCGGACTCCACCTCCCACGGTGACGGGCATAAAACAATGGGTCGCGGTTTTTTCTACCACGTCTAAGAGGATGTTGCGGTTGTCAGAGCTGGCAGTAATGTCGAGAAAAGTTAATTCGTCGGCGCCTTGACGTTCGTATTCTTTGGCGACTTCAACCGGATCACCCGCATCTCGCAGGTTGACGAAGCGGGTTCCTTTGACGACGCGTCCGTCTTTGACATCTAGGCAGGGAATAATTCGTTTGGTCAACATAGCCTTGCTATCACAGAAAAAAAGTTTGAGGGTTAGCAGTTGCTCCCGGTAATGGCTAGGGCCTCCTCGAGGGTGAAGCGATTTTCGTAAAGAGCCTTGCCGGCGATCATGCCCTGGAGTCGTGGGTGATTCAAGTTTTGGAGTTGAACGAGGTCGTCGAGGCATGAGATTCCCCCCGAGGCTACCACGGGGATAGGGCTGGCCTCCAGCACTTGGGAAAGGCTTTCGAGGTTGGGGCCGTTTAACATCCCGTCCCGAGAAATATCCGTAAAAATTACCCAGGCAACGCCTTCGAGAGGAGTGCGGCGCAAGAAGTCGACGGTGCGCGTTTCAGTGGTTTCTGTCCATCCATCGACGGCCAGGGAGCCGTTTTTGGCATCTAGGCCCAAGGCGATCTTTCCGGGGAAGGCGGCGGCCAGCTCTTGGAGAAACTCAGGCTTGCGAATGGCCTGGGTGCCCACGACGATCTTTTCTACTCCACCGGCTAAATAGGTGCGTGCCATTTCAAGATTGCGGATACCGCCACCGACTTGCAGCCGTAGCCCGGTTTGGGCGGCGATTTCAAAAATTTTTTGCGCATGGATGGGTTGGCCGGCCTTAGCGGCATCGAGGTCGACTACGTGCAGCCAGCGCGCCCCCTTTTCTTGCCAAGCTTTTGCGATGTGTAGGGGGTCTTCGGCGTAGGGAGTGACTTGGTTGTAATCTCCTTGGCGAAGTCGGACGACTTTGCCGTCTTTGATGTCGATGGCGGGAAAAAGAATCATAGAGGTTTCGATATTTCTAAGTTAAGCGTTGGCATCGGATTAAAAACTTGGATCTTTCGATGGGGGCTCTTGGGATCAAAAATTTTCATGGAAGTTTTTGAGTACGTTCAAACCAACCCGTTGAGATTTTTCGGGATGGAACTGCACTGCGCAAATGTTGTCTTGTTCGAGGCACGCGGCAAATTCGAGACCGTAATCGGTTACAGCGACCGGAAGTTTCTTTTTTTTGCCGGGATCGACGTAATAGCTATGAACAAAGTAGACATAACTGCCCTCTGGAATACCTGCGAGCAGGCGGGACTCTCGAAGCATCTTGAGCGAATTCCAACCCATGTGAGGTACTTTAAGGCCGAGGTCTTTTGAAAAACGTTTGACCGACCCTTTGAAAATGCCCAGTCCGGGAACCAGGCCACCTTCTTCGCTACTTTCCATCAGCAATTGCATTCCCAGGCAAATGCCCAAATAGGGACGCCCCGATTTTAAAAAATCTTGTAGAGCCTCGAATAATTCGAGTCGCTTGAGATTGTCCATGCAGTCTTTGAAGGCGCCTACTCCCGGCACCACCAATTTGTCTGCCTGCAAAATTTTTTGTGGGTCTCGGGTAATCTCGCAAGAAGCTCCCACGGCCTCAAAGGCCTTGGCGACGCTGCGGAGATTGCCCATTTCGTAATCGACGATGGTGATCATAACGATTGAGTTGATTTTACAAAGTGCCCTTGGTGGAGGGAATATCCTTAACCCGTGGATCTAGTTGAGTGGCTTGGTCGAGGGCTCGCGCCAGGGCCTTGAAAAGGGATTCTACGATATGGTGGCGGTTTCTGCCGTACCACACGTTGAGGTGAAGATTGATAAGGGCTGTGTTAGTAAAGGCCTGAAACCATTCTTGCACCAGTTCGACATCGAAGTCGCCGATACGGCCCGGGGGCAGTTCCACCCGATAGACCAAGGCAGGTCTTCCGGAAAAATCCACGGCTACAGTGGTGAGGACTTCGTCCATGGGTAGGGTAGCCGATCCAAAACGCACCAGGCCTTTTTTGTCGCCCAAGGCCTTTTGAAACGCTTCTCCTAAAGTGAGTCCCACGTCTTCTACCGTATGGTGGTAATCGATGTCGATATCGCCTTGGGCTTCGACTTTGAGGTCGAAACGACCATGTTTGGCGAAGCTTTCCAACATGTGGTTGAGAAAGGGAACCGGAGTGCAAATTTGGGATTCTCCAGTGCCGTCGACGTTGAGTTCGAGGGTAATTTGGGTTTCCCGGGTATTGCGAATAATTTTGGCTGTTCGAGAGCTTTGAACCATA
>DALYDW010000192.1:0-2740 GCA_031972915.1 bacterium
ATTTTGTCGGCCCCTTGGAAGTTTTCAACACAGCCAACCAAGACCGTCACCCCGCACCCTTCGAAATTGTACTACTTGCAGAACACGAGACCCTTCGCACCTGGGGAGGCATCAAGATCGTGCCCCACTACCAGCTTCATTCAAGTCCTGCCCTCGATGTCCTGCTCTTGCCCGGTGGCCCCGGAGTACGTCGTGCTATCCACCAAGAGCCTCTGATGTCCTGGGTTTGCGATCAGGCCCAACAAGTAGAGTTTTTACTTTCCGTCTGCACCGGAGCCTTCTTCCTCGCCCACGGTGGCTTAGCGCAAGGCCTAAGCTTGAGCACCCATCACCTAGCCTTTGACGAACTCCACGCGTTGGCACCAAACCAACCTTTGGAAAAAGCAAAGCGGGTGGTGGACCACGGAAAAATCATGAGTTCCGCTGGAATCAGCTCGGGGTTGGATCTCGCCTTACACTTGGTTGCAAAACTTTTAGGGAAAGAGCTTGCCGATCAAAGCGCAGCCCACTTGGAATATTCTTGGCATCCCTCTCACTAAATTTTTTGCCGCCATGGGGTTTACAATGAGACATCCTCGCGCTTTGATCTTTGCCTTGCTCTTTACCGGAATTCCATTTTTTCAAAGTGCAGCCCTCGGTCCACTAGAACCAGAAGCTGCTTGGAAAATTCTCATGGAAGGCAACCAACATTTCGTCGCTGGACAACCCAGCCATCCCAATCAAGACGCCAATCGTCGCGCCGAATCGAGTTTAGAGCAAAGACCTTTCGCAGCCATTCTTGGTTGCGCCGACTCGCGAGTTGCCCCCGAAATTCTTTTCGACCAAGGCCTGGGGGATCTTTTCGTCGTACGAGTGGCAGGTAATACCCCCGACGACTTTCTGATGGGAAGTTTAGAATACGCGGTGGCCCACCTAGGTATCCAACTGATCGTCGTTCTCGGCCACGAAGAATGCGGCGCGGTGCAGGCCTCCTTGTTGCGTAAAACCTACCCCGGGCACATTGAATCCATACTCAATGCCATCCGCCAAGCTCCCCCACTTCAAACCTGTGAGAGAAAACAGGCCCTGAGTTGCGCCATGGAAGCCAACGTGCAACATGTGGTGGAAAAAATTAAGCGGGATCCACCCATTCTCTCTCAAGAAGTGGCAGCGGGAAGAGTTCAAGTGATCGGTGCCTACTACGATTTGAAAAATGGCGCGGTCACTCGTTTAAAATAAAAAAGTCTCGCTACCTTATTTTCACTCTTCAAAAAAACGTTCCCCTCGCATCCACAAAACTTACGCGCCACTCAAAAACCCAGTTCCCGAGCCAAACGAAGGAGGGGAAAAACCGGTAGTCCCACCACGTTATCGTAGTCTCCTTCAATCTTTTCTACCCAGGCCGAGGCTTTGCCCTGCAAGGCGTAGGCCCCTGCCTTATCTCGAGGCTCCCCCGTTTTCCAATAAGCCCGGGCTTGATCGCGACTGAAGGACCTCATCGTGACCTGGGTGACACCAAGGTACTCTCGCCACCGCTGATCGGGAAGTGATAAAAGCGCCACCGCCGTCAACACACGATGGGTATTGCCCGCGAGCTTCATAAGCATCTCAACTGCATCCTGTTCATCTCGAGGCTTGCCCAATTTTTCTTCGCCCACCGCAACCAAGGTATCGCAACCGATCAACAAACCCTTGGAAAAATCATGCCGCACACTCCAAGCCTTTTCTCTGGCAAACAACATCGCCTCCGCCTCGGGACTCAAGTCAGGGCTGCCCCGCCTGTGTCAACAACTGATGACGACGAGGAGAGGTCGACACCAAAATCCATGTTTTATCATCACATAGTTCCATGAAATTTTCCCTAACACGATTTTTTTCAATGGATCACTTATCGTCACAAGACGGAGTTTCGTCCGAGTCTAAAAATTTTTCGAATTCATTCCGAAGCAGCCGAAAACACGTGAGGAAACTGCCCCCGATAGTCTTGAAGAATTTGCTCGACCTCGGAAGACGAACGAGTCTGACACATCCGATTTCTCAACTCAGCAGCGCGAGGCAAGCCTCTGCAGTAACATCCAAAGTGCTTACGCATCACTGAGAAACGCTGTTGCCCCTTGATATCCTCGAAACAACGGGCATGCTCCAACAAAACCGCAAAACGCACTTGGGGCGGAACCTCGGGATCAGCAGGCAAGTCTTTCCGGCCTTCTCGGAGCGCTTGTCGAATCCGTTCCCTACAAGAAAAAATCCAAGGATTGCCCATAGAACCACGGCCCAACAAAACTCCATCCACTCCCGAGGAACGCACCTTTTGCAAAATATCGTTTTCCGTCTGCAAATCTCCATTGCCCAAAATTAAAGTCGGAGTTTGATGCACGATTTCGGCAGCTCGACCAATGGCTTCCCAATCAGCCTGCCCCGTGTACATTTGCTTAAGAGTACGACCATGTAAGGTAATAGCCACAGGGCTTTCTTCCAGTAAATGTCGTACCCAGTCTTCCACCACAACGCTATCGTAGCCAATGCGCGTCTTCACGCTCACCGGCAAAGGCAAGCGCTTGGTACTCGAATGAAATTCTGGAGGTCGTCTCCGATTCATCTCTTCAATGCGCTTGAGCATGCGCTGTTTTAAACCTAAATCTTGAATGTTTTTTCCATCAACCCAATCGGACACACCGCGCTTGACGGCACGAATAATCTCTTTAGCCAAAGGCGGGGTGCGGATCAGTCCCGCACCACAACCCCGAGCTGCTACTTTTCG
>DALYDW010000192.1:2750-4307 GCA_031972915.1 bacterium
GCCGGACATCCCATGTTGATGTCGATGCCATCAAATCCTAACGCGCACACCACAATGGCAATTTTGTAAAAAGAATCGGGCTCCGAACCGTAAATTTGCGCCACCACGGGGCGCTCGATTTCGGAAAATAAAAAATCATCCAACATCAAAGCGGCGTTTCGAGCCAAGCCTTCGACGTTGGTAAATTCGGTAAACAAGATGTCCGGTCGCCCGTGCCGTGCCGCGATGTAGCGAAACGGCGCATCGGTGACGCCATCCATAGGAGCCAAAGCGATCATCGGCCTCGGCAAACGATGCCAAAAATTCGTCATGAAATTCTGCTTTCTTTATCGCTAAGCGGAACCCAACCACCGAAGCGCGGTTTCTACCCGTTGACGTTTTCCGTCCTTCAAAAAACGTTCACGCCCCCCTTTAGATAAGACTCCCAACGCCCGATCTAAAAACTGTAAAGACTTTTGATAGTGAACTCGAGCCTCGGCGAGAGACTCACGATTCCGGGCAATTTCTCCCAATTCGAACTCAACTTCCCAAAGCCAATAAAAACCTTCGTTCGACTCTAACAAAGGAATGGCCTTAGCAAATTCACCCCGCGCTTGATCCCAGGCCCCACTATCGCGTCGCAATAATTTGGCTCTTAACAAATGAGCCCGACCCAATCCAAGAGACGAATCGTACTTTTGTGCCAAGCGATGAAAAGCTCTTAAATCGTGTTGAGCAAAAGCATCCTGGCGATGGGACTCGTGCAGTTCGGCCCTGCGCAACAACAACTCCCCTTGCAGTTCGAAAGGCTCGCCCCCTCGCAAGGCCCATATAGCTTCATCAAGACGCTGACGAGCCTTACGAAGCTGAACTCGCTCAGCTTCAACTTCTGCAAGTAATAGAAAAATCTTCGCCACCAGCGGAGATGGGCCGCGCAAGGCAATCCAATGCAAGGCCTCCTGGGCATAGGATTCCGCCGAGTCGCCGTCCCCGTTCTCCCAAAAACAGCAAGCCAATCCCCAAAAAGCCTCCGCCATTGAGCGGATGGGCCCTGCGCCTTGCAAAATATCTAAGGCACGTTCGTAATATCTCTGCGCTCCGGAATAATCGGTGGCCTGGGCATAGAGTTGGGCAATACGCAAATTGAGTTCCGCCAAGTCTGGCGTCATTTGCTCTTTGTCCAACAACGACAAGGCTTGTTCAAAAAATTTCAATGCTTGGGATCGTTCCCCCGATTCTTGAGACCAGGTCCCCAACTCCATGAAGACTCTGCCCTGCCCCACCGTATTTTGCTGCTGACGATACAAACCGTAAGCTTGTTTCAAAGCCGAACTTCCTTGGGGGCCACGTCCGACTCCCAACAAAGCAACGCCTAATTTTTCGTAGGCCACAGCCTTATCGGATTCGACCAAGGTGTCGACGAAGGAAGCTGTAATCCACTTAAAGACGTCCTGAAAGCGCCCCGCTCCTATCAATAACTCGGCCATGCATAAGGCCTGGGCAGAATTTTTTTCATGACCCCGGCGAGCCACAAACTGTCCCAACAAGGATACGGCTTCTTGAAAACACGACTCCCGT
>DALYDW010000193.1:0-4298 GCA_031972915.1 bacterium
GTGGGGGTAGGTTTGATCGGATCCCCAAAGATCGTAAAAGTATTTCAGTTGTTCAGCGACGGCAATAGGGACACCGTTAAATTGAGCCACTTCGTTAGGAGTGCCGATGGGCGAACCTTCAGGACTCGAGCCATTGTCTCCGCTGATGTAGAGGATGATGGTGTTTTCAAGCTTCCCCATTTCCTCAATGGTCTGAATGACGCGCCCGATTTCGTGGTCCGTGTAAGCCAAATAGGCTGCGTAAACATCGGCTTGCCGGATGAATAATTTTTTTTCTTCGGGAGTGAGATCGTCCCATTTCTGTAATTCCTCGGGCCACGGAGTTAATTGGGCATTGGCGGGAATAACTCCCAATTGCTTTTGTCGAGCGAAGATTTCTTCTCGAAGGGCGTTCCATCCCTTATCGAATAAATGAAGTTCACTGATTTTTTTGATCCACTCCGGAGTGGGATGGTGGGGAGCGTGGGTGCCTCCGGGGGCATAATGCATAAAGAAGGGTTTTTGAGGGTCTAAGGCGTTAAGCCGTTGCAGATAGGTGATGGCATCGTCGGCCATGGCTGTCGTGAGGTTCCAATCGGGTTTGCCAATATAGGGATAAATGGCTGTTGTGTTACGGTAGAGGTTGGGTTGCCACTGACTCGTATCTCCGCCGATAAATCCGTAGAAATATTCAAAGCCCATTCCGATGGGCCATTGATCAAAAGGTCCCACCTGACTGGATTGAAAGGAGGGGGTGTTGTGTTCTTTTCCAAACCACGAGGTGGCGTAGCCGTTGTCTTTTAGAATTTTAGCGATGGTGGCAGATTGCGGGCCAATGATGCTGTTATAACCCGGATATCCCGTTGACATCTCAGAAACTTGACCAAAGCCCACCGAATGATGGTTGCGTCCTGTCAGTAAGGCGGCCCGACTTGGAGAGCATAAGGCTGTCGAATGAAATTGTGTATATCGCAGGCCTAATCGGGCGATTCGATCGAGGGTTGGGGTGGGAATGACTCCGCCAAAGGTACTGGGAGCCCCAAAACCCACATCGTCGGTGACGATCAATAAAATATTGGGTGCACCCTCGGGAGGAACAATTTTAGGGGGCCACCAAGGCTTCGATTGAAAGGCGTTGAGGCCGATTTCTCCGCCGAAAGGGAGTGGAGGCGAGGGGAGATAATGGCCATCAATCGTTATGCTTCCATCAGCAGCCCCCAAATTATTTCCACGTGAAGTTGCTCCTGTTGGAGTGGAAGCAGGTTTTACGAGGCTGGCTTGGGTTTCTGGAATTTTTTGTGTGGAGGCTGGTGGAGTGGGTGGTACGTTTTTTTTCTCGTGACAAGCCGTGCTTAACAAGATCGTCCATCCGAAGAAAACAAAACTTATTTTTCTAAGGGAAGATTTCAAGACAGCCTCCTGATGAATCAAGATAGACTTTAATTTTGGAAAAATTGATTTCGGTTTTTTGACCTAGAGTTTTTTTAATTCAGTAAAACTTTAATGAGTCGCTGAAAAAGTGAGTTGGTAATTAGGTGCTCCCACCGATGAGGATCCTTGACAGGTGAAAGTGCTGGTCGCATCGTCAAAGGGGTAGGTGTAGGCAGTGGGGCAGGCCTGTTTTAGAAATACAATCCAAGGTTGGGCGATGCTTACCCAATTGGGATTATTGTTGTAGCAACCGTTATCTCCTCCACCAAAACCCGGATTCAACACAGTGGGCCAAGCGCTATGATCGGCGTCGACGCTGGTGGCGCAACCACAGCAGTCCACCGCAGCCCCTTGGCTGTAACAAGATTGGGCTTGCTCGGGATTGCTGGCCCCGTCAGGCTTGGTGCAGGCGTAAAAATTGGTATAGTTACTCACGCTCAGGTCGCTATTATTGACGGTAGTGGCGCAGTTTAACGGCGCTCCCAAGGGCGAGGCAGTGTTGATGGAAGAACCGCATAATTGGTCCGCTGTCCACCATCCCAGATGGGTGCCACAGACATGGGTGTACTGCTGGTTTGAAGCGTTGAGCGCGAGCCCACAGTGGGGTCCTTCGGAAGAACAATCCGAATCATCAGAACAAACACAGAATCCCAAAGAATTGGGAGCCCCACCTCCTGGACACGTTGTATAGGCGGTGGGAAGAACATTGTGCAGCCATATTGAATAATCGTTGCCGCTCACGGTGGGGTTGATCGTCCAAGAACAGGCAGAAAGGTTCCCCTGAGCTTCGCTACTTCCTGGATAGGTGCAGGAATAAGGGTTGCTGTCATCGGCTTCGAAGGTTCCGGAAATGGGTCCGCCTGAAAGGGCGGTGTTAATTCCGTTGATAATGCTGATGTCGTAGTAGTCGGGAGAAGTGTTGTCGTCGAAGCTGCTTTGATTGCTCAAGGTAAATTCAAAGAGAGTGGTGGGAGGGTTTCCTCCGGTTCCCGTGGGGCAAATTCCATCGGAAGAACTACCGCAATCCCCGGTTTTGCAGTTTTGTCCGTTTTCGTCGCATCCTGTGCGGGCGAAAATATTTCCACTCCATTGAATGTTTTTTCCAGAAGCAGCCGCGGGAAAGCAGAGGGTAGATTCGTCGCCGTCGGCCAATTGAAGTTGCGATTGAGTCAGAGTGGGTAGATTCCAATAGCACAATTGATTGTGGCTATTGCAGGTGGAGATGGAGCCACATTCACTAAAAGTTGGGCAACCACAGGTTCCGGCAACTCCGGCGTTAGGGTTGGCACCCACGCAAGAACCCGCTGCCGCTGTTGGACAATCCGAATCCGCTAAACAAGAAATTGTTCCAGCGGTGACTCCCAACCAAATTTCTTCTCCGGTGTTGTTGGTAATTTTAAAAGTACGTTCGCCGTCATTGCAGGTAATCGGTGCCGGAGACGCAGAGGGCGAAGGAGAGGCCGTCGGCGAGGGAGTGGGGGAAGGGGAGGGGGAAGAACCATCGGAACAAGCGTTATAGATCGTAAGAGGCAAGGCAAACAGCAGGGCCGCATAAACGAGCAAGCGCGTCTTCATAGAGAATCCCCCCATTGAAGTTCTTAAGTTATCGAGAGTGTTTAGTCGGGAGATTATAGGTTTGCTTTTTGAGAGAGGGAAAGTTTTTTCCAGAGTCTCCTCGTAAAAATTGAGGACTCGGTGTGGATTGCAGCCTCAGTCGGATGAACCCATTGAGGAGATACTCACGCATTTTTCTACTTCATCGCTTGATTTTATTGAGATGCCCCATTTTTCCCGATTGGTAATCGCGGATGGCTTGGCTGATCTCATCCCCGGTATTCATGACGAAGGGACCACGGGCGGCGATGGGTTCGTCAATCGATTGTCCCGTTAGCACCAATAGTTTTGCTTCCTGAGTACAGGGTAAAATCAGAGCATCTCCCTGGGATTCGAAAACCGCCAGTTGGGATTCGGCCAAACGATGCGTTTCGTCCCATTCCAGTACGCCGGAGCGCAAAAACACTCCTAGGTTATGCCCCGAGGGAACGGGTAGGATGTTACGGCTTTTAGCAGGAAGTTCGAGGTCCCACAAATTGATCGGAGGATGGGTGCGGGCCGGACCCTGAGTTTTGAGCCAAGTCCCTGCAATGACCCGGAGCTTGCCTCCTTGAGGGAGGTCGCATTGGGGAATTTTAGCACTGGGGATGTCTTGGTAAGTGGGGGCGTCCATTTTGTGAGCCCGGGGAAGGTTGACCCACAACTGGATCGCTTCAAAGTAGCTCCCTTGTCGCGCAACGGCCCGTTCGTGCATTTCCTCGTGGACCACCCCCGAGGCAGCGCTCATCCACTGAACATCTCCAGCATGAAGGATCCCCGAGTTGCCGGCAGAATCTCGATGGCTCACGGCCCCCTGATAAACGAGGGTCACGGTTTCAAAACCTCGGTGAGGATGTTCCCCCACTCCTTGAGGCTGTTTTGTCTGCTCGAAATAACGGGGGCCCGCATAGTCCAACAACAAAAAAGGGCTCATTTCTCGATACAGGGGATTGCTGGGAAATAGATTGCGTACAGGAAATCCATTGCCGACCCAGTGTTGAGAGCCTGGCGAATAGAAGGCTTTGATCTGGCGCAAGTCGTAGGACATGATGTGCCTCACTTTTAAGGGGGGGATGAAATCTGGGTGAGCGTAGCATAGTGAGCTGGGTCCCCAAAAGCATGGTTTATGATCTGCTTTACAAGGAGGGGTAAATTTGGAAATGACCTTTGGCTTCGCAGGTGCTTGTGTCCAAAAATATTTGGAATTCAAGGCACAGGTAGGGCGGTTTTAGAAAAAAATCTTAAAAACCCCGAATGATTTTATCTAAAAAGCTTCAATGTTTGATGATTTGCTT
>DALYDW010000194.1:0-232 GCA_031972915.1 bacterium
ACCCTCGAAGAACCGCATATTCGTGCGACCATTCATCTTCCCGTCGAATACTTGGGAGCCATCATTCAGCTTTGTGAAGGTCGTCGAGGTGTGCAAATTCGCATGGATTACCTCACGCCTGAACACGTGGCCCTTGAATACGAGTTGCCCTTGAGCGAAATCGTTTTTGATTTTTACGACAAGCTCAAGAGTGCCTCCAAAGGTTACGCATCTTTTGATTATCAACTCATCG
>DALYDW010000194.1:242-4286 GCA_031972915.1 bacterium
CGAATTGTGCGAAAAATTGCGAGAAATTATTCCTCGGCAACAATTTGAAGTAGCCATTCAGGCCTCCATTGGGGGCAGAATTCTCGCTCGAGAGACCGTCAAAGCCATGCGGAAAAACGTATTGGCCAAATGTTATGGCGGTGATATCAGCCGCAAGCGCAAGCTTTTAGAAAAGCAAAAAGAGGGTAAAAAGCGCATGAAGCAAGTGGGTAACGTGGAGATTCCTCAGGAAGCCTTCCTCGCCGCTTTGAAAATCGATTAGCCCCCGAGCCCTTTGTCAGGAGTCGTATTTTGAATTCCCCCCAGTCGCCCATTGTGCCGGAAAATCCAGTTTCCAACGCTTCCGAAAAAAAGCAAAAGTCCCATGCCCGGGAATATCTCGAAGCCCTGCTGACCGCGGTGCTTATTGCTTTTTTTCTCAGGTCTTTTGTGATCGAGGCCTTCAAGATTCCCAGCGGTTCCATGATTCCAACCTTGGTGGTGGGTGATCATATTTTCGTTAATAAATTCGTCTATGGCTTGCGGGTGCCTTTGACAAAAAAATGGTTGATAAAATTCGGTGAGCCCAAACGAGGTGAGACCATCGTTTTTATTTATCCCGAAGACGAGTCCCTCGATTTTATCAAGCGAGTCGTGGGAGTAGCTGGCGATAAGATTCGTGTCGACGGAGACGATCTTTTCGTAAATGGCGAAAAAGTTTCTGCTCAAGCTTTGCAGGTCGAGGGTCCTGATCCCAAAAACCCTCAAGAAGTTGCTCTCAAACCCGATGCTACTTTTCCTGATGGTGCAAAATTTTCAAAGATACCCGAGTTTCCCGGTTGGCGTGATTATCACTTTTTTCTGGAGCGCCTAGGGGAGGTCACTCATTTCAAACAAGAAGGCAGTGTCAATTTCATCACCAGTGATGAAATTACCGTGCCCGCAGGTCATCTCTTCGTCATGGGGGATAATCGCGACAATTCCCGCGATAGTCGAGAATGGGGTTTTGTTCCCCTAGAGAACGTCAAGGGAAAGGCCATGTTTGTCTGGCTCTCTTGGAATGGTGAGGGAAAAGGCCTTGTTAATAAAATTCGTTGGCATCGTTTTGGTAAATGGATTCCCTAACTCTTTCAAAAACTCCCGCAGCACGGGAGCCTGCTTTACTTAACCTGGTTTTGTACCAGCCCGAAATTCCTCCCAATACGGGCAACGTGGCCCGCCTTTGCGTGGGGGCCGGTTTGCGGCTGCATTTGATTCATCCCTTGGGTTTTAATATCGACGAACCCGCGGTGCGTCGGGCGGGTCTAGATTATTGGCGCCATCTCGATTTGCAAGAACACAAAAGTTGGGAGAGCTTTTCCCAAAACTATCCTCAGGCTAGGTTGCATCTTTTTTCCAAGAAGGCCTTGCGGCCTTATAGTCAGGCTCATTTTCAATTGAATGACTTTCTGGTATTTGGTCCTGAAACCCGGGGATTACCCGAGTCTTGGTTGGATTGGCCCCACGCCCAGTCTTGGGCCATACCCATGCGTGGTCCGACTCGCAGCCTCAATCTTTCCACTTCCGTAGGCATTGTCACCTATGAGGCCTTGCGTCAGGTTTCTGAGGGCTTTCAAAAGTTTTTTTAATTTATTTCTCACCCTTCAACTGCTGTTTGGATACCGAGAGGTAACTCTGTTTGAGATGCAAGTTGGGCCTTTGTCAGGCTTCTCCCGTGTGGGTTTGTGCTGAAAATTGTTGTGGGGACACTAACAGCAGAGTTCGGGAGTGCGTTGGGATAGGGCTCGAAGTGTTAGGGTGCTGGGGGTAAATTCGAGCCGATAAAAATTTCCGTAAAATCCAACGAGATCCCCTTGGCGCATATGGCCCACTTGTTGGTGGGCAAGGCGGCGATGCTTTTTATTTTCAGGACGATACAGCTCGGTGCTGCCGGAGCGGCCCAAGTTGGTAAGCCATAAGGAAGCATCGTCGTTGACGAGCAATCCAGCCTGTCGCGGAGAATCCAGGCCGACGGCACCCTGAAAGTCGGGAATTTCTATGATCAAGCTAGGACAGTCAGAGAAATCCATTTCTAGCGCTTCGGCATCTTTGGCGAGGGACAGGGTATAAATCTTCTCTGGCGCTTGAGAATCAAAGCGCGGCTTGGGATCTTGCAAGCTCATGAGGGCCACTGTCACTCCTTTCTTTCCGTGTACCCATTTTAGGGGCCAGGCCCCTTCGCCCTTTTTATCGGAGCCAGGCAGGGTGAAGTTGTCGTATTTTGTGCAGAAAATACAGGGCTTTCTTCAGGGAGTAAGAGCATCTTCTGTGAGATTTATGGGGTCTTGAACCCCTTGAGGCGTAAGGCCTCCAAGGTGCTGCGATATTGGGAGTCTTGACCTAACTTCAAGAGAGACTTGAGCAAATCGGTTTTTTGCTCAGGAGTCAACTGGGAATTAAAGACGACGAAGGGTGCGCTTGGGACCTTCTCGGAGTCGACGTAAACTTGCAAAGCCTTGGCCCAAGGAGCGGATAGTTTGCGGATATTGTTCCATTCGAAGGCGTCGAGCACGACCCATTGGGGAGTCACGTTTGGGTTCGAACCTATTTTTCTCAAGTGGCTGACCAGAGCGGGGTGGGCTTGGTCGCTCAGTGTCAGTGCCTGTAGTTTGGGAAAAACCTGCTGCCTGAGCCAGTCTAAATCGAGGGGGCGAGAACTTTGCAGGGATAAGGTTCCCGAGCTAGGCAGGCTTTGTCCTTGAGGTCCGATTAAAAAATACTGCTCTGTGCCGTCGGCCGAGGGTAATTGGAGGGTTCGGGCCAGCACTTCCATTTTGATCGGGGAGCTGGCCTGCTTAGAGTTTTGATAGTAAAAGTCGGAGGCGACGATGCCTGCCGCGATGGGATTGTTTTGAATTTGCTCAACTCCCGATTGAGAGTTTTGCAGGTAGGTGATCGTAACCTTAAATCGATTCTCGCTAGCCTTTTCAAGACCGGCGGCGAATTCGTCGAGAAGAGGTTGTGCTTCTTGGGGACTACCTTGTCCTCCTGGATAGAAAAACACTAATGAAAGGGGCGATTGGCTGTGGACAGTTGTGGCATGGCTCAAAAATAGAAGGCACAAGGCCCAAGCTTTGATGCCAAAAGCGGGACGGGGTTGGCAAAAAAAAGCGGAGATTGTTCTAAAAATTTTTTGAGTGGGAGTCATCTTTTTCATTTCCTTGGAAAAAGAGAGTGGTGCTTCGGGGCTTAAGGTTAAAAGTTACTTTTGTGTTACCCAGGGTTGGTGTTGTTCTTCTGAGAGAAACCAATCGCAGAAACGGCGTAGCCCCTCTTCGATTTTGATTTTAGGTTGGTAGGCTAAGACTTGTCGCGAATGCTCTAAGTCGGCCCGCGTTGCATAAACATCTCCCGCCAAATAGTCGGCGTAATGTCTCTTTGCCTTGGGGTTAAGGTAAGTTTCTAAGAGCTTCACCAATGTCTCTAGGGGAACGCTTTGATCTTCGCCCAAGTTGAAAATATCGTAGCGAGCCTCGTTGACAGCGGCGGCGGATTGGGTCCAATCACTGGCTTGGAGAATTCCCTGAACGCAATCCTCAATGTAGGTATAATCGCGGCTACTACTGCCATCGCCGTAAAGTGTGATGGGTTCACCGCGGAGAATGGCTCGGCAAAATTTATAAATGGCTAAATCGGGTCGTTGTCGGGGGCCGTAAACCGTAAAAAAACGCAAACAGGCGATGCTCATGCCGTGCAAGTGATGATAGGTATAGGCCAGCAGTTCTCCTGCTCGTTTGGAGGCGGCGTAGGGGGAGATCGGCAGGTTGACGGGGTCGGATTCGGCGAAGGGAATTTTTTTGTTGTTGCCGTAAACCGAACTAGAAGAGGCCGCGGCAATGGCTCTAATGCCACGATCTTTACAGATTTCGAAAAGATTGAGGGTGCCCTGCACGTTGACTTCGAAATAGGATTTTGGATCAGAGATAGAAGGTTGAACCCCGGCGAGAGCCGCGAGGTGAATGACCGCATCGATGGGGGCAGCGTCCATGGCTTTGGCCAGTATTTTGGCTTCGCGCAAGTCACCTT
>DALYDW010000195.1:0-3211 GCA_031972915.1 bacterium
CTGGGCATTTTTGGATGCCTGGGGTTTCATCGTTTTTATCTCGGAAAAATTGGAACGGGGCTACTCTGGTTCTTCACAGGTGGTCTAATAGGATGGGGAGCTCTATACGATCTTTTCTCTCTCGGCGGACAGGTAGATATTTATAATCTCAAAAGAACCACTGTTTCCCAAGATACTGAAACGAAAAACTCACCACAAAAAAGGGAAATCAAAAATAATATGCTCTCCCCTATCACGAGCGAGAAAAAAGAACCCAGCTAAAAGCCATGGATAAAAAATACGAATGGTCATCTTATGGAGACGATCGCGTTTGCGAAAGATACCCTTCCAATGATGGGAAAATTTTTGAATGGAATAATTCTCCAGAGGTTGGACCTCCGCATGAGGATCTTTGCAGATATAGCTACCGAGAAAAAAAGAAAATTCCATGCCGCTCTGTAGCTATTCCAGTCTTCGATGACTTTTAAATCATATAAAGGAGTTTTTATGGACGTTCTGGTTCTAGCTGGATTCTTCGCTGTTGTCATAGGATTACCAATCTATCTTTCGAAAAATGCAATCACGCTTAATTGATGCCATTCTTGCTCTAAAAAAATTTAAAAGAGAGCCATTAAACGTAATTTTTTCGGCTATTCTTCGCAATCATCGCATTCCTAATCCTCCTCCCCACCCTCGCCCACCAGGAGGAAAAGCTTCTGCTTTTTAACACTTATTAAGTAAGCAACTCCTCCATGGTCAAACCCGATAAAAAAACCATACTTGATAAAAAATCAAGCATTGATAAAATAGCAAGAAATGACATAAGAGGGCTCCGCTTTAACAAAACAGAAGCGTTAAAGCGGATGAAGGAGATCTTGGAGAAACATCCTGGGAATGTGCACTATCTCGGCCATTGCCTAAAAGAGTTAAAAAAAGATTCCCTGGAAACCGTAGATCTTCTCAATATTTTAAAAAGCCCCGACTGTAGAATTCTTACTGATCCTGAAATTGAAAATGGGTGTTGGAGATACAGGGTTGGAACTCAAAAGATAATGGCTGTCATATCCTTTAGTTCTAAAAACGGCTTTGTCGTCGTTACTGCATGGAGAAACAAATCATGAAATGTGTTATGTGCGACAATTCTAAGTCCTTAAAAAAGAAACGAGAAACCATAAAGTACACCGCCTGCGGGCTCGATAACGTGACCCTTAAGGGAGTAGACTACGCGAAGTGCGATAAGTGCGGAGAAGAGTACTATGGTCTTGGAGATCAGGAGAAGCTTCACCAGCTTATAGCCAGTGCTTTGATTAGAAAGTCTGGCCCTTTGAACGGTAAAGAGGTTCGCTTTCTGAGGAAGCATCTCGGCTATGCCACTGAGGTGTTCTCCAAGATTGTTGATTATGATGTTTCCACAATCTCAAGAATAGAAAACGGTAAGCAGGCCGTTCAGAAACACTATGATCTTGTAATGAGACTTGCAGTATTATCCCTCCACCCTGACCGAAACTATTCGGTTCACGATTTGCTTGAGAAAAAATCTTCTAGCAAAGCTAAAACCATAGAAGTTCAGTCACAAGAAGGTCACTGGAAAATTGCTGCCTAAACTCTCAAGAACATTTCTATCCTTAGCTTTCCTCATCACCGGAATTGCCACCTCCTACCCATGCGAAATCTTGAGGGGCAAAGTCGTAGGTGTGAAAGATGGCGATACTATCGAGGTGCTCGTGAAGAATAAGCCCATCGTAGTGCGGCTTTTCGGCGTCGATGCCCCTGAGAAGCGCCAGGCGTTTGGTCAGAAGGCGAAAGAGTTTACTTCGGAGAAGGTTTTCGGAAAGCAAGTTAAGGTCGTCGTGGTCTCAGGCAATAGTTACAACCGAAGAGTCGGAGAAGTGTTTTTGAACGGAGTAAGTCTAAACGAGGAGCTTGTCGCTGCCGGTTTAGCTTGGAAAGATCCACGCTACTCGAAAAGTCTTGGCTTGGAGGCCCTCCAAGATCGCGCGAAGAAGGAAAGGCTCGGACTTTGGGTGGATAGAGAGCCTGTAAGGCCTTGGGAGTTTAGATAAGGGAAAAACCTATGGATCATCTTCAAGCCACTGATGAGATCTTGAGCTTTCTGGTTAGCCCTTTCAAAATAGCAACTCCTGCAACTATTGGGTCCTTTATTGGAATTGGGTAAAAGGACTGATAGATAAAAAAAATGGCCTTCGTTTGTCCTTTAACAACAAAACGAAGGCCATGAAAAAACTTTCCCTACTTGACTCGAACTGACCAACGAAAACTCAACAAAATTACTAAAACCAACAAACTTGCCGTATGGAAAGGTCCATAACTTTGAACCTTACTTCCAGAGATAAGGGCACAGGATCCTCCGCTTTCCGTGGAATGATCGCCATCGCCATGATCATCTCCACCTCCATCTCCATCTCCACCATCTGACGTCTCCAACTCACAAAGGCGACTACAGCCATCTCCCTCAACATCATTTCCGTCATCGCAAGCCTCATTTTCATCGACAACCCCATCGCCACAGCCAAATTCAAAGGCTCCAATATCACAAGTCCCTCCTATGGGACGCACCACACCACGTTGGTCGCTCGTTGGACAATTTTCGTTTAACCCCATATTGATCGCAGGAGATCCATCCAACAAAGCATGTGTATGAGTAGGCCCACCATTATCTTGCAATGGGCCCAACACAGGATCCAAAGGATTTTCGGGAAATCCGTATCGGTCCGTAGGATTGGGATTCACTCCAATAGCACAACCTAAAACCCCCATGATATTTCCACCTAAGGATATCAAATCCGCCCCAACACAATCCGAACTTCCAGGTTCATTGGAATCGATATTTCCAGCGATAATCGTATTTCCTAACTCTACAGAAAGTCCTCCATAAAGGCCTTCGCCCAGACCAACGGTAGCCTCATTGTTGGTAATGGTTGAATTGATAATAACAGCGTCTGAAGTTTTAAGTCGTACTCCACCACCATCATATAGAGACACGTTCCCAGAAATAGTAGAATTTCTGATTTCAAAATATGCATCCGCTATTGAAATGCCTCCCCCAGAACCTTGAACAGCAAAATTATTAGAAACCTGAGAATCAAAAACCTCTAACTCTCCCCCTTTGATACACACCCCACCTCCCCCCCCAGAACTATTTTCATGAATAGAAACTTGATTAAGAATAATTTTTGCATTCTCGCCATAAACTCCCCCTCCTACATCTTCC
>DALYDW010000195.1:3221-4231 GCA_031972915.1 bacterium
ATGTAAAGTCCAGCAGCACCACCATGGGGAGTGTTACTTTCTAAAATACGGACTCGCTCTAAAGTAAGTTGACTATCATGAACAGAAACTGCTCCACCTAAACCAGACTCAACCTCAATATTTCCATTGGTTATAGTAAGGTCACTGATACGCACAGATATATTGCCATCAATATCAAAAATACGATCATTACCTGCTCCGTCTAAGACCGTCTCTTTCGTAGAAGCTCCTCTCAAAGTCATGGAACTTTCTATATCTAAATCACCCAAGAGCCCGCCATCTTCTCCTGCTGCTCCTAATAAGGTATAAACTCCTGGCCCCAATATAATCTGATTAATTTCACCGTTTCCATTGGCTTCTTGAATCGCAGCTCGCAACTGCTCCTCCGTACTCACATTGAAATCTTTCGCATGTCCGTTAATAAGAAAGAAAAAAGTTGAAAATAAAAACACTAAAAAGAAACAAAATTGTCTCTTTAATTTATAATTTTTCATTTTTTCACCGCTTTCCATAAATAACAGATGGAGAACAACAAATATCAAAATTTAAAATTTTTATTTTCTATGGAATCTCATAACAATTTTCATCACTCAAAATTTTGCAACTATTCTCTATTTGGATCTGAGATAGAGCACTGTCATAGAACAAAACCTCATCTACAAATCCGGAAAAAAATTTCGCAGGATCCTTAAAAGATTTTCCTATTGTAATATTTTCCTCAAACACCAATGGAGCTACGTCTTGTATTGTAATAGGAACAGAATTACTCTCGATTCTGGTAGCGTTGACGTATAAATACTGTTTTTTATTAATTCCGCTTCCTGAATATACTCCTGAGAAATGATACCATTGACCAGATTGAAGTTCTGACAGATTGTAATCTACAATGTGGGGTATTTGTATTTGATCAATTATTTCGAAACGAATAATTTTATAGTTCTGTTGCTCGTGCTTCATAATTTTTAATGAATACTGATCTCGCTTCACAACAATAGGCTGCTCCTCTTCTC
>DALYDW010000196.1:0-4202 GCA_031972915.1 bacterium
TTTTTAGAAAGGGAAAATTTTTCGTTTAAAAAATATTCAAAAGAGAATAAGGCACCCCCCATGAAGGTACTCGTTTCAGGATCCAATGGTTTAGTTGGTTCCGCTCTCGTAAAATCGTTAGAAGCTCAAGGTCATCGTGTGGGACGTCTTGTTCGGCACAGGGCCGATATTACTCGGGATGAGATTTATTGGTCGGGTGAGGGGGGGAGCGTCGATGCTTCGGCCCTTCGCGTCTTTGCTCCCGATGCGGTTGTCCATCTGGCGGGTGAGAGCATTGCTTCAGGGCGTTGGAACGAGGCCCTGAAGACCAAGATTCGTGAGAGTCGGGTGAAAGGCACTGCTATTTTAGCCCGTGCTCTGGCTAGTTTGGATCAGGCCCCTCGGGTGTGGATCAATGCCTCTGCCGTGGGCTTTTATGGAGATCGTGGTTCCGAAGTACTGACAGAAGACAGTGTCCCAGGCCAGGGATTTCTCGCCCAGGTATGCCAAGAATGGGAAGCTGCTGCCCAGGCGGCTCGGGATCGCGGAATCCGGGTTGTTGATTTGCGTTTAGGAATGGTGCTCAGTCCAGAGGGTGGGGCTCTAAAAAAAATGCTGATTCCGTTTCGTTTGGGTTTGGGTGGGGTGATAGGTAATGGTCGTCAGTACATGAGTTGGATTACTCTCGACGAAGTTGTTAGTGTGCTTAATTTCGCCTTGGCTTCTGAAAAGCTGCAGGGGGCTGTCAATGCGGTTTCCCCGCAGCCGGTGACCAATCGCGAGTTCACCAAGACATTGGCTCGGGTTTTATGGCGTCCGGCTTGTTTGCCCATGCCGGCTTCTACGGCTCGTCTGGTGTTTGGAGAGATGGCCGATGCCTTGCTTTTGTCTTCGCAACGGGTTTTACCCAAAAAGTTGCAAGCCGCAGGTTATGGCTTTACCCATGGCGACCTCAAATACGCCCTGGTAGATTTGTTAAAAAAATAGCCTTGAACATTCTAGCGAGTGGATTATTTTTTTGGAGAGGCCTCGCCTTGAATTTTGAGGTTCTTCTGCGTTTTTCGTTTCGGGAAACACTTCAACCAATCGTCGCCAAATAATTCGCTAAATAATTATTGGATAGAAAAAACCGGTAGCTTGCTTCGGTTTTCGCTTTCGATTAGGACCCTCCTATGGAGGCGTCTTTTTCTCCCCAGCCTGTGGTGCGGCTCGAAGCGGTCATTCGCGATCCCTACGACTTGGCGGTGGCTACGGCCCGTACGTGTTATAGCTCAAAAGGGATCATTCGCGTTGCGGATGTGACTAAAAATGAGCGGGCTTTGGCCTTACGAGATAAGATTTCCCAGTCTACTCGCGAGGCGGGGCATCTCACCACTCGTCAGCACGCTCATTTCGTTTTTTCCTTAGATCGTGTTTCTCGTCAGTTTCTCTGGAGCTTTCTTCATTCCCATCCTTTTTACAACAGCGAACAAGTGTCCCAACGCTACGTCAAAGTAGAGCCCGGGCGCTTTACCTTGCCCCCTTTGTCCGAAAAACATCGTGTTGTTTTTGAGTCCGTCGTTGCGACTCAAATGGCGGCTTACCATCGGCTCAACGAAATTTTGTTTCCAAAGGTAAAGGAAGAATATCTTAAGCTGTTTCCGGTTAGGGCCCGCTATTTGGATCGTTACGAATCCACCTTATGGAAGAAGTGTTACGAGGTGGCTCGCTATGTGCTTCCGGTTGCTACGCATGCCTATCTTTATCATACGATTTCAGCCCTCACCCTGATGCGCTACCACCGTCTGGTCAATCTTTACGATACCCCATGGGAGCAGCGCCTTGTTGTCGAGAAAATGGTTGAGGCCGTTTGTGGCGTTGATCCCCAATTCTTTCGTGAATTAAGAGATCCCTACGCCTTGGACGAAACTCCGGAACACGCCTTTTTTCAACAGGGGCACTGTCGAGCTTCGAGCAGCCAAGCTTTTGTTCGAGAATTCGATGCTTCTTTAGCGGGGCGCAGGAGTGTCTTGCTCGATTACAAGGCCAATGCCCCAACCACATTGGCGGCGGCAGTGCGTTCTGTGTTGGGGGTTCCCCGAGAAATGTTGTCTGATGCCCAGGCCATCGACCGTGTGCTCAATCCCAAACACAACCCCTATCTAGGGGATACCTTGAACGTGAACACCCTCAGCAAGCTGAGCCGTACCTTGTTTCACGTTCACTATACCTTCCGCAAAAAACTCAGTCATACGGCTGATTCTCAAGATCAACGGCATCGCATGATTCCGGGATCCCGGCCCGTTTTAGAAGCTCATTTTACGGGACAGCCTGATTTCGTTGTTCCCCCATTGGTTCAGCAGTTGCCGGCGGCCTACGAGCTTTATCAACAGTCTATGGAGCATACCTTCTCTAAGATTCGCCAACTGATCGACGAGGGGTGTTCTCGTGAGTACGCTCTTTATCTTTTGCCTAACGCCTTTCCGATCCGTTTTGAAGAGTCAGGGGATTTGCTGAATCTTCATCACAAACGGCATGCGCGAGCCTGTTATACGGCCCAGGACGAGATTTTTTACGCCACCCTACAAGAGCTTCAGGCTGTTTCCCAGATTCACCCCGAATTGGTCCGGCATATTTTGGCCCCCTGTTATATCCGCCAAGAGGCTGGCTTGCGCCCCGTTTGTCCAGAGGGAGAGCGTTTTTGTGGGGTAAAGGTTTGGCAAAAATCCCTTCACGAATACGAAAGAACCCTTTAATAAAGGGAAGACACGGGCATTCTAACGTTTTCACTTTTGAGGAGAAAAACCATGTCGG
Organism: bacterium; assembly: GCA_031972915.1. Classification (GTDB taxonomy): domain Bacteria; phylum UBA10199; class UBA10199; order DSSB01; family DSSB01; genus DALYDW01. The sequence continues at coordinate 2,773 of DALYDW010000196.1, forward strand.
AAAGATCGCGTCGTAGTTTTCTTGCCAGTTTGGTGGTCCCTTTTGCTTTGAGTGCGACGGTGGCTTGCCAAAAGGCCACTCCTGCCGAGGAAGTGGCCGATCGTTTCATGGATTTCTATTACGTGCGTCTCAGCGTGAAGGATGCCGTGGCTTTGAGTTCAGATCTAGCTCGCGAAAAATTAGACCGACAATTGCAATTGGTCGATGAGGCTGGGGGGCCCGAGTCATCCCAAGGTAAACCCCAAGTTATTTTTAAAAGAATTTCACAAAAAGAAGAAAGTCCTGACTCCTACGCTTATGTCTACGAAGTCGATTCCAATGCCCCCGATTTAGGCAAGCGTTTGGTATTTCTCAAGCTCCGACAAGAAGAAGGGCAATGGAAGGTCACGCTCTTTACAGAAGATGACGCTCCCCCTGATCAAGGGGCTAACTGAGCTCCTGTCTCTTTCATTCTAAATAAAATTTTGGGTTCCTCCCAAAGGCGGTGGTGGGGACTATTTTTTTGGGGTGCCGTTTCGAAATATTCGGACGGAGTCGTGGTCCTATATCTTGATTGCTCTTCAAAGGGGAAATTGGGTGGTTCTTTGTAGAAAGAAAAAACCGGAATTCGCAGGGGGAAATTGCGAATTCCGGTTTTGGATTTTTTTAGGCCTGCTGAAGGGCCTGGAGGCTACTTGCAGTTGACGATCGAAGTCGCCTGAGCCACCGTGCATTTTCCAGAAGGCTCGCCCTGATAGATCTCTACGTAGGTGTTTTTGGCGATACTCTGCAACTCGGGGTCTTTGGATTTTGTGGCCAAATAGTCGAGGTGGGCTTGAACGTCTTTGTCTGTCTTGATGTTATCAAGATAGAGCTTCACCCCCTGTAAGGCGTTTTTATACTGAATGGGATAGAAGCCAGGTTTTTTCAGATAAGCACCGGGACCGGCGGGATAACCTTGAATGTCCTGGTTGTAGGTCATGGCGACCATGCGGGCGCCCCCGACGGTTTCTTCCACTTTTTCGGTGTAATATTGGCGGTACTCTAACAAGCGGCCTTGTTTGAGTTCTTTGAGGCGATCGTTGGGGATCTTAAGGGTCACGTCCAGGCCGCTCTTCATGTGAATTTCGGTGATGGCCCGCTGATGATTTTCTAAGACCTCGATGGGGAGGATTTTTAGGGTGTACCAACCCTTTCTGGCCTTGCCACTGGCATCTTTAGCATCTTGCATTTCTAACAAAACGCCGCGGACCAAATACTCGGGATTTTTAGCCCGACTGGGAGCTTGCACGGGTCCCCATCCCAAGACCTTGGCTTGTTCATTGGTGGGAGCATCGGGATCTTTTGCCGCAGAGGAAGCTTTTTTACTTTTGGCTTCGACATGGGATACAAGCCCCATTCCCCCCATGAGGGTGGCGAGGGTAAATAGCGATACAATTCGAGTTTTTCGT
>DALYDW010000197.1:0-4179 GCA_031972915.1 bacterium
GCTCAGCCTCGCCGTTTTCTAAGCGATGCAGACCCTCCCGAGCCCGCCCTAAGACCTCTTGAGGCAGACCGGAGAGGCGAGCCACTTCGATGCCATAACTGCGGGAAGCCCCGCCGGGAATCAGCTTATGCAAAAATAAAATTTGATCGTTCCACTCTTTTACCGCCACTTGATAATTGGCAATGCCCTCGACCTGAGCTGCTAACTCGGTAAGCTCATGATAGTGAGTGGCAAAGAGCGCTCGACACTTAAGCTGCTGGGCGACAAACTCGGCCACGGCCCAGGCGATGGACATACCATCGTAGGTTGACGTACCCCGCCCGATTTCATCCATGACAATAAAACTTCGAGCCGTTGCGTTCTTTAAAATATGGGCGGTCTCCAACATTTCGACCATAAAAGTGGATTGCCCCCGACTTAGGTCGTCACTGGCTCCAATGCGAGTAAACACCTGGTCAGTCAAGCCAATGCGGGCACGACGCGCCGGAACAAAACTTCCCATCTGGGCCATCACCACCGCCAAGGCCACCTGCCTCATTAAAGTGGATTTTCCCGCCATATTGGGTCCCGTAATCAGAAACAGGCGCTGGGACTCGGATTGCAAATCAAGATCGTTGGGAATAAAACGCGATTCTCCCGGCAGTTTTTCTAAAACCGGATGCCGGGATTCTTCTAGTTCTAACACCGATTCGACAGTGAGCTGAGGACGAACATAGCGATTTTCCCGAGCCACCTGCCCCAAAGCAGCCAGCGCGTCTAAAGTGCCTAAGCACTGAGCGAGCTGTCGAAGCGCTCCAACCCTATGCCCGGCAACTTCTCGAAGCGAGCAAAACAGCTCATATTCGAGATTTTTGATTCGCTCCTCTGCACTCAATACCTTTTCTTCGTATTCTTTGAGCTGAGGAGTAATAAAACGCTCGGCATTTGCCAAGGTTTGCTTGCGAATGTAATCGTCGGGAATGTTCTCTCGATGAGTGTGGGTGATTTCGATGTAATAACCAAAAACCCGATTGAAACGAACCTTCAATGACGAAATCCCAGTACGGGCGCGCTCTTTTAACTCCATGGCAGCGATGACTGATTTTCCATCTCGACTCAAATGGCGCAATTCGTCTAGCTCGCCGTGGATCCCCGAAGCGATGACCCCGCCCTCTCGCACCGAATGGGGAGGCTCTTCTACTAGCTGCGCTAAAAGCAACTCGCTCAAATCGCTGAGATCGGGGATTTCACGAAAGGTTGTCGCCACTAAAGGCGCTTGAAATTTTTCATAGAGGGAGCCGCGCAAGCGAGCTGCCGCCGCCAAAGAAAGCCCCAACTGCCTGAGGTCTCGACCATTGACCGTCCCCAAGGCCAACTTACCCAACATTCGTTCGATGTCTTGAATCTCACGCAAACCCTCTTGCAATTGTCGACAGAGTTCGGGTCGCTCCAAAAGCTCTTGAACCGCGTCTAAGCGCCCCTCAATGGCCTCAAGTTCAACCAAGGGATACAAAATCCATCGACTCAGACGACGAGCTCCCATAGAAGTTCGAGTTTGATCCAATACGGAAAACAGAGTGCCCCGCTTACCCTCGCCTCGCTGGTTCTTCACTAATTCTAAATGACGCACAGTCCCTTCATCTAATCCCAAATATTGACGGGCCCGCAACAACACTGGGGCCCCCAGATGCCTCAACTCAGACTTTTGTGTTTGAGCGACATAATTTAAAGTTGCCGTCAAAAGTCGTCGCGCTTCGGTGGTAGGCAAAGAGCGCCAGGCATCGCGTAGTTCTTGGGAAAAATAACTTTCGGAAGGCTCGCATTCCGAAGCCTCCCAAGAGCAATCACTCAACAACAAGCGGGGAAGGTTTTTTTTGAGTTCTTCAGCCAAACCCAAATAGGACTCACCGGGAAAAACCAAAAGCTCTCGCAAGGGATGTTTGGCTGCCTCTTGCAAGGCCGAGCTACGAGTCTCAAAAAAGCCCATGAGAATCTCTCCTGTGGAGAGATCCACCAACATCAACACCCACCCTTGATCTTCGGCCGCAAAAGCTCCTAAAAAATTTCCCTCATGGGACAGAGTCCCTTCGTCTTCAACCCGCAAACCTGGGGTCATGACTCGAATCACCTCGCGGCGCACGATGCCCTTGGCCTGCTTGGGATCTTCAACCTGATCACAAATCGCGACCTTGCAACCTTCTTCCAAAAGCTTCCGGATATACTGGGCCGCCGAGTGATAAGGAATGCCACAAAGCGGAACCGCATCTTCGTGGCTTTTATTTCGAGAGGTCAGCGCAATATCAAGAATTTTGCTAGCCTTGACGGCATCGTCGAAAAACATCTCATAAAAATCTCCCAAACGAAAAAACAAAATAGCGTCTTGATGCTGCTCTTTGATCTCCAGATACTGGCGCATCATAGGAGTCAAAGAGGCCACAGAACCCGGGGCCTTGGCAAAACTGTCGGAAGATTTAACTGATGCCATACTCTTGGAGACGGTGGGGATATTGGGTCCAACCCTCCACCACCTTGACGAAAAGTTCGAGATAAACCTTTTTTTCCAGAATCGTTTCTAACTCTTGGCGGGCAGCGGCTCCGATTTTTTTCATCATGGTACCGCCACGACCAATAACCATGCCCTTATGGCTCGTCTTTTCGACGATGATATCCACATGGATTCGAACCAATTTGGGCTCTTCTTGATACTGAGCCGTTTGGGCCGTAAGCCCATAGGGGATTTCTTGGTGCAAATAAAACATCGCCTTCTCGCGAACAATTTCCGCCGCCAAAAATCGCATATTTTGATCGGTGTATTGGTCGCTTGGGTAATAAGGCGGCCCCTCAGGCAATCGCTCTTCGATCATTTTAATGAGCTGATCCAAACCCTCACCCGACAAGGCCGAAATAGGAATGATCGCTTCGGGATGCCAAGCGGCCTCAACCTCGGCCATGCGAGGCAAAAGAGACTCTTTGGAATAAGCATCAATTTTGTTGATTAAGACCCAATGAGGCTTTCTTAGGGTCACAAGCCGCCTCGCTATTTCTTGATCCTCAGCGGACAAGGGCTTTTGCGGCTCCACCACATGTAAAACCACATCGGCGTCGGGCAAAGCCTTTAAGGCCGTCTGCACCATGGTTTCATTGATTAAAGTGCGGGTCGTGTGAATCCCGGGCGTATCGAGAAACAAGATTTGACTGTCAGAACGATTGAGAATCCCCACGATGCGATGACGCGTCGTCTGAGGTTTTGCGGTAACAATAGCTACCTTCTCACCCACCAAGGCGTTTAACAGGGTGGACTTGCCCGCATTGGGCACTCCCACAATGGCGACATAACCAGAACGAAACATGCCCAGGGGATAGTGTAAATAAGCACGAAGCGCAAGGACTGTGGCAAATCGAACGACAGAAAAAGCGCCCTACCCGAGTTTATGGCCCTTCATTGGATTTGCCGTTATTCGGAATTTTTTTGAGGAACAGGAATTTTCTCCAACTCCAACAGGGCCTGGCGGGCCGCGCTTTGCTCCGCGCCTTTTTTACTTTTTCCCAAACCTGTCCCGTAAACCTCCCCCCGAATCATCAGGCTCACTTCGAAGGTCTTATCGTGATCAGGCCCTAACTCTTGGACCAATTTATACTTGGGAACTGTTTTAAAAAGAATCTGCGCCCGCTCTTGCAACAAGGTTTTAAAGTCACGATAGAAACCCTCGGTACCCACCTGATCAAACAGCTCCAAGGCGATAGAACGAATCACTTTGTAAGCCTTTTTAAAGCCACGGTCGCGGTAAATGGCCCCCAACACCGCCTCCAAGGCATCGGCCAATAAACTAGGCTTGGCCCTACCCTGCCCCATTTCTTCGCCCTTGCCCAAAAAAAGAAAACGTCCCAATTCGTGATCTTTGGCGACACCCGCCAAGGTTTTTTCATTGACCAAAGAGGCTCGAATCTTGCTCAACTCGCCTTCGGGGGCATCGGGGAAATTTTCCATCAATAAATCGGAGACCACCAATTCTAAGACAGCGTCCCCAAGAAACTCGAGGCGCTCGTTATGGGCGATGGGCGCCAAGCGACGCTCGTTAGCGTAAGACTTATGAGTAAGCGCGTTTTTGAGGAGTTCTTTATGGCGAAAGCGATACCCCAAAAGTTTTTCCAATTGCTTGAGGGATTTTTTTTCTTCCTTAGTGAGCGGTTCCGGCAAGC
>DALYDW010000198.1:0-265 GCA_031972915.1 bacterium
AGCAGGGCAAGGCGATGGAACAAGAAATTAACGTTCGCCGCAATAATCTTGAAAACCAAAAGTTGGTGGAGCGTTACCATAACGAAGGGATTCCTCCCTTTGCTGCCCAGGGGCCCGATGGGCGCCCGCGTTCTCCAAAAATCACTTGGCAGGATGTGCAGAGCATTCATTAAAAATTAGTGTCTACAAGGCTGATATCTAAAATTTAGATTCAAAAAATCTGGGGGAGCCTTCAGTCGAGATTGATTTTCGAGTTTTTGAAGAG
>DALYDW010000198.1:275-3434 GCA_031972915.1 bacterium
CTGACCTTTCCAGAAGAGCTCGCTCGTGGCTTTAGGCCTTATGTAACGCCGATAGAATTGCCTGAAAGGGACACGCCGCGAAGAGTGAAACGACGCAGCAGTTTTTTGGTGTTGTGTGCTCCTATTGTTTGATCAAAAAAAGTAGGCAGCAAACACCACGAGCGCGAAGCCCCAGCGGTACAGCACGTAAACCGAGTAGCTGGAGGTTTTTAAAAAATGCAGCATGTACTTGATGGCGAGAAAACCCACTAGGGCGCTGAAGGCGATCCCGGCGATCCAGGTGCGATCGATGCCGTGTCCCAACATATCTTTTGCCTTCAATAGGGCGGCACCTGCAACGATTGGGGTGGAAAGTAAAAACGAAAATCGGGCAGCACTGAAGCGGTCCATGCCCAAGGCCAGACCGGCGCTGATGGTCACGCCGGAACGGCTAGAGCCGGGAATTAGGGCTAAACATTGGGCCAAACCGATGATTAAAGCTTCTTTTAGACCGATTTGCTCAATGCTTTTGCACTTTGGAGAGTATCGATCAGCGATATAAAGCAGGGTGCCGAACACCATCATCATAATGGCTACCAACAGCGGACTGCGAAACAGCGTTTCCGCGTAGTCCTCGACAAAAAGACCGGCGAATACGGCGGGAAGGGTACTTAGGATCAAATACCAGATGAGCCTTTCTTCGAAGGAATATTGTGCGGGTCGTTTTTTGAGCGAAGTTAAGAAGGCCCGACCTAGTTTGAGCCAGTCACGATAAAAATAAATCAGTAAGGAGATTAAGGTTCCAAAGTGCAGCGCTACATCGAAGGTAAGGCCTGGTGTGGGAAAATTCATCAACCATGGAAGGACCACGAGATGGGCCGAGGAGGAGATGGGAAGAAACTCTCCCAATCCCTGAACAAGGCCGAGAAGTAGGGCATGATACAGGTCCATGGTTTATTTTTCCTTTTTTAAAATTTCAAAGGGAGTGGAAAGTATCTCTGTGGGCATTTTTTCGTAGTCGTAGCGTTCGCAAAACAAAATTTTCAACTGATAGCGACCTGGTCCTGGTGTTGTTTGGGGGACAGACACCTTTAATTGGCGAGCTTGGGAACGATTTTGCAGGAGAGCGCATTGATCTTTGATGGGGACTCCCTCGGGAAAAGCCACCTCGCTGACTAGAGGCTTGGACGGAGTGGAGGTGTTGGGAGCTGCTAGCGAAATCCACTCCCAGCGTGTCGCTACTCCGATGGGATATTGACTGACGCGCATGAATTGCACATTTAAGGACTCTCCTGCCAGATACCGGTCCCATTGAGTTTGAAGAATAATTTTTTCGTTTTGTTGGGGGCTACGGTCTTCAGTTTTGCTAGTGCTTTCATCCCAGTAACGAGCAGGCCCTGTATCGAGATGAAAATGACGACTGTGGTACCAACCAATTCCGCAGCAATTGAGGGCCTTAACGAATTCGAAGACCTGTTGAGAAGGAACGCCTTTCAGCGAAAGATCAGCCGCCGCGCCTTCGATGTGCATACTAGATTGTGCCGCCAATTTTCCCCGATTACGCAGTGATTGATTGAGTTTAGGGCTACGGTACCCCGATTTAAGGGTGTAAGTGCCGCCGGCTAAGTGATCTTGTACGTAGTCAAGGATTTCAAGGAATCGTAAGCTGAGTTGTTCTTCTTCGGGACTCCAGGGAGCCTGAAACAGCTTATGAATTTGTTGCAGTCCCGCGGTTGAATAATTTCCGTTGGTGTCTCGGTAGGAGATGCTTTGCCCCTGCAATACGAGTGTGCCGTCCCCTTGATAAAAAAAACGGGGGATGGGCCTCGTATTTTGAGCCGATAAATGGAGTGGTAGCAACAGGGAAAAACAAATCAACCCTAGGGAAATCGAGATCAAGGAGGAGCGGCACGCTCGATCAGACATAAAAAATCTTTGGAGCAAAGTTCGGCCACGAATCAAAAAAAATCGGAGATTCTTTTTGACTTTCTTGTTTATGGAAACTCCAAATGACCTTGCAGGTCGGCTCCGGAAGAGTGTAAGTAGTGCCCTCATTATGCTCATCGGTCTTACTGGAAAAAATGCATCGGGCAAAGGGGAAGTTGCTCGGGTTTTACAAGAGGGTGGTTTTCTTTACCTGTCTCTTTCCGATATGTTGCGTGAAGAATTAGACCTCAGGGGTTTGGAGCCCACTCGAGAAAATCTCATTCTCGTGGGTCGAGAGATGCGTGAGCTTTATGGTGGTGGAGTGTTGGCCGATCGTGCCTTGCGTAAGATAGAGGTCGATAAAAATTATGTGATCGATTCTATTCGTAATCCTAGGGAAGTCGAGGTCTTGCAGCGTTCCGCCGATTTTCATCTGGTTCATGTGACGGGTTTGCCCCAAGTGAGGTTTCAACGGATGAAGTCTCGGGCTCGTATCGGGGATCCGCAAACCCTAGAAGAGTTTATCGCCCTCGAAAATCGGGAGGCTGCAAGTGCTGATCCCAATGCCCAACAAATGGATTCCACCGCTGCCTTGGCCCAGATCGAATTAGAAAACAACTCTAGTCTCGACGAGTTGCGTGGTGCCGTAAAAAATTTGGTCCGCACTTTGGCAAAAAAAAATCCTAGGCCTGGGTGGGACGACTACTTTTTAGGAATTGCACGAATGGTGGCCTTGCGAAGCAATTGTATGAAGCGCAAGGTGGCTGCCCTGATTGTTCGAGATCGAAGGATTATCTCTACCGGCTACAATGGTACTCCCCGTGGTGTGATAAATTGTAACGAAGGTGGTTGTCCGCGCTGCAATGCTTTCGGTCAGTCGGGCATGGGGTTGGGAGAGTGTTTTTGCTCTCATGCCGAAGAAAATGCCATCGTACAGGCAGCCTATCACGGTGTGGCTATCAAGGGGGCCACGATTTACACGACCTTCTCTCCTTGTTTAATCTGTACAAAGATGATCATCAACAGTGGCCTCCAAGAAGTAATCTACAACGCTGAGTACCCCCTTAGTGGAGACTCTCTTAAGTTGCTTGAAGAGGCTGGGGTGGTGATTCGTCGCGGCTCTCTCGATTGATGGCGCGTGCGTTAGGTTGACTATTTCTTTTTCTTTTCCGATTTTATTTTTTTCTGACATTCGGCAATGAGCCGGCGAATCTCTTTTGTATTTTTTTGGTTCTGGGCCTTGCGTAAATCTCC
>DALYDW010000198.1:3459-4115 GCA_031972915.1 bacterium
GCCACGTAATCGACTTGGGTGGGGGCGCTCTTTGCGCTCTTGGTGGTAGAAACCTCGCTACTTTGAAGAGCAGAGCTTTTTTCTGAACTTTGAACGACGGAGGGGGCGCCAGGGGAAGGGGGGGGGGCTGAATCGGCAACCTGGCCCGCGAGGGCTGGAACGACTTCTTGTTTTGGAGATGTTGGTGCGGGGCCACCCGCTTCGGAAAACTGGGCGCTTCTGGAGATCAAATCAGGCTTTGCCTCGGATTCATTGCGCTCGCTTCGAATGTCGGGGCGGGGAGCCGGTAAAATAGATTTCGTCTTTGGTCTTTCGGGTTCTTTCTGCGGAACTTGCTCTGGACTGGGTTCTGTCGCTGGATTGGGCAGAGTGGTTGAATCGTTTAAGGGGCTTGGATGTTCTTTCAATAAATATCGAGAAGAAAGTCCCACCACTAAAAAAAAGGTCAGAGTCGCGGCAGCCACGGAGGGGGTGCGCAATAAATATCGGCCAAGCTTGTTGAGGAGGGGAAGTGCATCGGAAAAACTCCAGGGAAGTTTTTGTTCTCGGTTTCGTGCCTTGGTCGTGGGGGCATTCAAGGGTTCTGGTGGAAACAATTGCGGAGTGGGAGCCAGAATCGCTTCTGGCTGCTCTTGCTCGATGACTTCGATGGGTTG
>DALYDW010000199.1:0-4106 GCA_031972915.1 bacterium
GGAGAGACAATTCGACGAGTCACTTCTTTGCGTAAACGCAAGAGATCCGAAGCGTAACCATAATAGGTTTGCATGAACTTTTCAGCTTCCAACTTTTGACCGTCGCTTTCAAAACCCATTTCCAGGGCCAAGGGCTTTTGAAAAGCAAACATGATCTGATCTTGGGGCTTATCAGCCAAGCGATGCAAACGATTGCGAACCTCCCACAAAAAATTTAAGGCCCGATGCAACTGCTCGGCCTCTTCATCATTGATAAGACGAGCTCGAACCCAGTCTTCTACTCGAGGACTCTTGGTCACCAGCAGACAGAAATAACGCAAGGTATGCCAATCCCGAAGCCCACCTTCGCTCTCCTTGAGATTGGGCTCCACCACATAGACCGACCCACCAAACTTCTTTAATCGAGTCTCGGTCTCCGACAATTTAGCCCGAATGAATTGTCGAATCGCACGTGAGCTAGAAACTTTCGACTCCAGGAAACGAAAAAATTCCAAGGCTAAGCCTGAATCGCCTGCGAGAAATCTAGCGTCCAACAAAGAGCTCATGATTTGAACATCAGCTCTCATGGCCAAATGACACTCTTCGAGAGTACGAATGGCATAACCCACCTTGAGCTTGGCGTCCCAAAGCGGATAAAGCATTTTGTTGACGATGGTTTCTAAGACTGGAGAGGACTTTCCCGAATACAAGACGAGGAGATCCAAGTCGGAACCCAAGTTAAGTTCGGCCCTACCATAGCCGCCTTGAGCCAGCAGCACCATGGGCCCCCGCTCTTCTCCCGCCGCCTGAGATTCTTCCAAACCTCGTCGATACAAGCGAGTCACCATCTGATCCATCATCAGGCTCTGTAAGCGCACCACACGATCGGCGGACGTGCCTTGCTGAGTTTTTTCGATCAGTAGATTTTTGCACTGCTCCCAATAATGGGACACCGCCCCTCCCCAATCACCGTTCGGTTCGAAGGAAATTAAATCGTCCTTCAAGTAACGGGGCGCTGTCTCACTGAAAGGTTTTATTTTTTCTAAAGCGGTGGCCGTGCCCATGATGGCTGTAAGCTTTATTCCACAAGCAAAGAAAAGAAAAGGAAGTTTGCAAGCACCCTGATGGCTTCACTCTCTGCAAAACAACATGGCTTCACCACCATGAACATGAAGGACAAATTAACGGCCCCCGATGGCCACACCCAAGCTTTTCGTGAAGCCGCCCACCAAGCGACCTGTGGTGCGGCAAGACCGTCGCACTAAGAGATAGCGCCAATTGGAGGCCACTTTCTCCAAAGCGCCTTCGGGATCCCAACGCCCTTCCTTGGCATTTTTATAGTTAGCCTGAAACGTCTCCCACATCACCAAGCCCACCAGCCCCCCCATGTAATTACCCCCTAAGGCCACCAATTCCAGAGGAGCACGCTGCGCCAAGAGCGCCACTTCTTTTTCCAGGAGCTTAGAGTAACCGGGTGTAGAGGAGTTAATCCCTCGCAGCAGCAGTTTATTCTTCATATGGGACGTGAGTCCGTAGTTTAAACCACGGCGAAATCCCCTTTGCAGAAAATCCATCATGCCAAAGCGGCAGGCGGTAAAGAGAACATGTTCCAGAAAATCCAAGGGCGTGGTTTGTTTCCAGAAAGAAATATCGCGAGCTAGGGAGCCAATATAATCGTGAACCAAAATGAAACCGATGCTATCGGGAATGAAACTTAAAGCAAGGGCCAGCGTTTCCGACATTTTGACCTGCTCGGCCAACTCGATGAAACTTCGCGCCAAAAAGTGCCCTGTAATAGTGCCTGCGATCAGGAAGACCGCCTCCAAGCTGCACATCTGAAAGAGTTCCGAATGTCGAAACATTCTCGAGAGCTCACGCTGTTCCGGAGAGCGTTCTAAAAAAGTCAAAAGCTCTAGGGCTTCTGCCTCTCGTCCCGCACGGAGTAAGCCATCCACTTTGATATAACCCTGCAGGTATTCCGAAAATAAACGATGTCCTTCCAGTTCAGAAAAAGAAAGCACTGAAATCACGGCATCGGTGATGACAGCGGACTTCTCCGCAGTTTCGTAGAATTTTATTCTTGCCGCCACCACGGCCCACAAACGGGCTTCGTCGATTTTTTCAAGAAGATGTTGATAATCGGACCTCTGGGGATTCTGAATTTGGAGAAAGCGATTGTAGGCTTTAGTAAGATCCTGAACTTTTTCATGAGTGGGGGAAATCTGTTCCAGCCGGTTCAACTCATGAACTAGTGCCAAATCCACCGCCTCTCGCCGAAAATCGATCAACTCCTCTTCCAAAGTAAGCCATTGGTTCAAAGCCACCACGGGATCTCCATCCCAGGGGAAATCCTCGATCTCCTGCAAAAGAGTCTCGAAAAAATTCCGCTCCTTTTGAAGTTCTTCTAAATGGAGCTCTTCTTCAACCCACTCCGACTCCTCTTGAGAGTTTTCTTCATTCTCCTCTTGAGAGTTTTCTTCATTACTGAGTCGCTCTTCCAGTGCCTCCAAGCGAGCCGTTGTCGCCAGAATCTCCGCATCACGGACATCCCGCAAAAGGCTCAGCCATTGATAATCGTGAGATGCGTCCTCACGTAAAGAGTGCAAAAGGTTTTTATCAATAGTGTTTAGATTTTCTACCCAGCTTCGCTGCGATTCCTTCAAAAACTCGATTTTGAAATCGTATTGCTCAATCTCTACGATATTCCTCAAGAGCGCTTGGCGTTGACGATACTCTCGGGAAAGGTTGAGGCTCTTCTCTTGCAGCGAAAGATATTCCTGAGAAAGAGTTTGCAAGGACACCCCTTGGTAGAGGTGCTTCCATCGGATATGATGGTCCGCCAAATCGGCAACGGAAGTCACAGTGTTTTCGATAATATCCTCATTGAGAATATCCTTAATAGGCGCCTGCTCTTGAGAACTTAAAATATCCAAAGCCTTGGTAAACAATTCGTCGGGCAACATCTGGGAGCCAAGATCCAAATCACGCTTAGAAAATTCGTTTCGAAATTTTTCTTTAAGAGGCCCTTCCTCCAGAAAGGAAAAAGGCAGAAACTCTGCAAAGCGATCCTGACGGCGCCCCAGGCGATAGGCCCGGGGAAAAAGTTTTTCCAGATCGGCTTGGATTTTTCCCCGTTTCCCCTGCCAATGAATAAACTGCTCTAAGTGAAACAATGCCTCTTCGACTTTGCTCTGTTCAGCAGGCTCTAAAGGATTTTCACGAAGTATCTGCAAAAACAGATGCTGCAACGATGTGCGCAGTTCAGGAGCAAGAGTCGTTACTTTTGAGGGAAGTTCCAAAAAATGTAAGGCAGCCTTAACCCGCCGGATTTTTTCGGAGCTCACAGCTACAAGCCGTTGAGCGCCCGCTTCAGGTCTAAGAGAATGCCTGCGGCGGACATCCGATTTTTTCCTCGAATGCAAAGCAGGCGGGTGTTTCCAAAACCGTAAGGAGCGTTGAAACGAATCCTGCACCTGAGGAATTCGAGAAAAAGTATCTTCGGCAGCCACGGCCCAAACGTTCCGAGAAAATGCCGTTGCCGGCTTCACCGGAACCACCGAAAGCTTCGGACCTACGATCTCATGTCGTCTTTCATGGACTTCCTGCAGGGGGTTGAATAATGAAAATTTTAAAGTCGTCACAGCCTCACCCAAAATCTTTCTGTTTTTAAAAAACCTGCTTCCAAAGCAGATTCACCACACCTTCATTAGGGGGCCCTTGGGGATTTAACGCCTAGATCGGCTGGGACACTCCATCAACCGACCATCGGCTGAATACAGAGGCACGAGCAGCAACACACCGTGGCTGCTGAGGAAGGAAGGGACTTATTTTGAGCTATCCATAAACTCATAGTTCTGGCTTTGGCTATTTTCTATTTATTGTCAAGGGGCCCTTGGAGGATTTGTAAAAAATCACCTGAATGACACAGTTCCTGCCCCATCTTCCCTCCGACTGACCTGAGATCCTTACAACGACTTCTTAATCTCGAATAAAAAGCTCAAGGCCTCCAAAGGAGAGAGCTGCTCAGGTTCGAGGCGTTGCAAGCGAGCAAAAATTTCCGGAGAAAGGGCCGGCTGGGGCTCATCAAAAAGTCCCCGTTGGGCCTGAGGCTTTTTTTCCTGAAGACG
>DALYDW010000200.1:0-4089 GCA_031972915.1 bacterium
ATGTGTCTTTACCTAAAGAACGAGATCCGCAAACCTTTACTTTGGAAGAGGCTTTAGCCTTATTAGAAAAAAAACGCCCGGCTAGTAAGAAGGCAGCAAAGAGTAAAAAGCGTTGAAGGTTTACCCTAAAGCTGTATTTACGGCTTCCTTGCCAATAAATTCTCGCAGTCTCGAGGGGGGCGGTGAGTTCTGGCTCCACCCTTATTTTTACAACTAGGTTAATTATCGCCGCTGTTGCTGTTAGATATTTCTATTTTGATGACGGGCCTGTCCGAAAGGGTCGGGTTTGTCGCGTGAGAAATAACAACTTCAGGGTGTGAGTCACTTAGAGCTTGATTGGCAGACTCAGCAAGGCCATGTCGCTACTTGGCGTTGAGCCATCTGCTCACTCTTCAGTTGCCCCTTTCATTGCCATTACATCCGATGCAGAAGGTCACAGAAGACGTTGCTCGTTGCGGGCAGAGAGGACGGGATATAAAAACTCTTCCGTCGAATTATCTAACACATACATCCGTGAGGGGAAAACCGGTAAAGGCAACACGACGGCCAGGGTATATAGCGGCTTTGCTAGTAAGCTTTGATTTTTAAGCGATGTGTTTTGTCGGGGAGAGCGAAGTTTTCGGGCCTTCGATTAAAAAAAAACCCGAGGCCATGGCCTCGGGCTTATAAAATATCAAGGTAAACGAAGGAATCGCTATTCGTCGGCTACAGTTGCCGAGATGTTCTTTTTCTTCGTCTTTTTGGGCTTCTCTGCTCCGTCTACTTCGGGAGAGGGCCGGGGTCTAATGGAAGAGGACGAATTATCGTTGTCAACGGCGGGTTTGGGTTGGGGCCCCTCGACGATGCCAGCCGCAGACTCAACGGTAGTTGCACTGCTGCTGTACTCAAAGGGAGCCAGTGAGCTACTCGAATTAATGACCCGTTCTATTTCTCCATCGGTGACATTTAATTGAATACGACGATTCGAGGCGGCAGCATCAGCACGCTCTGGGCTACCTTTGGGAAAGCCTTCTTCATCAGGGTTAACAGGATTTGTCTCGCCATAACCCTTGGCCGTGAGACGACTGGCTTCGACGCCCATACCAATGAGGATTTCTCGGATAGCATCAGCTCGGCGTTGAGAAAGATCAAGATTGTGCTGCTCTTTACCAGCTAGAGAGGTATGTCCTTGGACCTCGATTAGCTTAATTGCTTGCATAGCATCGCTATTCAATGCATCGGCGGTTTCTTGAAGATCATGGAGCATTTTTTCGACGTAGTTGGTCTTGCTCTTTTTGTCTCTAAAGATCGTCTCAAGGGCCTTTCGAACCTTGCTGTCGTTAAAGTTGACCTTACCGTCGGAGCCACGGGCTGCATCCATGGCCTTGCGCAGGGCCTTTAGATCTTCAGTTTTAGGTCGATCATTGTTAAAGAAGATTTCAGAGAGGTTGGGCTGAACCCTCTCAATAGTCTCTCGTACAATCTCCCGAATTCGCGGAGGAAGAGGAGTGTTAAGTATTCGATTAAGATCGTTATAAATAGCACGAAGGTCGTCTTCGACTTTATCGACGGTTTTGAGCAAATCCCCCAACTTTTTACAACTTTTAGGCAAAGCCCCAGGGAGAACAAAGGTTTGCACATCTTCACTTGGACCCAACGGCGCCCAATGATCGTAGTCATCAGGAACTTCCCGGCGAGCCTCCTCTTTAAGGCGGGCTTCCAGATTTTTCCAGTCTTCTGCAGAAGAGGGTTGGACCGACAATCCATCCAACTCTTTTTCTATGTACTGCTGGCGGAGTATATCGCGGATTGCTTCTCTGTTAAGAGGATCAACTTTGCGTCCCTCAATGGAAGCTCTTAGCTTGACTACTTTGGCACGAGCTTCAGCGATTTGGGCGACTAATCCTTGCACGCCCTCAGCGCCGTTGATTTCCTCAACTGTCTTAGTGATCTGATCGGGGTAAGTCTCACAAACCTCTTTTTCGATGGTAGTTTCTTTTTCTGTAACCATGGGGTTGGTCGAAGGGCGGAAGGTCAGCGAGCCACCACACATTAAGTCGTTGGTATTAAAGAAGTTCCCATCGATGAAGGAGGTGCTGCACTGGGCAGCGCCGCCCAGTTCTAACCTGCCGACATTAACGGTGAAGATGTTTAATCCTATGGCCAATTTTGCGGCATAACCATAGTTTCTGTGTACGCGAACGCCACCTGCCGTATCAAGACCGCCTCCTACACCAAGGGGGAGGACAGAGAGGTGGAGCCTCGCGGGTCCGGACCCAACGTTAGAATGATACTGCCTGCGAAAGTCTACTCCGAATTTAACTCCTGCAGCCACCTTACCGTAGGTGATGTCGTTGGATCCGCCTTTTCCGCCAGTGGTTACGTCGACGTTGAGTTCAGGGCCGATCTCAAAACGTGTTGCGTGCGGATTGACGTTCCAGAGGAGGGCGGTTCTTAAATTGAAATTGAGCAAATCTCCAACGCGGCCGTAGGGTTTGGGAAAAAGTGTTGAATCCCGGTGACCGTTGACTCCTCCGTCAATGCCAAAACCCACTTCGAAGCCCATTTGACGCTTATTACCGGGCTTTCCAAAGGAGCTTTCTTCTTTTGGTTTATTGGTTTTTTTTGAATCGTCTTTAGCCGCCTCGGTTGCTTGAGCATTGGCCGAAGAGGGCAGCTCCGCAACGGGACGAGGTCTTGGTGTCCCCGCGTTCGCCGGGGCCTGGGCTCCACTAGAAGCTGGCGTTTGGGAATCATCGGGAAGCACGGGAGGTTTAGAATTCGAATGATTGACGGGGGGGGTCATAAGGCTTTCTCCTCTGGGGCTGAGGCCTAACAGATTAACGATAAAAAGGACGATTCATTTTTTGGGGAGACCGAAACGACGACCAATCAGGAATCTCTAAAACTTAAATAAGAGCGCTACGGACATCCCTGTTTTTTAACGAGTAGTGATAATTCTGAACGAGTTTATCGCTGGGTTCTTTGGGAAGTTGCTTGGGAAAATCAGAAATTCCGTGACATTTGTGTGTCTTACGAGCTGAAGGGGCGGGGAATTTTTGTTTTTACGAGAGCTGTGGGGGGGTGGGATTAAAAAAAACAACTTTGCCCTAATCCTTGAGCAACTAATTGTTGTCTTCGTCGATAGTGGAGGATAAAGCCGCTCAATACTATTTATGGGGCTTCGGGCCCGAGTTTAAAGATTTTAAGTTTTGCAGAGTCCTTAGAACCCTAAGAAGGAATCCCTCCTTATGAAAAACTCTAAAACACTTTTGACCTCCCTCCTTGTTTTATCAGGATTGGCCTTGGGTTTCTCTAGCCCGGCTCGAGCCGATTTATTACAGGTGAGTAGCAATGACAACGCTGGCAACGGTACCTTGCGTGCGGCCATCCATGATGCCTGTGAGGATTTTAATCAAAACGAAGACGATGATACCATCGCCTTTGAAGAATGGTCGCCTTCGTTTCCCGATGGGGGAGATCACGTCATTCATCTCGATTCACCGTTAGTAATCCCGGCAAACTGTAAGGGTAGGGTCAGCTTCTTAGGACAAGATGCTCCGGATGGGGTTTCGGTTATTTTGGATGCTTCCGCTTTGAGTGAAAGCGAATGTGCCCTGACAATTGAATCTAATGACAACCATATTCAAAACCTGACAGTGCGTAGCGCTAAGGGTACGGCCATTTGTGTTGAAGGTAACAATAATAATTTGGTCAATATCCGCACAGGTTATGACCCCGATAACAACAAGTTAGGCACGACCCAGATTGGTTTGCATATTACCGGTGATAACAATGTTGTTTTTCGCGGCAATAATTTCTTCAACTGGGGGGCGATCATTGCTGCCAGCTCTAAAGCTGGGATTTTTATTGAAGGAAACAATAATAAGGTCCGTGGTTACTATATCGGAACTACCGAAGATAACGAGGCCTCCAATCAGCCTAATCAAAATTACGCAAATCAGGGTATGGGGGTCAGGATCACCGGTGCGGGTAATGAAATCGGAGGAAGTAATTCCTTCAAAAACGTAATTGCACGAAATGGTGGGGTTGGCATTAGTGTTTTGGGTGTCGATGCCGATAACAACGACTTGTCCTACAACGAAATCT
>DALYDW010000201.1:0-1610 GCA_031972915.1 bacterium
GATTCCCGAACTCGCGAAACCATGAAAAAAATCTTGGAAGAGATTCAATCGGGAGAATTTGCCCGTGAGTACATCCAAGAAAACGAAGCGGGCCGTCCTCATTTTCAAGCCCTGCGCAAGGCCGGCGAAAATCATCCCATCGAAAAAGTGGGCGCTCAGTTGCGCGCCATGATGCCCTGGTTAGGGGGCGCCCTCGATCGTACTAAGCGGTAGTGTGGCTGTAGACAAACGTTCTCAAAAAACGGCCTT
This sequence comes from bacterium, assembly GCA_031972915.1. GTDB lineage: Bacteria > UBA10199 > UBA10199 > DSSB01 > DSSB01 > DALYDW01. The sequence goes on from DALYDW010000201.1 coordinate 250, forward strand.
CCTTTTTTCTCTGCAAAATCTGAGAAACAGGAAGGCCGTTTTGTTTCTAGCCGCCTCAACCAATGCCGTTGTAACGATGGAGCCCAGCTCAGCAAGACCGCTGATGAGCAAGCTCAGCGATACCCTATGGCCACTGTAATGTCGTAGGTATACGATGCCCCGTGCCTTGTCGCTGCAAGGAGCGAAGCGACGCGGCAGTCTCTTCGCGCTGAGCAACCGGTCACTCTTCAAGCACACCTCGTGCTGTTCATCGCGTTCAGTGCAAAAAACCACAGAGCCAGGATATTTTAGTAAACGTTGCCCTTAAATTACGTAATGCCCACCGTGGCAACATTTGCACCCTCAATACTTTCCTCTTGAATCGGCTGATTTTGAATGCGTTGTCTCTTCAATACCGACGCCGGAGGTTTACGAAGGTCTTTGGCCAAGCCCACCCAGGCCATAAGTTTTAAGACATAATAAGTAATATCAATCTCCCACCAGAAAAACCCCTGATTGGTGGAGGCCTGATAATGATGGTGGTTATTGTGCCAACCCTCACCTAAGGTGATCAGAGCCAAAAGAAAGGAATTTCTAGAAGTATCTGTGGTTTGGTAACGACGGCGACCAAAAACGTGGGCCAAAGAATTAATAGTAAAGGTGCCATGCCACAATAACACAGTGGAGAGAACAAAGCCGATCCATAGGGCGCTCCAGCCCCCCCAACACCCTACCGCCAAGGCTAAGATCGCCGGTGGCAAGGCCCAGAAGCGATCTAAAAATCGTAGCTCAGGATACTTTGCAAAATCGGGGATCAATCGATAATCGGGCTTATGGTATTTGGAGCAGGTGATCCAACCCATATGGCTCCACCAAAAACCCTTTTTGGGAGAATGAATATCCTCGGGCTGGTCAGAATAGCGATGATGATGACGATGGTACCCCGACCACCACAGTACCCCTTTTTGCGAAGAAGTCATGGCGCCAAAGGCCATCAAAAACTGCATTACCCGGTTGAGCTTATAAGTACGATGGGCAAAGTAGCGGTGATAACCCGCGGTGATAAAAAACATCCGCAAGGCATAGAGCGAAAAGCACAAGACCCAATCTCCCCAAGACGCCCCCGTCCAAAAAGCAGCCAAGGGGAGAAGATGAAAGATTAAAAAGGGGAAAGACTGGGCCCATTGAATTTTTTCGTCCGCAGCACGGGGCAATACGGTTTCCACGTTGACCTCCACGACAAAAGTCCATGGGACCATGGGCCTCCATGGACGAGACCTTTTAGCTCGCAATCCCCGGCTGTTTTTTAGGAAAGTCTTAAGAAGAAAACGAAACCCCGGATCATGACAGACGAGCCCCCCCTACGATTTCATAAAACAGAT
>DALYDW010000201.1:1620-4050 GCA_031972915.1 bacterium
ACCGGCGGGCAAGAACAGACCTATTCTGTCTTTGCAGTTGCTGAAAATAGCGGGGCCATATAGGAGCGCCCCATGAACCGTTTTCGCTTTGCTCCCTCACCGACCGGACACCTACATATCGGTGGCGCCCGAACCGCCCTTTATAATTTCCTCATGGCACATAAAACCGGGGGGAAATTCCTATTGCGCATCGAAGACACCGACCTCGAGCGTTCGACTCAAGAATACATCGATTCTATTCTCGAGGCCATGGCGTGGCTGGGCTTGAGCTATGACGAAGGTCCTTTTTATCAAACCCAGAGGAGCGAACTTTACACCCAACATCTCGAAAAACTTCTAGCCGAGGGCAAGGCCTACCGCTGTTTTTGTAGTCAAGAAAGCTTAGAGGCCAAACGGGAACTCGCCATGAGCGAAGGCCGTAAGCCCAAATACGACGGCACCTGCCGAAACCTCGACGCCCAAAAGGCTGCGGAGGATCCGCGCTCCTCCTGCATACGTTTTCGTTCCTCCGACGAAGGCAAAACAATCGTCGAAGACCTGATCAAAGGGCGCATCGAATTCGATAATCAAGAGCTGGACGATCTGGTCTTAGCCCGAACTGATGGCAGCCCCACCTATAATTTTGTCGTAGTCATCGATGACCTAACCATGGGCATCACCCACGTGATTCGCGGTGATGACCACCTCAACAATACGCCACGACAAATTCAACTCTATCAGGCCTTTGATTATCCCCTACCGCAATTTGCCCACGTCCCCATGATTTTGGGAAACGACAAAAAGCGTCTGAGCAAGCGCCATGGGGCCACCTCGGTCTTGGCCTATCGCGACGCCGGCTACCTGCCAGAGGCCTTGCTCAATTATCTGGTGCGACTGGGCTGGTCTTACGGAGATGAAGAAATCTTTTCCCTTGAACAATTAAAAACCCATTTTGACATCGGCAAGGTGGGCAAGGCAGCCGCGGTCTTTAACCCCGAAAAATTGCTTTGGCTCAATGGCCATTGGATACGTCAAAGCAGTCCAGAGCGCCTCTGCCAGGATATAAAACCCTTTTTGCTGCAACACGGACTCTCCATCGAAGATCCTAATTACGCCGCCAAGGCATTGGCATCCTGCCAAGAAAAGGTCAAAACTTTGGTCGAGTTGGCAGAGATGGCCGCGTTTTATTTTGTACCCGAGGTAAAAATTTCAGAACAGATTCGTGAAAAAATTCTCAATGAAGAAGGCATGGCGGTCTTGCGAGAGCTCTTACCGAGCCTGCAAGAGCAACTCGATTTTAGTGCCACGGCCTTAGAAAGCTGTATTCATGAGTTTGCTCAAGAAAAAGGACTGAAATTAGGGAAAGTGGCCCAACCGCTACGGGCCGCGCTGACCGGATCCACCGTAAGCCCGGGTGTTTTTGAAATGCTCGCCGTTTTAGGCAAAGAACGCTCCCTATCGCGCATCGTCAAGGCCCTACAATAAAATCCAGCTTCAAACCGCGCAAAGCAAAGGTCTTTTTGGAGTTTAGCGTGTTTCCCAAACCCCATCCACAATCACACCGGCATTTGATTGACGGCGTCTCGACCGAAAAGCTGAAGAATCTCGGAGGCTAAATCGGAGTAGAGTTTGCGATAGCGTTCGTCGTCAGAGCGAGCTTCCAGCCCTTGCGCCCGGACTCCTGCGTTTTTCAACTGACGTTGGATTTCGGCCACCATTTCTAAAAGATCTTTCACCGTCAACTGATCGAAGTCTCGAGTTAAAGAATAGGCTGGCAATTCTTGACTAAAACTACACACCCAACCTCGCTTTTGGAGAAAAGCGAGCAAGCCCTCCACCACGCGAACCTCGAGCCCCAAATAGGCGGCCAATTCGAGGGCCGTAACGGGGGTGGAAGAAATCTGGCGCTGTAACCCCAGATAAAACACCGTAAGCAAAGGCAAGTGGGCCAACTTTCTCATCTCGGGCTCAGCGAGCACCTGCGCCTCGGAGAGAAGAATTTCTGCCACCTCAGGAGATTTATTTTCTGAATCCATCATCGAGACACCTGCTTCTCGGCTTAAATAAAAGCCGTTGGGTCTAAATGAGCCCTCATAAGAGATTGTCAAGGGCCGAACCCAGGGCTCAAGTTGACAAAGTCATAAAAACGAGTTGTTACCGGTAGTCTTTTGGAGAGTCTTTCCCCTACAATGGGGGCGACTGTCCAATTTTTTGGACTCACTCTAAAAATTGTTTTGAACTTTGTCGAAAAGAAACCGAGAAGCTAAAACATGAATCCCGAACTCCTTTCCAATGTTAACATCGCCGAACGTCAAGCCCTCCCCACCCCAGGAGAGATTCGCCGCGAGTTTCCTATCTCTCCCAAGGGGGCCGAGGTGGTCGCTCAAGGGCGACAGGTCTTGCGAGACATCCTCGACTCCAAAGACTCCCGTATTTTTTTGGTCGTAGGCC
>DALYDW010000202.1:0-4049 GCA_031972915.1 bacterium
TGCCCGTTCCATAGTCCCATCTCAATTTTGGTGTCGGCAATGATGATGCCCCGTTTAAGAGCATAGGCGGCGGCTTCGCTGTAAACCTTGAGGCAGCAATTTTTAGCTTGCTCTGCTATTTCGGGTCCGATCAATTCAACCATTTTTTCAAAAGAAATATTTTCGTCGTGCTGGCCCTGTGGGGCCTTGGTGGACGGGGTAAAAATGGGTTCGGGAAGTTTATCGGCCAGCTGCAGTCCGGCAGGGAGTTGTAATCCGCAGACCGTGCCCGTTTTTTTATACTCTTCGTAACCGCTACCGACCAGGTAACCTCGAACAATCAACTCTACAGGGAGGGGTTTGGTCTTTTTGACGATCTCGGCGCGTCCGGCCAATTGGGTTTTTTCTTGGATATTTTGAGTGAGTTCGACGGCTTCTTGTCCAGTGAGGTGGTTGGGAATACTCGGTGAAAAAAACTTCATCCAGAAGCGGCTCATTTGCGTCAACAAGACGCCCTTTTGCGGAATCGGGGTAGGTAAGACGTGGTCGAAGGCGGACAGGCGATCTGTGGCTACTAACAGGAGTCGGTCTTGAAGATCGTAGACGTCACGAACCTTGCCTCGAAACGATAGCGAAAAGGAAGGAAGCTCTGAGCGATGAAGGGCGGAAGAGTTCATAGGCCTAACCTCGGGGCTGTGAGCAGCCATTAAGCGAAAGTGTTAATCGGATTTTGAATCAATCGGAGTTTGAGCTTTAAGAAGGCGAAATGCCTTAGAAAATCTTGCTCGGCAGCGAGTTTTTATCGACCAAGACCTTGGCTTCGGCGATTTCTCGTAGGGCCGTAACGACGTCTTTGTTTTTGCTAGGAACTAAACGCTGGCTTCCTTTGGCGATTTGGCGGACGCGGCGTGCGGCCAAGTGCACCAGGGCGAAACGATTGGGGACATTTTCTAAACAATCTTCAACGGTAACGCGTGCCATGTTTTGTTTCCTTTTTAGGATCTTTTGTAATTGTATCGAGATCTGAGTCCAGCCCTCGTTTAAGTCTTCGTCTATGCCCTAGATCTCAGGGAAAGAGCAAGCCTTTCGCTGAGTCTCCATTTGCTTTCATGGTTTTGATGGGGAGGTATCTGGCAAGGCCGGGGGAATGGGTAGTCCCGAATTTTTTTTGAGGCGCAAGATGCCGATTCCTCCACCCACGGTTAAAAGGGCCCCCAGCAGGGTAAAAACCCCGGGAGTTTCCCGAAAAAACAAGGCTCCCCACAGAAAACTAAAGAGTACTCCGGCATAGGCGAAGGGGGCCACCCAACTGGCCTCATCCTGTTTGTAGGCGTATGTCATAAGAAGTTGGCCTAAGGTTCCAAAGATGCCCGTGCCCAGCAGCATCAGGCCCTCCTCCCAGTTAGGGGTCTTCCAGGTAACGAGGAGCGGAGGCAGTGAAAGAAACGCCGCTGTTGCCATGAAGTAAAAGGCCATTGACCAAAAAGTGTCGGTTTTATGGAGGTGTCTGACCGATACATAAGCTCCAGCGGCGAAGATGGCTCCCACCAAAGAGGCCATGCCTCCCAAGTTAAACAGCTCTCCGCTTGGACGCAGTACCAGTGCGATTCCTGTGAAGCATACTAAGGTAAGCCCTAAGAGGGAGCGGTGGAGCGATTCTCCGAGGAACACCCACGAAAATAAAATGACGAAAAACGGAGTGGACTGTTGCAGGACTGAAGCGTCTCCCAATTGGATTTGGGAAATGGAAAAAAAATTGAGGCACATGGCCGTAAATCCGGAAAATGAACGGATCAGGAGAACCTTTTGGTTGGAACCTCGGATGCGAATGCCAAAACGGACCATGGCAAAAAAAATGATCAGGGCAGAGACCGCCGAGCGAAAAAAAATAACCTCGAAAATGGGCAGGGTTTGGCTAAGTTTTTTGACTAAAACCGCCATCATCGAAAAAAATAATCCAGCCGCGATCATGGCGAGGGGACCGTGGGTCCAACGGTGTTTCATAGGAATCTCTTATGATTTTATAAACCTTCTTCGAATCATGTGCCGTTGCTAGAAAATAACACCGACAGCCAAGTTAAGGCTCTGACACACCGCGCCTTGCCTTGACAAGATGGCCTGTTACAATTCGACAATCTTCAATGCGAGCTTGCTGAGGAGAATTCCCCATGATGGCAAAAGCCTATTTCACTGTGGATGAAGTGAACGAGCTTATCCCCCAGCTGGAATACCACTTTACTCAAATGCTTCAGCATAAAACAGAAATGGCTCAGTTTAGCCATGAACTGCGGCGCTACGGAGTCGTTCCTCAACTTATTGGAAAGGTTCCCAACGATCCCCGCTCAGAAGTAAATCGTTTGCAGTCGGAGGTGCGCCGCCACTACCGGGAGTTTAAACAGCATTTGTTTTCGATTGAGAATCTTGGAGGCGAAATTAAGGATTTAGAATTGGGTAGGGTAGATTTCCCAGCCAGGGTTTCCGGCGAAGATTATCTGTTAACCTGGCAATTGGGGGTTACCCCCACCGCTTACCTACACAAACTACCCAAAAAAGAGGGGACATCGGCGCCGCGTTCTTCCACTCAAGAGAGAGGTGTTTCCAACTTGTCGGCCTCGGGCTTGAATTTATCTTAGTTCTCTTGTGGAGAGTTTTAACTATTGGATGGAAGAGTGGGGCTGGAGCCGCGCCATTTTTTCTTTCTACCCGAGCTGTCTTCGTTTCATACCCTTCAGTTTCGGGGCGATTAAGACGTACATTTTAACCAGACTGTTTTTTGTCGAGGAGCCATTGATCAAAGAGGGCTTTGGCTTGTTTTTGGGTATTTTCGAGGGACCCAGAATTATCAATGAGGTAATTTGCGACGGGAATTTTGGCCTCCAGGGGCCATTGGCTGTGAAGCCTCGCTTTGATTTGCTCCTCAGAAAGCGAGTCTCTTTTTCTTAATCGTTCTATTTGCAATTCTTTGGGACAAGTCACGAGGATCAGGCCGTCGAATTCTCGATAGTAGCCAGTTTCGACATGGAGGGCCGCCTCGACCAAGATAAGCTGGGGGGAGTGGCTTCTTAATTGTTCGATTTCTTGCAGGATGAGGGTTCGCACCTCGGGGTGAATGAGTTTTTCTAATCCGCGGCGGAGTAATTCATCGTTAAAAAGTAGGGGAGCTAATTTTTTTCGATCGATGCTGCCCGTTGAACTCAGAATCTCGGGGCCCAAGCGATTAAGTAAAATTTTATAGAGTAGGGTCCCTGGTTCGTAGGTTTTGTGAGCCAGGTGGTCGGCGTCGATGATTGCAGCCCCCCATTGTTGAAACATCTCTGATACTGTGCTTTTCCCAGAGGCGATGCCTCCTGTCAGAGCTAGGACCTTCATGGCGTTTCCACCTCGTCGGGGCTTGAGGGTGGCTCGGCAGAGAGCGTGGCTTTTATTTCGAGAATAAGATTGAGCAGGGGAAGGGTGGCCTTGTCTCCAAAAGCAAAGATTTCGTTTTTGAGTTCGTCTTCGATGGGGCCGGATGGGATCACGAGGAGACGTTGCGCCATGGCGTGAATCGTTTTGTATTCGGGTGTGAATTTTTCATAAACCTGAAGCAGTTCGGGGTTCTCAAGCTGTTGTTGGCGTAAGGTCCAAGACAAGGAAAGAGAAAAATCTTCTTCGCTCCAGTCCCGGTCAAGTTTTTCGAAAGTTTCTTGAAGTTTACGATAGATTTCGGAGCGCTCTGGATTAAGCGCCTCGGCTTTTTGATACTGTTTAAAGGCCTCGGTAAATTTTCCTCGGTCCATGAGTTCGTCGCCTTTTTTTTCAAGGCGGAAGGCTTGGTCGATTTTGGAACTTTTTTTACCTAGCATGGGATTTTTTTGTCCTGCATTTGAAAATGGGAAGCTACGTATTCGAGGAGGAATTCTCTATTATTTTTCTCAGGTTCGTCCAGTACGACTTCGACAAGTTGTTGGAGAATTGTTCCCATGAGGGGGCCGGGGGGATAACCCGCGGTCATGAGATCGTGACCATTAATGGCGAGATCTTTGGGGCCGAAGGGAGGTTTGCGGGCCAGTTCTTCACGGATTTTTTCT
>DALYDW010000203.1:0-4016 GCA_031972915.1 bacterium
AATTACGACCATAAAGAAATCAACTTCAAGGTGGTTTACGTGGGGCCGGCCCAGTCAGGAAAAACCACTAGTTTGGAGCAAATTTTTCTCAAAACTAAGGGCAAGTCCCGCTCTCCCATGGTGCGGCAAGAGTCTAATGAACGCACCTTATTTTTTGATTTTATTCCTTTGTTTTTGGGGGAGGTTAACGGTTTCAAGACCCGTTTTCATCTCTATACAGTTCCGGGGCAAGTTCTTTACGAAGACAGTCGTAATTTGATTCTTAAGGGGGTCGATGGAGTGGTCTTTGTGGCCGATTCGGCCGTCGATCAAATGGAGGCTAATCTTCGTTCTTTGAGTGGTCTAACAAGCAATCTCACTGAACAAGCGGTGGATTTGGCCCGTTTTCCTCATGTTATCCAGTACAATAAACGCGACATTAAAACTGCCGCCAATATGGCTGAGATGAAAAAATTACTCAACCCCCATGGGGTGCCCGATTTTGAAACCGTGGCCACCCAAGGCGAAGGTACTTTTGAGGCCTTCCGACAGCTCGCCAAGGATGTTATCCGAGATTATGTCCACTCCCTATAAACTCACCCTCGAGGGACGGGAGTTTTGGGTGGTTCCGGGAGAGTTACCCTATTCTAATTGTGGAAAGCCCGGTTCGATACTGGATGTGGCCACGGCCCGTGGTTTTCGTATTTCCCATAGTTGTGGTGGAGCGGGAAGTTGCACCACCTGTCACGTCTATGTGTTTCGGGGTCTAGAAGGCTGTTCGACTTCTAGCCAGGCAGAACGCCTTCGCTTGCGAGAGGTTTACGGTCTTAAGGCCCAATCCCGCTTGGCCTGCCAGTGTGTACCGGATGGCAGTACCGGTGTGGAGGTGGAGATTCCTTGACCGTTTAGGATTGGGTGGCTTCTTCCCATTGAATTTGCGCCTCAAGATATAGTTCGCTGATTCTATTAAAAGCCTCTTGCGCTGCTGCATTGTTGGGATTGCTATCCAAAGCCAGATGTGCTTCCTGATATTGGCGTTCCAATTGTAAGACCTCGCCAGTCAAAGATATCAGACGAGCTATGTTTTGACTTCGTTCTGCGGCTTCTGGGCGATCGGGGCTCAGCTTTAAGATATCGCTGATTTGTCTCTGGGCTTCTTCTAAACGTGCCAACCATGCCTGTAAGGGTTCTGATGCGCCTTGTTGTGGGATTTCTGGAAGCGGGGCGCTTTGGCTCAAGACTCTGAGGTAGAAATTTACGAGCGCTTCTGCTTTTCCTAAGAGATCTGCGTAGGCAGCATGGTTGAAGTTGGGCTGTTCATGGATGAGGTCTTCAACGCGGGCGAGTTCCTCCGCGAGATTTTTTCCTGTGTTGAGAATTGCTAGGAGGTCACGGGGAGAAATTTTGCCTCCCCGACTACGTTGTGCCTCATGGCGGTTGGTCCCTGTCATTTTTGCTAAGGAATTTGTTAGAGGGGTCTCGGAAGGCGCCGAGGGGTTGGGGAAGATTGCCGTGTCTTTAGGTTGGGTGGACAAGGCGGAGTCGATATCTTTGATTTGTTGTTCTGCTTCATTAAGTCGCCTCACTACAGCGGGCCTTGTCGATGGGGATTGGGCTGCGGTACCCATCAAATGGTCGAAGATTAAAATTAGTTCTTGTCTAAGAGAGAGAAGCTGTTGGCGGGTGGCTTCATCGGGGTTTGCTGTGTATCGACCGAGGCTTTCACGGGACGATTTTAGGGTGGCTTGAAGGATTCGTGGGCCAACGGTCGAGTGGAATAAGCCTAAAAGAGTTGCGGCCTTTTCTAGGTTTATCGTTACGGCTATCGGTGGGCTTGTCTCTGTCGCCTGTTGGTTTGCGACGGAGTTTTTTGCGTCGTGCACGTCGGCAATGGCCTCATGAAGGGTGCTGAGCAAATTTTCTGGATTTTTTACACCAGTTTGGTGGTTTTTTTGGCATTCATCTAATACGGCTTCCAGGCGCTTGTTTGCGTCTTTTAATCTTTTTAAGGGATCTTGGAACGATGTCGTTTTAGCGCTGGCGAGGGCTTGATTTCGCAGCAGGGCTTCATAGCGGAGGATTTGTCTGTCCGCGAGCGTGAGTTTTTCCACCAAGGGGGCACTAGGATGCTCTCCCGCGAGAAATTCCAGGCCGTGTTTTGCCGTCGTCAATTGCCGATAGGCCACTGTCACTTGAGTCCAATGGACCTCAGTTTTTTCTCCTTCATAGCGACCTACGGCATCTCTAAAGTTTCGTGAGGCCTCCGTCAAAGCTCGAGAGGCTTCAGTCACGGTAGCGGCCCCAAAGGGAGCGGCTAAATTCGCCATCATCTCAGCTAATTGTGTTTTTACTGCCTCCACGGTGCCTCTGAGGCGGGGCTTATCGCGTACATCGAGGTCTGCGAATTGTCTAAGCGTTGTTCGTAATTGTCTCTGGGCAGCTTCAAGTTTCGTAAGGTTTTCGTGAGTGGGTTGTTCCGTATATTCTCGCAAAGCGTCCTGGGCAGGTTGTAGGGCCGCTTGAAGGGCATGATCAGTGAGACGGTTTTGAGCGGCTTGCAAAGAGGCTTCGGCGGCTTTTAACTGCTTCGCATATTTCTCAAGGCGCCCTTCATATGCCCTCGAGGCATCGGGATGCCAAATCGGCACAGATGTTTTTCTTTCAATAGTTTTTCCAGCCAAGGCAGCTGCGACTTCTGGGGTGGCATGGGCGATTTGGATGTGGGGCTCGAGGGCAGCCGCCGCTTCACTCACTTCTTTCAATTGAGCTTCAGAATCGGGTTGTGCGTGATATTCCCTTAAGGCTTTTTCAAGGCGAGCATGGGCCTTTTCAAGTTGGGTGAGGGGGTCCTGCTGGAGGAACTCGGGGACCTTGTCTGAAGAGACAGTCGCAGGCTGGGCGAGAGCCGCCTCGAGTTTTTTGTATGTCGGCTCAAGGGTTCTTTCCAGGGCGGAGATTCTTCTTCGATATGGCTCATGAGCAGAGAGATCGTCGTCCAAAAGATTTTCGAGAGTTTCTTTGGCGTCTTGCAGTCTACGATAAGCTTCCCGTAGCTCTGTGAGATAGGTCTCCGACTTATTGCCATCGTAGCGATTTTTTGCGGCGGCGTATTGGTTCAAGGCTGAGGTTAATCTTTGATTTGCGTTTTCAATGGAGGGTGCTTCGGAGGAGGCATCGCCGACAGCTTCATTAAACCAGGTCAAAGCCCTGGTAAAAAGCTTTTCTCCGTTTTCTCCAGAGGTCGCGAACGCGGGCCGTTGCAAGGCTTGGGCGACACCCTCCGCTAGATCTCCAAGCCAGCGCTTACCCCATCGGTCGATCCAAAGAGAATCGGGCTCTTTACCTTGTTGGGTTTGAGATGAAGCAAAGCCCTGTCGCAAAAAGCGTAGCGTCTGCACCTGCCCTGTAGTGGCATTGCGGTAATCCACCTCCACCAAACCATTGGAGTACTCTCGAATGTTTTCCAAGGGACTGTAGGGTCTTTGGCCATTTACTCGCAGATCGTGAACAAACCTCGCGAAATTTTCAGGAGGCACCAGCCCCTGACCTTTGACAAAAAGGATGTCGTAGGAATTATTTTCCCCAAACATACTCTGGAGAATCTCGTGCTCCGTGGCAAAACGCTCCAAGGCCCTAAGAGTCGCTCGGGTGCCTTCGATACCCTGGAGATTGCGATGGGCGACTGGAATTTTTTCCATGATGTCCAGGCGCAGTTGCAGGGCCTCGCGGTATTGGCTCACAACGCCCGTCAACTCGCCTTCGCCTTTTTCCAGATACTTGGCAAAACGTTCGTGGGCCTCGACGAGCTTTGCTTCGGCTTTTTCTAAACGGGGCTGCCATTTAGCGAGCACCATGCGTTCTGCCGCTTGATTCGTGAGATTCGTGACGGGACTAGCCAAGGCGCCGCCCACCTTGAGGGCCACCAGAAAAAAGAAACGATCGATCCAAGCTTCTTGGGAAAAGACGTGCTGAGCGTTGCCGAGAGGATCGAATTGTCCTTGCACCAGCATTTGGGCGTTGCTGCCGATAAAATCGTA
>DALYDW010000204.1:0-2270 GCA_031972915.1 bacterium
GATCAGGCGAAACAGGTCGCCGAGCACATCACTTCACCCATTGCGCATTACGTTGAGCGTCATTCCACCGTCTCCATCGAGCGGAGCCTTTTGCGTATGATGGGAGTATCGGGTTCTGCTGATACCGAGTCCTCTGCCGAAGCCCCTCAAGGAAAATATCCTTTGGTCAATCGCTTGGTTGATTCCTTGGGGACGCAGCGTTTGCAACGAGGTGCAGCTTATTGGTTTGGTTTGGCCTGTGCGCATCATCCCGAGAGGGCACCGGCCGTGCTTGCTCAAGATTTAGCGTCCGGAAAAATGGCTTGGGATAGTTTAGCCCCATTACCTTTGCCCCAGGTCGACAAAGTTTGTCAGGGTCTGGTTAAACCTCAACTAGATCGATTGCGGGATTTACGAGATTTAAAAAATAAGCGTCCTTTTCTTAATAACCATGCGGGTCCGCTTAAGTATGTGATCGTAGCCACAGGAAATATTCACGAAGATATTTTGCAAGCTAAGGCCGCGGTGGAGATGGGGGCTGATATCATTGCGGTGATTCGTTCCACAGCCCAAAGTCTTTTAGATTATGTTCCCGAGGGTGCGACGACCGAAGGATATGGCGGTACCTTCGCTACCCAAGAAAATTTTCGTTTGATGCGTGAGGCACTTTACGAAGTTGAGAAGAAACTCAAACGGCGAGTGGGTTTGACCAATTACTCCAGTGGTCTTTGTATGCCGGAGATTGCGGTCATGGGCGCTTTAGAGGGCGTCGACTACCTTCTCAATGACGCTATGTACGGTATTCTGTTCCGTGACATCAACATGAAGCGTAATTTTGTCGATCAAAATTTTGCGCGGCGCATTTGTGCTCTTTCTGGAATTACCATTCAGACGGGAGAAGATAATTACTTAACCACGGCAGATTCCTTCAAATATTGGTATCAGGTTTTAGCCAGTCATTTTATCAACCAAGCCTTTGCGCGTCGTGCTGGTTTGGCCGATACCTTTTTGGCTTTGGGTCACGCTTTTGAAATCAATCCTTGGCTAGAGGATTCGATGCTTTACGAGTGGGCTCAGGCCCAGTTGGTGCGAGAGTTGTTTCCGCGTTGCCCCATTAAGTACATGCCTCCAACAAAGCATAAAACGGGCGATATCTTTTTTAGCTATCTCTACGATGGCATGTTTAATTTGGCCGGAACGATGACCCAGCAGAGCATTTTGCTATTGGGAATGCATACCGAGGCCATTCATAATCCTCACATTCAAGATCGGTTTTTGAGCCTGAAAAACGCTCGTTACGTCTTTACGGCGGCGAAAAGCGCGAAGGACGAGATTCTTTTTCAGCCCCATGGCAAGGTGGCGCGTCGTGCTCGGCAGGTTTTTGACGATGCCCTACGTTTGTTACAAAAGATTAAAATTCGTGGTTTGTGGAATGCCATCGAAGAAGGAGCCTTTGCAAATGTAAGAAGGGGACAAGAAGAAGGTAAGGGTTTGGAGGGCGTCTTTCACAAAGATCGAGACTACTACACGCCCTTGCATCAGTATATGACCCCCAGAGCGGCGTTGGGACACGAAGAACGCGTTCGAGATCGCGATTTTCGCGGCATGTCTCGCCAAGATTCTTCTCGGTACCGGGATCGCGATGGGGGAAAAGATCGGGATCGTTCTCAGGAGCATCAGCGGGATCGACAGCGCTCGGGAGATCGAGATCGTCCCAAAGAAAACCAACAGCGGGATCGGCCTCGGGACGACCGTCAACGGGAGCAGGGGCGAAATGCCCAGCGTGATCGTGGACGTTCTCGGGATTCGGGGCGTAATAGAGAGGGACCGCGCACTTCTAGAGACAAGGTGGCACCGCCTCAGCGGCAGCCTCGGGATAATGTGCCTGCCGAAGTGATTCAAGAAGCTTCCGAAGTTCTTTCTCAAGAGAGTCCCTTGTTGTTGGCTCCTCCTCGTGAACAGAACACAAAAGTGCTTGCCGAGAGTTTTGAAGTTGGAGTCCAGCTTTCCGAATCCCTAGCTATTTCGGTGGAAGCTCCTGTCGCCAATACGGTTGAGTCCCAGTCCGAAATGCCGCTTGTGTCTCCCTTCGGTGGAACAAGCGCTGAGGCCGAAGTTTTTGTGTCGGAGGGAGCTTTTGTTACTGCTGAGCCTAAAGAAGCTAGTTCAGGTCCCAACGAGAATGTCCCGAGAGAAAACTCCAAAAAGCCCGGCGGTTCGACGCAGCGTCATGGACGTGGTCGTTCGGGAGCTTCTGGTCGATCCCGTCGGCACGAAGAAGGGGCTTCCCG
>DALYDW010000204.1:2280-3990 GCA_031972915.1 bacterium
TTCCCGTCCTCGTCGTCCAGCGGCCCGCCGTCCTCTAAAAAATCCAGCTCAGGATTCCGCGACCCTCGCAGAAAAACATCCAGAAAGGTCTAGTGAGCTGCCAGGAGAAATTGTCACGCCTTTATCGGTAGAGCTCTCCACACCGGTGGAGCTAAGTCCTACGGGCAGATCCGGAGTGGAGCGCTTGCCCCGCCGTACCCTGCCTGCAGAGAAAAAATCTGAAATGCGCATCAAAGAAGAGCGAGGTTTGCCACGAGCGGCCACTCCCGTGGCAGAGTCGGTTCAGCCCTTGCCTCGGCGCCCGCTTAAGCTGGATCGCGAATCAGAAGCTAAGACAGAAAAAACTGCTGCTCCTCAGAGGGAGGGCGAAACAAAAACATCGACTCAGGACCCTGATCAATCCTGATGAAGAAGGGGAACGACATGGCCCTTTTGGACCTCTTTCAAAAAAAAGACCGTCCCGGGTCACGGGATCTGCAACAGGTTAATCTGCGAAAAATTATGCCCTACGGTGATTTGCTTGGGGATGGTGCCCTTCAATTGAGTTTTACCCTGCCGGTGGCAGCTTCTCCCGAAGCAAGAGAGGCCGCTCGCCGTTATGTTGAAAAAATGGGTCTGAAGGAAGTGCACGTCGCCCATATGGAATCTCAGGGGGGGGCTCTGAGCTTTTTCGTAGTGTACGCCCAGGCGAAACATAGTTTGGATTTTTCCAAAATTAAAGTTCCTAGTGCGGACTTTGTCTCCATGGATTACGAACAAATTATGGACTACGCCCGCGAGCATATTCGCGATCGTCTTGTGGTGGTCGGAGCGACGACCGGAACCGATGCCCATACGGTCGGTTTGGACGCCATCATGAACCTCAAAGGATATCGTGGAGACTATGGTTTGGAACGATACCCTTTTTTGCGAACTCATAACTTGCGTAGTCAGGTTTCCAATGAAGAATTCGTCAATCGCGTCGAACGCTTGAGGGCCGATGTTGTGCTCGTGAGTAAAGTGGTCACACAGCGGGGTAAGCATCTCGAAGAGTTAAAACAATTGGCTGCCATGCTACAGGCTTCTAAAAAAGTGAGATCCCCCCTGATTAAGATTGTCGGAGGCCCGCGCATGACCCATGCCCAAGCGGTGAAGCTTGGATTTGATGCGGGGTTTGGCCCGGAGACCTTGCCTCGCGAGGTTGCCAGTTTAATTGTGCAAGAGTATGTCCGTCGCACAAAAAAACGTTAGGGCGATGTTTCGATCTTTTAACCGAAAAAAAAGCCCCTTAGACTTGCGGGAAACTTCCGGTTAGAATTCCCTCAGTGACTGCCGAAATAAAAGTGATCCACCGTTTGCGTTTGTCCTTGGCCGACGCCCATTACGCGGGAGGCTTGGTCGATGGGGCTCGTGTGCTTAGATGCTTTGGTGATGGGGCCACTGAGCTTTTGGCTCATTTCGACGGGATGGAGGGCTTGTTTAGAGCTTATCGAAATGTCGAATTTCTGGCGCCCGTCTATGCGGGTGATTTTTTGGAAATCGAAGTGCGTTTAACGGGGGTGGGGCGCCGTTCTCGTCAAATGAGTTTTGAAGCTCGCAAGTTTTTAGCGGCGGATCGCGATTCTCCGGACTCCGGCAAGGTCTTCGTACTCGATCCCCCGCAGGTGGTATGTCGTGCGGAGGGAACATGCGTGGTTGTTCATCCCAAGCCGTCATGATTACCTGTGCCTT
>DALYDW010000205.1:0-3935 GCA_031972915.1 bacterium
GGGCTAGATGAGTTAAGACCCCTTCAAGCTTTAAATAAGGAAAGTCTTTAAATTTATTTAAAAAATATGGAATTTCTTCAGGAAGAATTCCTAGGCGATGCATTCCGGTATCGACCTTGAGATGAACTCCCAAAGGAGCGCTCAAGGTTTTTTGGAGCTGAACACACTGTTCTAAGTTGAAGACGACGGGAGTTAATTTTTGAACGCGAAGCAAGTCGCCCGGAGCGGCAAAAGGACCTCCCAATAGCAACACGGGACAGAAAATCCCCGCTGCTCGCAACTGCAAAGCCTCTGCCGGGGTGGCTACCCCCAACACCTCCACCCCCTCCTGCAAAAGCACACGGGAAACCTCTACGGCTCCGTGCCCATAAGCATTGGCTTTGACAATGCCTAAAACTCGCAACTGCGAACCCGCCAACTGCAAGGCTAACCGAATATTGTGACGCAAAGCCGAAAGGTCGATCACGGCACGAGTGGGACGGAAAGAGTTTGAATCTTCAAGGCTGTTCATGATTTAACTCGGCCATACTCCATCGGTCCACCACCTTCAAGGATCATGCGATGCCCACTACCGAAATCCACATCCGTTTTTTTGGCCACACCTGTCTCGAAATCAAGATGGAGGAAAAAATCTTTTTCCTAGACCCCTATTTTTCGCAAAATCACGAGACGGACCCCCTGCACTCGAAATTGTCTCCCCCCCTCCCCAACCCAAGAGCCCTTTTGGTCAGTCAACTGGGTCACAAACACTGGGATCTGCTCAGCTTCAAATATTTTAAAACCCACTGCCCCTTATTGCTCCCCCAAGGCATGGGAAACGCGGTAAAAAAATTTCTTCCCCATCCCCTAGTAGAGATTCCTCCAGGGGGGCGCTATTCCCTCGAAGACTTGCACCTTCACGCCTTGCCCAGCGGACCCCAACCCTGGTTTTGGACCTGGCCGCCCCGACTCCATCCTCCAGCCACCGACTATCTACTTCAAGGCAATCGCCAATGCGTTTATTTTTCAGGAGAGGGCGGTTACGGCCCCCATTTCAAAGAGACGGGGAAAAAATTCTCGATCCGAGTGGCATTGTTACCGTTGAGCCTGGTGCCCCAGGGTAGTGCGAGACGAGGCCGACAACTGAGTCCCGAAGAATTTCTCCAAGCCTTGCAAGATCTCAAGGCACGCGTCGCCATTCCTATTCACTGGAATCGGAGCGACCCCCAAGCCGAGGCTCAATTGGCCCTGCTCCAACAACTGGCACGCCAACACGGATTAATCGAACGTCTCGCTATTTTGACTCCGGGCTCCGATCTTCACTTACCCTAAACGAAGCAAGAATCACGTCAGCCGCATTGACGGCCTTCCTCCAAACGAGTTAGGGCTCAACCCTCTGTTGTAGGTTGGACAAAATCCAAATCTGAGAAAAAAACATCCACGAGCCAGTTAACGGCTAAGAGCCAGAAGAAAGGATTGCAAGGATCGCGATGCCGCGAATTCTACTGAACGGAAAACCCCAAGAGGTCGACCCAGAACTCTCAATTAGCCAACTCTTGGAAAAATTACGGATCAATCCGCGGCAAGTGGCCGTAGCCAAAAACCTCGAAGTGATCCCCCCTTCCGAACTGGCCCTCCGTCTCCTACAAGAGGGAGACGAAATCGAAATTTTTCACGCCGTAGGCGGAGGCTGAGACTTTTTTAATTTCTCGAATCCCGCTTGGAGCACACTGATGAGCGAAGGTTTTAAAATTGCAGATCGTTTTTTTTCCTCACGCCTGATCTTAGGAACGGGAAAATACCCATCCCTTAAAATCATGCAGCAGGCCCATGAGCAAAGCGGAACTGAAATGGTCACCGTGGCCATTCGCCGTATTGACCTCCAGGCACCTCCCGAAGAATCTCTTTTGAATTTCATCGATACAAAAAAAATTGCTCTATTGCCCAATACAGCCGCTTGTTATTCCGTGGAAGACGCAATCAAAACCGCTCATCTGGCGCGCCAGGCCCTGCAAACCCCCTGGATCAAACTCGAAGTCTTGGGGGATGAAAAGACTCTGTTCCCCGATGTTGCTGGTACACTGGAGGCGGCTCAACTGTTAATCAAAGAGGGCTTCGTCGTTTTACCCTATATCAGCGATGATCCGGTAGCCTGCAAACGATTGGAAGATATGGGCTGTCCGGCCGTCATGCCCCTGGCAGCGCCCATTGGCTCGGGTCTCGGCATTCGCAACCCTTACAACTTACGCATCATTCTCGAACAAGCCCGGGTCCCGGTCATTGTTGACGCGGGAGTCGGCTGTGCAAGCGATGCCGCCGTGGCCATGGAACTGGGCTGCAGCGCCATTCTCATGAATACGGCTGTGGCCATGGCACAAGATCCGGTCAAAATGGCCCAAGCCATGTCCTGGGCGGTCAAGGCAGGCCGGGCCTCCTTCGAGGCTGGACGCATTCCCAAACGACTTTATGCTAACGCCTCGAGCCCTCTCGAAGGAGTCTTAGAAAAATAATTTTTCACCTCGCTGGACCTCACAGCGCCCAGCCTCGCAAGGACGATCATGAGTGTTTTAAATCCAAAATTTTTAGCCGACCTCCAACAACTTGACGCTGACATCGTCAAACCGCTTCCTCAGTCTCGGAAAGTCTATCTCCAGGGTTCGAGAACGGATCTAAAAATTCCCCTTCGAGAAATTCAACTGCAAAACAAAGCCTCCGGTGAGCCCCGTGTATTTCGCGTTTACGACACCTCGGGTCCCTACACCGATGACGAAGCCTCCATCGACTTACAAAATGGATTACCCGCACTGCGCCAGAACTGGATTGAAGAACGACAAGACACCCAAGTTGTTTCCATTCCTGCTTTTCAGCCCCAAGGCGATAAGACAGTTTGGAATTTTCCCCAAGTCCGACAAGCCCGTCGCTCCCGAGCTGGGCACAACGTCACTCAAATGCATTATGCTCGACGCGGCATTGTCACTCCAGAGATGGAATTCATCGCCCTCCGCGAAAACAATTCTCGACATAATCCCCCTAGTGCCCAGCATCCGGGCTCCCCCTTGGGTGCAACCCTGCCTCGGGAAATTACCCCCGAATTCGTCAGAGACGAAGTCGCTCGGGGGCGCGCCATCATTCCGGCCAACATCAATCACCCCGAGCTAGAACCCATGATCATCGGCCGCAACTTTCGGGTAAAAATTAACGCCAACATCGGCAACTCGGCAGTGAGTTCGTCCGTATTCGAAGAAGTCGAAAAGTTAGTGTGGGCTGCCCGTTGGGGAGCAGATACCCTCATGGATCTCTCAACCGGTAAAAACATTCACGAAACCCGAGAATGGATTTTACGCAATAGCCCCCTTCCTATCGGAACCGTTCCCCTCTACCAGGCCTTGGAAAAAGTCGGCGGAAAACCAGAAGAACTCAGTTGGGAAATTTACCGGGACACTCTGATCGAACAGGCCCAACAAGGCGTAGACTACTTCACCATCCACGCCGGAGTTCGGCTCGCCTTCGTGCCTTTAACCGCACGACGCGTCACGGGTATTGTCTCCCGAGGCGGATCCATCATGGCCAAATGGTGTTTGGCCCATCATCGGGAAAATTTTCTCTACACCCACTTCGAAGAAATTTGCGAAATCATGAAGGCCTACGACGTAAGTTTTTCGTTAGGCGATGGCCTCCGCCCCGGATCCATTGCCGATGCCAACGACGAAGCCCAATTCGCCGAACTCAAAACCTTGGGCGAATTAACTCAAATCGCCTGGCAACACGAAATTCAAACCATGATCGAAGGACCGGGTCATGTTCCCATGCACCTCATCCAGCAAAACATGGACAAGCAAATCCGAGAGTGTCACGAAGCACCCTTTTATACCCTGGGACCACTCACCACGGATATCGCTCCCGGTTACGACCATCTTACTTCGGCCATCGGCGCCGCCATGATTGGTTGGTACGGC
>DALYDW010000206.1:0-3823 GCA_031972915.1 bacterium
CCGTCGTCAACGACCTTAATGGAAAAAATCCGTAACCTGCCGGACGTTCGCCAATTTCAAGACCTCAATTGGGATGGTTCTTTCGAACAATACTTAGAAATTGTGCATCATAATCCCAAGGTGGTGAGAAACGCCTTTCAGCGGATCTATGACATGATCGTCAGTCATGGCACAGAGGAGTATCGCGAGTATAAAAAGAAAATCGTACGTTATAAATTTTTTGAAGACCCTTTCGAGGGTTCCAGAGATGCTGTTTATGGCCTGGATTTGCATATCATGAAAATGGTGCATCTCCTGAAATCCGCGGCGAAGGGCTATGGTGCTGAGAAACGTATTTTTCTTTTGCACGGCCCTGTGGGTTCTTCCAAAAGCACCATCGCGCGACTTTTGAAAAAGGGGTTGGAGCACTACAGTCGAAGTCCCGAAGGGGCGCTTTACACTTTCGAATGGGTCGCCCATTCCGATATGGATACCAAGGCCCTGTTTGGAGGTCAGGATTTTTTTGCTTGCCCCATGCATGAGGAGCCTTTGCGATTGATTCCCAGTGCGTATCGATCCGAGATTGTGGAGGGCTTGAATAAAAGCCTCGATGGTCATGAGCGCATTCAGGTGGAAGGAGAACTTTGTCCGAGTTGTCGCTTTATTTTTAAGCGATTGCACCAGGCCTATGGAGGTAATTGGGCTAAGGTCATCGACAATCACATCAAGGTCAGGCGTCTTTTGTTGAGCGAGAGTGATCGAATTGGCATTGGAACCTTTCAGCCGAAGGATGAAAAAAATCAAGATTCCACTGAGCTCACCGGAGACATCAACTATCGTAAAATAGCCGAATACGGCAGCGAATCTGACCCTCGGGCATTTAATTTCGACGGTGAGTTTAATGTGGCCAATCGGGGCTTAATCGAATTTATTGAGGTGCTTAAGCTCGACGTGGCGTTTCTTTACGATCTGCTCGGTGCCTCCCAGGAGCACAAAATCAAACCGAAGAAGTTTGCTCAGACCGACATCGACGAAGTGATTTTGGGCCATACCAATGAGCCCGAATATCGAAAATTGCAAAACAACGAATACATGGAGGCGCTGCGGGATCGCACGGTCAAGGTGGACATACCCTATGTGACTCGTTTGACCCAAGAGCTCAAGATCTATCAGAAGGATTTTAATGAGCAGCGCATTCGGGGGAAACACATTGCCCCCCATACCATCGAGGTGGCTGCGATGTGGGCCATTCTCACTCGACTGGAGGATCCCAAAAAAGCCAATCTCACCTTAATGCAAAAGCTGAAGTTGTACGATGGCAAGACCTTGCCCGGTTATACCGAGGATAATGTGAAAGAACTTCGTAAAGAGGCCTTTCGTGAGGGATTCGACGGCATTAGTCCAAGGTATATTCAAGACAAGATCAGCAATGCCTTGGTTAAAGATGTGGAGGGGTGCATCAATCCTTTTATGGTGCTCAACGAACTCGACAGTGGCTTAAAACACCATAGCCTAATTCGAGACGAAGAGAGCCGAAAAAAGATGATCAGTTTAATTTCGGTGGTCAAGGACGAGTACGAAGATCTGGTGAAAAATGAAGTGCAGCGGGCCATCTCCAGCGATGAGGAGGCCATCAGTCGTCTTTGTGCAAATTATATCGATAATGTGAAGGCCTACACTCAGAAGGAGCGAGTGCGTAACAAGTATACCGGACAAGACGAAGAGCCCGACGAACGTTTGATGCGGTCGATCGAAGAGAAAATCGATATCCCTGAGTCTCGCAAGGATGATTTTCGTCGAGAGATTATGAATTACATCGGTGCCCTAGCGGTGGAAGAAAAAAAATTCGATTACCGCACCAATGAGAGACTCCATAAGGCGTTGGAGTTGAAAATTTTCGAAGATCAAAAAGACACCATCAAACTCACTTCGTTGGTCACCAGCGTGGTCGATAAAGAGACCCAAGAAAAAATCGATGTGGTTAAGGCGCGATTGATTCGAAATCACGGTTACTGTGATGTTTGTGCAACTGATGTGCTGAACTATGTGGCCAGTATTTTTGCTCGAGGTGACATTAAGGAAAAAGCTTAATGGTACTTAAGATCGAACAGGATTTTAGCCGTTTTAAGCAAATCATTCGGGGTAAGATTAAAAAAAACCTCCGGAAGTACCTTACCCAAGAAGAGCTCATCGGAAAAAAGGGCAAAGACCTCATTAGTATTCCCATTCCCCAAATTGAGTTGCCTCGTTTTACTTATGGCCCCAATCCGAGCCAAGGGGTGGGGCGTGGTGAGGGAAAAGAAGGTGATCCGGTCTCCGCCGGTTCAGATGGTGAAGAGAATTCAAGTCAGGCGGGAGACAGTCCTGGGCAGCATCTCCTTGAGGTCGACATCTCTTTGGACGAAATGGCTCAGATCATAGGTGAAGAGTTGGAATTGCCTCGCATTGAGCCTAAGGGCGAATCCAATATCGAGAGTATTAAATACCGTTATTCTGCTATTCATCGTGCGGGTCCAGATGCCTTGGTGCATCGAAAGCGAACTTATAAACAAGCGCTGAAACGACAGATTCTCATGGGGAATTATGATCCCGGTCGGCCGGTGATCGTTCCGACTCGGGAAGACCGTCGTTACCGTTCATGGAAGGAAGAACGCTTACCTCAAAGAAACGCGGTGATTCTTTATATCATGGATGTCAGCGGTTCTATGGGACAAGAGCAAAAAGAGATCGTTCGTATTGAAAGCTTTTGGATCGATACTTGGTTGCGCTCTCAATACAAGGGCATTGAGACTCGCTATATCATTCACGATGCGGTGGCGCGAGAAGTAGATCAAAACACCTTCTATCACACTCGTGAATCCGGTGGGACCATCATTAGCTCAGCTTACAAGTTTTGTCTCAAAATGATCGAGGAACAATACGATCCTTACGATTGGAATATTTATGTGTTTCATTTCAGCGATGGAGATAACTGGTCGAGTAAGGATACGACTGAATGTCTGCAAATCTTGGAAGAACGCCTGCTGCCCAATCTCAATATGTTTTGCTACGGACAGGTGGAGAGTGAATATGGCAGCGGGCAATTTATCCGTGATCTAGAAGAAAAGTTTCAAAATAAGCATGAACGAATTTTAACCTCTCGCATCGAAAATAAAGAAAAGATCTTCGACTCCATCAAAATCTTTTTGGGTAAGGGACATTGATTCATGACGACTCGTCTTACTCCCGAATTGGATGCCATTCGCCAAGAGGTGGAGATTTATGCCCGTGATTATGGTTTGGATTTTTTTCCGGTAATTTTCGAGCTTTTAGACTGGAATCAGATCAATATGGTTGCCGCTTATGGAGGATTTCCCAATCGCTATCCCCACTGGCGTTTTGGAATGGAGTATGAGCAGCTTTCAAAATCTTACGCTTACGGGCTTTCGAAAATTTACGAAATGGTTATCAATAACGATCCTTGCTATGCCTATCTTTTGCACTCCAATACGGTGATGGATCAAAAAATGGTTATGGCCCATGTTTACGGGCATTCCGACTTTTTTAAGAACAATCTCTATTTTTCACACACCCATCGCAAGATGATGGACGAAATGGCCAATCATAAGACTCGGATCAAGCGCTATATCGATAAATACGGCCTAGAGACCGTGGAAAATTTTATCGATGTTTGTCTGAGCTTAGAAAACCTCATCGATACTCATGGGCCGTACATCAAGAGAAGTTCCAGTGGGGAGGTCGCTTGGGGTGACGAAGAAAATATTCCCGTGGTCAGAAAATTAAAGCAAAGACTACATGGATAAATTTATTAATCCTCAGGAGTTTTTAGAAGAGCAGCGTGCCC
>DALYDW010000207.1:0-922 GCA_031972915.1 bacterium
TGGATTCGTGTTTTGGGGCAGAGGGCTCGTGGGGGCCACTGGAGCGCTGGGTTGGGGAGAGCTTAGGGGTAGTGGGGTGGCGCTGTTTTGCGTTTCAGGGGCCTTGGGGAGTTCTTGCAAAAACCCTCCTGTAGGGCCTTCGGGTTCTAAATCGCTGAGGGCATTTTGGAGAAGAGCGACCCCGATTCGGTCTGGGCGAAGCAATTTTTGTTGAGCAAAATAAGCCTGAAAATTTTCTAAGCTACCTTTTTTGGGTTGGACAACGCCGTCGGCCTTACGCACAAAACGATGAATAAAGACAAAGTCTGTGCCTCCGGGGATGGTGGGGTTATTTTCCAAAAAGCTGAGTCCTTCGGACATCCCTTGGTCATTGCCTTCTTCCAAGGCGTTGACAACCCGATCGCCCTGTGGGGAGGGGATATCGGTTGAGTTAGCGAAGTTGTCTCCTCCGATCATTACGATGCGCATGTCGTCGATGTTAAATCGATCTTGTTGATTGTCGCTTTCTCGATTTTGTTCGGCGACATAACGACGGGCGATGGAACGACTTTGGGCGCCTTTTCCAGCGCGGGCGTTGATGACTTGATCGACGTCCACAAGAATCCAGTCGCCGTAGTCTTGGAGAAATTCTTGGTAAGAGCGGTATTTTTGTGGGTGCCCCGTTTCATCGAGACGACCTTGTTGCAACAAGCGGCTCAGTCGCACAGGAAGAGTTTCGGGCTGATGAGGGTTTTGCAGAAATACATCCAAGCCTTCCACACGGTCTAAGGGAATAAATGGGTAGAATTTTTCGGCTAACGGATAGACGCCAAAAACGGGACTCGCCGATACAATGCCGGTGACGATGTCTTGCTCGTGTAAGTATTTAAGCAAGGCTTGCATCTCCGCAAAGGGAACGGGAGCATAGCTTTGGTTGAGAGCC
>DALYDW010000207.1:932-3711 GCA_031972915.1 bacterium
CTCCTCGAAATTGGCCTGAATGTCTTTTAAACTCAAGCCCCGAAAGGCCAGGGCGGCATAGTTGTAATTCCACAGAGGTCCGACGGTTTTATAAAGCTCGCGATAATAGTCGTAGGGGGTTTTGCTTTTTGTGTAGGCCACGCGAGCTTCTGGACTGGGGAATACGGGAAGTAATTCGGCCTTGCCAGGTGCCCACTGAATTCGATTGGACTCAACTCCGCGTTTGACGCCCGCATTGGAGACATCTTGGTACCAAAGCGTGTTGTCTCCATCGAAAAAGGCCGCCAGGCCCAGGGGGTTGTAGGCCTTCAGGCGTCCCAGACGCTGACAGAGCTTGAGATAGTTGTCTTCTGTCCAATGGGCTTGGGGAAAGGCTTCGGCGCAATTAAAAGATACGGGCTCGATCAGGCACAAATCGCCTTCGATTTTTTCTTGGCAGCGTGCGGCGTATTTGATCGGTAGGGTGCCCAGGGAGATGGAAAGATATTTGAAAGGAACGCCGCTTTGTAACTGTTGTTGAACCATGCGCAGGGTGGCCTCGGCGTAAGCGACGTTTTCGAGATCAAAAAAATCGTTGAGGTCTTGTGCTTCCAGGCTTTGGGGATCGGTGCTGCGGGCCGCGATTTCTTCTACGGAGACTCCGTTGAGATTCAATCCAGACAATTGGGAAACGGGTAAAGAAATCTTCGCGCTTTGGGGAGCCGGTGTGGGAGTTTGTGGAGCGGGGGGAGGAGTGGGCTTTTTGCATCCGCTGTTTAAGATGGAAAATAGAACGAAGCTCGAAAGGATAAGTCGGGACTTCATGGTTTTGTGGCCTCCACAAATTCGATAAAAAAATAGAAAAAACTCTGTTGGAAAAACTGTGGTGTACTTAGGCAGGCTGGGAGGAAAGCTCCAGGTTTTTTTGTTTGGAAACAATTTTTATTGGAAAGGAAATGTAAAAAAGGAGTCCAAAAACAGGACTCCTGTGGAGAAAATCAAAATTTTTTTAAAAAAACTATGATCCCGGTGTTTTATTTTTTTGTGGCTGTGGTGAAGGTCGGGGGGTGGGTTTGGGCAATTTTTCTGTGGGAACGTCCATGTCTCCAGGACCTCTTTGTCCCTCCGTGTCTTGGTCGATGAGGATGCCCTCCGCGTTTCCCGTGGATGAAAAAAATCCGAGGCCTGCAAGCCCTATGGATGAGGCAAGAGCAAGACTAAAAAAAACTCTCCCGACTTTTTTCATGGTGGTCCTTCCTTAATCATCGAAGACGGGTTGTTTATCTTTGACGCCTAAGCTGGAGAGATAAACCCGATTTCGAAAATAAAAATTAATTTGTGAGAGGTATGAGATCATGTTCGCCGAGAAAAAGTAAAGCAATAGATCCCCTTCGGTCTTTGTAAAAAATTGATAGCCCTTTTGCCGGGTTCTTTTACAATGCCTCCATGCGATCTATTTTTTTAGTTGGAACTTTATGCCTGGGAATCTTGGCGAGTACAGGGTTGGTCCAGGCTCAAGACAATCCTCCTCTACATGGTGCTGCTCTCAAAGAGAAAGAGGCTGAGATGCCCATTCTCGAAGGCTTGCCCACTCGTCCTTACCAAAAAATTGCTCCTGTTTGGGCTTCCCATATTTCAATGGGGTCCACCATGAAGGACATTCGCAAGCAGGCGGCAAAGATCGGCGCCGATGCGGTGATCGATGTTCGAGTCAAAACCGAGAAGTTGCAAAATAGCCAGGTAGACCCCGGTTTTTGGGGCGGGCCTGTGGGTTGGGATGGCTGGGGACCCTGGGGTGGAGTTTGGGGCGGGGCCTCCTATTGGGGCGGTTACGCCACTTCTCACACTTATACTCAGCCCGTGGTTTCTGGCTGGGCCGTTAAGTGGACGGGACCGGACACGGGGCAGGGCTCCACGGGAGCTTCTACTCCGTCTTTGTCAGAAAAAGTGGAAGCGGCTCCTGCCGCTGACTGAGAAAATTTTCACAAAAATGTTGGGCGCTGACCCAGGCGAGTGGCGCAAGACAAGGGGGGGCTATGAACGGATATCGATCGAACTCAGAGCGTTTGGATTTTATGCGAGCCTTCAAATTATTGATGGAAGAGCCTCATGCTTGGAATAATTTGCTTTTAGGTGCAGTCTTCGCTTTTTTGCCGATTGTGGGTTCTATCGCTTTATTAGGCTGGCAGGGAGAATGTTATCGACGCTTAGCCAAGGGAAAAGAACATCCCCTGCCCCGTTTGGACTTTAAAGATTTCGTGACCTACCTCGAGAGAGGATGGATTCCATTCGTTGCTTCCTTTCTTGTGCTCCTGCCTTGGCTTTTGGTGCTTGTATTGGGCATTGTTCTCATTGGAGGGCTTTCGGGATTTTTGGTGCGAGATCCCATGCACTCATCTGCTGGACTCTGGATACTGTTTGGGATTATACTCATTGGAGTTTATGGACTCAGTTTAGTTTTCTATTCGATCTTGCTTAATGCAACTCTCACTCGATCTTATCTTACGCTCGATTTGGGAGCGACGTTAAATCTAGAGGCTCTATGGAATTATTCCAAGGGTACTTGGAAAAATTGGTTGATGGTTGCTTTGGTGATGATTCCAGTTTCTTTCGTGGTTATGGGGGTAGGGTCTTTAATTTTCTTTGTCGGCTCTTATTTGGCCATGGTGGTGTTGGGCATCGCCAATACCCACTTGAGTTGGCAGGTCTACGATATCTACCTTTTTCAAGGCGGCGCACCGATTTTTGCGGTGGAAGCGAAACCACTGCCCTCGGAATCAGCGGTACCGCCTACTCTACC
>DALYDW010000208.1:0-3694 GCA_031972915.1 bacterium
CTCCACCTCAATCGGCGTGGCGACGTTTGCAAAATCGATTCAGGCCTTCTCTGAGTGAGTATTTCCTTAATTTGAGCGGTAAGGTTTTTCCAAAAAGCTTCCGCAAGCTCGAACAAAACCCTGTTGAGATTATGAGGGCATTTTTTTTAGCACAAAAACGAGGGCTGGTTTTGGACGAGGGTTTTAAGGCTTGGATCAGTCGTCATCTTCATTGGGTCGACGACTTGTATCGACGACATCCCGAAGTGTGTCGACTTTTTCAGGAAATGGCAGCGGATATTCAGGGGTTTGGCAATTCTCTCAATGAAATGCACGATTGCCGATTTTTGGGCGCATTCATGCCGGAGTTTGGAGAAATTCTTCATCAGACACAGCATGATGTTTACCATGTCTACACCGTTGACACTCATTCCATCAAGGCAGTTCAAGAATTGAGTTTGTTGCAGTCGGGAAATTATGACCAAGAATTTCCTGTTTTTAAAAAGGCTTTATCCGAAGTGAAGCATCCCGGCGTCTTGAGTTTGGGAGTTTTGTTTCATGACATTGGTAAGGGGAAGGGTGGGTCCCATTCTGAGGTTGGAGCCCGTTTGGCCCGGCAAATCATGGAGCGGCTTCGCTACGCTGAAGAAGAAATTTGTCAGGTAGAGTTTCTTGTTCTCTCTCACTTGATGATGCCTCATTTGAGTCAGCGGCGCGATTTAGAGGACGCCAACATGATTAGCCAGTTTGCTCGCACAATGGAAACACGGGAACGATTGAACGAACTGTTTATTTTGACTTGGGCGGACATTCGGGCGGTGGGCCCCGAGGTG
Source organism: bacterium (assembly GCA_031972915.1). Lineage (GTDB taxonomy): Bacteria > UBA10199 > UBA10199 > DSSB01 > DSSB01 > DALYDW01. The sequence goes on from DALYDW010000208.1 coordinate 813, forward strand.
TGGACTCCATGGAAGGGGTCGCTCCTGAGCCATCTCTATGAAAAAACCTTGAATGTGATCGAAAAGGGAGAGTTTGGCACAGATCGGGCCACCGTTTTGATGGAAGAGGTCAAGCGCAAGACCTTGGCTTGTGTGCCCGACTCCATTCCTCAAAAAGATTTGGAGTTTTTTTTAGACTCCATGCCGCCTCGTTATTTTTTGGTGAATGGTCCCACGCAAATTTTGCAGCATGCCCATTGGGTGTTACAGGCCGGACACCCGGCTTTTTTCTTTCATCAAGCACCTAACCTCGAGAGAAAATGCAACGAGGTGTTTATTTACACAATCAACACCCCCAGGCTTTTCGAGCAGGTGACTGGAGTGATGGCGGCGAATCAGGTTAATATTCTTGCCCTGGAACAATTTTTCAACAGTACGGGCGAGGCCTTGATCCAGTTGCAGGTGACTGATCACCGGGGCGGTTTTCTCGAAGAAGATCGGCGTTTCGTGCGTATCGCCGAAGATCTTCAGGGAGTGACCATGGGAAAGATCCGCCTAGAATCTTACTACGAAAGTCGAGCTCATTCCGCCTTGCTCAAAACCTCGACCCAACGCAGACCTCCTCAGGTTGAAATCGATAAGGATGTCTCTCCTTATTACACCTTGATTGATATTTATACCGACGATCGTTTGGGCATCTTATACGACTTGGCTCGAGTGATGAGGCAAATGAATCTTTTTGTGGAGGTTTCTAAAATTTCAACCAAGGTCGATCAAGTCTCTGACGTGTTTTATGTGAAGGATATCTTTGGACACAAAATTAACGATAAGAAAAAATTGGAGGCAGTTCGTTCCGCTTTGTTGGAGGTCTTGACCCCAGCGGGTTCCTGACGGAGTTTGTTTCATGGGATGGTGGATTTTTCTTTTGGTTTTGTTTTTGGGATTTTTAGCCTTTGTGGGTGTAATCCAGTGGCGTGAGCGGCAGTTTCTCAAAAAAAATCTCAAAGAGGTGATGCCTCCAGTTTTGCGTCAAGAGGTGGATCAAGAGCGTCAAGACGCTGTGCGTCGAAAACAGAAATTTGAATCTCAATTAAAAAAATTTGAAAACTGACAAGATTTTAGGCATAGAGTCTAAAGCGGCACCGTGAGCCCCCTTGATCGAGGTTTTTGAGGTGGGTGAAAAAAACGAAAAACAATCTACAATTCGAAAGATCCGACTTTGCAAGGAGGAGGGCTGTTCAAGTCAGGCCACCACCTTGGGATATTGTCGGCTCTGTTATCTTAAAAACTGGAAGCAGCTCCGTTCGGAGCGACACAAAAAAGCTGCCAAGAGTCTCAATAAGTACATCGATAGCATCGTTAAGAGTAATCCAGATCGGGCCATCAGTGCCTTGAGGGACAACCTTAGCAATGCCGGCAGCTTTGAAAAATCTGTCGACGAGGCGGTTTATCAAGACTCTTTTCGCGAAGTGATGGCTGACCTGGGATTTCGCGAAGATCTCGACGGGATGATCGACAATATTCAGATCGACGAAGATTTCTAGCTTCCGTTTTTCTCAGCTTGGTTCATTGGCGATTTCACCCATCGCTGCCCCTTATCGCCCTGATTTTATTACGGTGCCTTTCTTGACTTCTCCCCCCATGCTGGCTAATAGCCTGAACTCCTATGGCCCTAATTGTTAAAAAATTTGGGGGAACTTCCGTCGGCGACCTAGACAAAATTCTACAGGTGGCTCGTCGTGCCTTGACTCAACAACAAGCCGGTGACGAGGTTGTGGTGGTGGTGAGCGCCATGGCGGGAGAGACCAACCGCTTAGTATCTCTAAGTCGTCATTTTTCTGAATTGCCCGAGGGGCGCGAGTACGACGCCCTGGTTGCTACGGGAGAACAAGTGACATCTTCCCTGCTGGCCTTGGCCATCCAAAGTTTGGGAGGGAAGGCCATTAGCTTTCTTGGGCATCAGGTAAAGATTCTCACCGACGAAGTTTATAGTAAGGCTCGGATTATTTCCATTGATGCTGATCGTATCCATGCTCAGCTTCGAGCTGGTAACATCGTCGTCGTGGCTGGATTTCAAGGTGTCGACGAAAACGGTAATCTTACCACCTTGGGGCGTGGAGGGTCAGATACCACCGCGGTGGCCTTGGCGGCGGCTCTTAAGGCCGATATGTGTGAGATCTTTACCGACGTAGATGGAGTGTATACTACCGATCCTAATTTGGTGTCCCACGCTCGAAAAATCGACCGTATCTCTTACGAGGAAATGCTGGAAATGGCCTCCACTGGGGCTAAGGTCTTGCAAATCCGTTCTGTAGAAATGGCTGCAAAGTTTCAGGTTCCGCTCAAGGTGCTGTGTTCTTTCAACGACAACCCGGGAACCTTAGTGACCAAGGAGGATTCCCAAATGGAACAACGCATGGTGACGGGCATTAGTTACGATCGTAACGAGTCCAAGGTGGCGGTAAGGCAGGTGCCCGACGTCCCAGGAATCGCTGCTAAATTATTTGGTCCCATTGCGGCGGCTAGCGTCAATGTCGACATGATCGTGCAAAATGTGAGTTCGGAGGGGACGACAGATCTTACTTTTACCCTCCCTAAGTCGGATTTAAAGCGAGCCCTGCCCATTGTGGAGACGGTGGCCCGAGAAATCGGCGCAAAAAAAGTTGAGACTAGCGAGGATATCGCCAAGGTTTCTATTATTGGCATTGGGATGCGTTCTCATGCGGGGATCGCCGCCAAGGCGTTTGAGACCTTGTCTCAAGAAAACATCAATGTGCAGATGATTTCCACCTCGGAAATTAAGATTTCAATCATCATTGATGAGAAATACACCGAGTTGGCCGTACGCATTCTTCACGATGCTTTTGAATTGGGAAAATGAAAAAAACACTTACCCTCTACGA
>DALYDW010000209.1:0-3495 GCA_031972915.1 bacterium
GCCTATGGTACGGTTATCGAGTTCTCGGACGGGAGTGATTTCTGCTGCTGTGCCCGTTAGAAAGATTTCATCGGCAATATACAATTCGTCTCGGGAAAAATAACGCTCTTCTACCGAAATGCCCTGATCACGCAGTAAGGTCATGATGGCTTCACGGGTAATCCCCTCCAGAGCAGAGGTGGTGGGTGGGGTAAAGACCTTGCCCTTGCGCACCATAAAAAGATTTTCACCGCTGGCTTCTGAGACATGGCCTTGGGCATCTAACATGATTGTTTCATCGTACCCAGCCAACATGGCTTCCCGTTTTGCCAAAATGGAATTGAGATAATTACCCACGGCTTTGCTTTTGGTCATGGAGATATTGACATGGTGGCGAGTGTAGCTGGACACCTTGGCGCGAATGCCGTTTTTAACTCCCTCGTCACCTAAGTAAGTACCCCAGGGCCAGGCAACAATGGCGACTCGAGTGGGGTTACCGGTGGCATAAAGGCCCATTTCTCCGTCCCCCATAAACACGAGAGGACGAAGGTAGCCGGCAGGCAACTGATTAACGCGAAAAATTTCTTTGCACGCTTCTACAATTTGCTCTTTGACGAAGGGAATTTTCATCAGAAGAATGTGGGAAGAATCAAAGAGTCGATCGATATGCTCTTGTAGACGAAAGATGGCAGAACGACCATCATGGCACCGGTAACAGCGAATTCCTTCAAAAACACCCAAACCATAGTGCAGGGTGTGGGTAAGAACGTGCACTTGAGCCTCGTCCCAGGGAATCATATTTCCGTCTAACCAAATTTTCTCCACCTTCTGTACCATGGTCTTCTAACCTTTCACTAAATTCTTTAAATGAAATTCGTAGGGAGGACGGGCGATGCCTTTCTCCGTAACGATAGCCCCTACCAGGCCATGGGGGGTAACGTCAAAGGCCGGATTCAAGACTTGAATTCCAGCAGGGGCTGAGGGGTTGCCGAAAAAGTGTGTGACTTCTTCGCTAGGGCGCTCTTCGATGGGAATCGAGGCACCGGTGGGGGTGTCGAGATCAACGGTGGAGGAGGGCGCCACCACATAAAAAGGGATGCGATGCTCTTTGGCCAGGAGGGCAACGCCATAGGTGCCGATTTTATTGGCCACATCACCATTGGCCACGATGCGATCACTTCCCGTGACCACTCCGTGGATTTTTCCCTGTCCCATCAGGTGCCCCACCATATTATCGGTAATCAGGGTTACGTCGATGCCGTTTTTCATCAGTTCCCAACAAGTCAAACGTGCACCTTGGAGGAAAGGGCGCGTTTCGGAGGAATACACTCTAAATTTTTTGCCCGCACGGGCGGCTTCGTAAAACACCGAAAGGGCAGTGCCCTGTCCAGCGGTGGCTAAGGCTCCGGCATTGCAGTGGGTGAGGTAGGTTTTTCCTTCCTCGATCAATTCGGCGCCGTGTCGCCCCATTTGTTGGCACATTTCGATGTCTTCTTCGTAGATGGCGAGGGCTTCGTGAATCGCTTGATCTTGGAGCTGTTCAATAGAGTGGTCCGCAGAGTTTTGTAAGGCCAGTCTTACTCGATTGACGGCCCAGGGTAAGTTGACCGCGGTGGGACGCTGGGAGATTAAAAAATCGGCAGCTTGATTTATCTCTTGAAGAAAATCTTCCCGTGAAACTGCTTGAGAGTTTTTTGCAGCAAGGGCCATGCCGAAGGCTCCGGCCACGCCGATGGCGGGGGCGCCTCGTACCACCATGTCGCGAATGGCAAGAGCGACCTCTTCGACCTGAGTATAGCGTTGATAAATTTCTTCGGTGGGAAGACGACGTTGGTCGATCATCACCACTTGGCCTTGGTCCCATTTTAAGGTGAAAAAATTCATGGTTTCTTTGCTCCATTTTTCCACGAGTTTCTAAAATAAGCCCATGGTCAAAAGTGAATTTAAACTACGGATTGAAGCCTTGCCTCTGTTCCCTAGCGTTTTTCAAGAATCTCATCGAGGTGAGAAGTGTGGCTCGCGGATTGCTGAAGGTTTTTCCTTTTTAGGGAGGGGAGAGCTTCTTTTTGAGAAGCTCGTTGACCACTTGGGGATTGGCCTTTCCCTTCAGCGCCTTCATGGTTTCTCCGACAAAAAAGCCAAAGAGTTTTTCTTTTCCAGATCGATAGGCTTGAACGTTTGCCGAATTTTTTTCTAGAATTTCATCGATGCTAGCTTCTAAAGTCGAGGTGTCGCTGATTTGTACCAATCCCTTTTCTTGAATAATGCTGTCGACAGATTTTCCGCTAGCGGCCACTTCGTCGAGAATATCCTTTGCCATATTCAGACTTAAAGCGCCGGTCTCGGTTTTGTTAAGTACTTCGGCGGCAACGGCAGGGGTAATTCTGTCTAAGGTTTCTGGAATCTCTTTTTGCAGCTTGAGCAAATGAGTCATGTAGAGATTGCTGATCTTTTTCGGATCAGTTTTTTGAAGCAATCTCAGGGCGGCCTCCCAATGTTCGGCGACTTCTCGTTCGGCCGTCAGAACATCGGCGTCGTACTCGGGAATCCCGTAATCTTTCTGAAAGCGTAAAGATTTTTCATGGCCCAACTCAGGAAGTTGGGAACGAAGGCTTTTTACCCAGGATTCTTCCACGATGAGTGGTAAGAGATCGGGGTCGGGAAAATAGCGATAATCGTTGGCCTCTTCTTTGGATCGCATCGATTCGGAGATGCCTTTGTCGGCATTCCAGAGACGGGTCTCCTGGACGACCTGTTTTCCCTCTAAGAGTAGCGCCTCTTGTCGTTGCATTTCGTATTCAATGGCGCGTTCGACATTGCGAAAGCTATTCATATTTTTTAATTCGGCACGAGTTCCGAATTTTTCTTGTCCCACGGGACGCAGACTCACATTGGCATCGCAACGGAAGGAGCCCTCCTCCATATTGCCATCGCAAATTCCAAGGTAGACGAAAATATCGCGCAATCGGCGTAGATAAGCGCTGGCTTCAGTGGGGGACCGCATATCAGGTTCGGAGACGGTTTCAATCAACGGAGTTCCGGCACGGTTGAGATCGACATGGCTGATCGTAGGATCCCCAAAGTCATGAATTAATTTTCCGGCGTCCTCTTCTAGATGGATACGCGTGATGCCAATGCGCTTTTCGACGCCATCGATCTTGATGGTGAGATGGCCGTTTTGGCATAAAGGTAATTCGTATTGGCTGATCTGATAGCCTTTGGGCAAATCGGGATAAAAATAATTTTTACGGGCGAAGACACTTTTGCGTGCGATTGCGCAGTGGGTCGCTAGCCCCGCTAGAATCGCCATCTCAACAACTCGATGGTTGAGCACAGGCAATACCCCGGGCAGGCCTAAGGTAATGGCGTCGGTTTGACTGTTGGGTTGAGCCCCAAATTGGGTGGAAGAACCGCTAAAGATTTTTGAAGAAGTTTTGAGTTGGGCGTGAACTTCTAAACCAATGACAACTTCGAATTTTCCCGAACTCATAGGGGTGCTCTCCTCTTATGCCAATC
>DALYDW010000210.1:0-3481 GCA_031972915.1 bacterium
CAGCCAGTCCGGTTTTAACACCAACTCCACAAGCCACCGTAGCGCCAACACCCGCCCCCGTTGGGAGTCCCAAACCTCAGGGGCTGGCCTTACCTCCCCCACTTCCTACGTCTGGCGCCACAACTCCACCAAGAGCGCCCATCCCGGCTCCAACAAGCTTGACGTCTCCAAACTCGGCACCCCGTTAAAAGGCACGCCGCTTCCAAGCCTTAGAGGAAACATAGCCCCAAAGCATGCCCAAGGCTAAACCCGATCCATGGGCGGTATTAGCGACGTTTCCCATGAGCCCCGTCAGACAGAGCACAAACCAAACAAGCATCCACACGACGATACCCTTGTTTAGCAAAAGCCCAAAGGATCGGTCGTAGTGCCCTCGAATCCACAAAAAACCCAACAGCCCGTACACTACGCCTGACATTCCCCCAAAACTTGGACCACTCACCGCGTACTGCGCTAAGTTACTGAGTACTCCAATGAAGAGAACCTGCAAGGCGAGAGTAGTCACTCCTAAACGCTCCTCGATGACGCTGCCCAGGTCTTTTAGCCAAAGCATATTGAACAACAAATGCAGGAAAGAAAAATGCAGAAAAATAGGCGTTACCAAACGCCACACTTGCCCTTGTAAAATATCCCGAAGGCCAACGCGATATTCCATGTAGCCACTCACGACGTTGTAATCGGTGATGGAAAAAAACTCGACAATCGCGCGTTGAGACCCAAATCCCGCTAATAAAGAAATGGCACAGGAAATCACAATGAGAGCCAAAGTGAGACGACCCATCTGAAAATTTGAGGCATTCCATCGCGTACGCACATCCACCTTGTGATGGCGAGACTTCAATTCTTCTTTACGCTGCTGCGCCCGAATCCAACGGGCCCGAGATACGGCCTCTTGAAAAATCGTGGCCTGAGGATTTTTTCGAAACTCAATCAACCAACGGCTAGCCTCCTCTAAATGGGCATCGTCGTGCACCCACAACAGCCACCGGCCTCCTTCTTCCCATTGTTGAGTAGTCTCGATTTGATGCAGATAAAGAAAATCAGCAAAGGCCTCGACTTCGGTTCTCTGAGAAAATTCGGCTAACTGGCGCATAACATCCTCTTTTCCCCCCAAGGATCGCCTTATAGAGAGGATTTTTTCCAATAAGAAAGGCTTTTTTTCGAGGAATCCCAAGCCCACGGGCGAGCTAGGCTTGTCTCCAATTTTTTTTTACAATTGGACCATGGGGTTTAAGGGACGAGTCTTGGTGGGTCTCCTGTTGGCCGGATTAATGAGCGGCTGCGGGGAGGCGACCGTCTTTTTCTTTTTTAATACAGGGCCTCTAGAAACCGAAGGCGCAGTGGGAGGGGTTGTCGTCGTCGGAACCGCCATTGAGCCACCCCCCCAAGAAGTACGCTTGCTCTCCGGAAATCTCCCTGAGGGAATGGAAGTGATGGACAACGGTACTGTGCAAGGCATCCCTGAAGAGTCCGGAGAGTTCGACTTCACCCTCGCCGTCACCCACAGCGATGGCACTGTGGAAGAAAAACATTACGAACTTGTTTTGGAAGAATAGAGCCCCAAGGCTGTTACTAGTATTGATCCCAGGGCATATTGCTGCGATCCCATACCGTGTAATAGGTGTTGAGCGCGTTCACCCGCGCCGCAGCCAATCCGGGAACAAAGCGATTTAATCGCTTTTCATCTTGAAGTTTTCCCAACACAACCTGCTGCTGGGTGAGAATGATGTCGTTTTTCAATTTGTTAAGTTCTGCCGAATTCACCCTAGGATCCTGCTGCACCTCACTGATACTATCAACGGCCTTTTGTAAAAACAAACCAGCCGCGTTGTAGTCGCGCTGCAAAATCTGTTGTGAAGCCTGTCCCAAGGCAATCTCAGTGGCCGTCAGTTTTAGCACCGGGCTCTCGGAAATGGCCTTGGCCCACTTGTAGGCCTGAGCCAAATTCTGCAGCGCTGGCTTTTTTTGCCGAGCACCCAGGGCCTGCTCCGTCAGAGCCATAGCTTCGCGAATCTTATCCACGTAAGATTCTATCTCGTCGTACTGGGGACCTTGCTCTAAAACTCGTTTGACCTGCTGACCATCTTTCTTGGCCTGATCTAGTAACTGTTTAGCCTGCTCCCAGTTTCCCAGTTTCACTTGATCCCCGATATTTTTGATCTGTTCCAAAATACTGGGAATACCCTGCTCCAATTGAGTTTCTACTTGGGAAAACTGTTGGTCGTTGAGCTTAACCCCGATCTCGCTTTGCTCCTGGTTCGTCTGAGGAGGATTAGACTGGGCCTGTGCTCCAGGATTGAGAAGAAAAAATACCAAGAGAAACGCCGAAAGAAAAAACATACTACCTCCAAGGATGAAAACAAGGGGCAAGCCAAGAATCGAGCAACGTCCTCGCCCAAACCGAGTGCCGTCACAGAACTGAGAAATTCTATCGATGCCCCGTCACGGCGTACACTGATTTTTACAGAGTCAGGATTAAAAAACCCCAAGCCAAGATGCAAATCCGTCAGTCAACAAAAAACCCACACCTTCTTTAAGAATCAATTTGCATCAAACGACCCAAGTCGGCCCCAAGGGGGGACTGCATTTTCATCAAGGCTTTGTATTGTTCTTTGGCTTTTTTGTAATTGAAGCTCTCAGGTTCCATATACAAAACACCCATCTCATAGCGTATTTTGGGATCTTGTGGAGCCACCTGCACCGCCATCTCCAACTCGCCCACCTCCAAGGCCTTGAGCTTTTTCTTACGATAAAGATGGGAAAGGCCAACATGGGCTTGGGCGATATTTGAATCTAAGATTAAAACTCGTCGAAAGGATTCGGCTGCGAGTTCGAGGAGATTTTGCTCCAAATACAATTGAGCCAGTTGAAGGTGGATTTGGGGATCTCTTGGATTTTTTTGCAGGGCCTCAAAGTAATCGGAAAAACGGGTGTCGGACTTTTTTTGTCCCTGGAATTGCTCGAATTGTTTGATTTGATCGATTTCGGCAGCCCCTACGCTAAAGCCCACCGCTCCAGAACACAACACAAGACCCAAAACTATTTTTTTTAAAGGAGACTTCGACGGCATAAGGTGATCCTTATTTTTTGTTGATTCACTGTCGATCCATTTGCCTGATCGCACGGGCTCGATACCGCGTTTTGGCTATTCCTCGCCCAGTAGCACCATATCGTTGCGATGCACCAATTCATCAAAATATTTATAGCCTAAGACCTTCTCAACATCGGCACTTTTACAGCCCATGATCTTGCGAATCTCCACTGAACTATAGCCAGCTAATCCACGAGCAAAGGGCGCTCCATCAGACATTTTAAGATCTACCGGGTCTCCCTGGCGAAAATGTCCCTCACAGGCTAGGACCCCCGAAGGCAGCAACGATCTGCCTTTTTCTACCAAAGCGGATTTAGCTCCTGCATCGACGACCAGCGTTCCCATGGACCTAAGAGTGTAGGCCAACCAATATTTTCGCGCCGAAAGACG
>DALYDW010000211.1:0-3456 GCA_031972915.1 bacterium
AGGCCTTTTCTGGATCGGTCGTATCCATGGAGATGTCCCAGATAATTTCTGGTTGGGCCCGCAAGAGTTGCTCGGTCGACCAGGTGGGATAGCGCAATCGACTTTCGTGAGCGACATTTTCTACGCCGATGTATTCTGCTGCCTCGTCGAAAAAATTTCCCGAGCCCGCTACGACCAAGGGTTGATAGCCCACCACAAAGAGAACACGCTTTTTAACGACTTTGGCACTACGCCTTTTTAAATCAGTTAATTTTTTTCGCATCGTTTCGGTAACTTGTCGTGCTTCTTGGGACTTGCCCAGTAAATCCCCCATTTTTTCGATGCTATTCAGAGTTTCTTCAAGAGTGTTGAAGGGAAGTAAAGCGAGGGCGATGCCCCGGGCTTCGAGGAAGCGCACTTCCTTTTGAGAACTATTTTCCACGCTAGCTAGCATTAAATCGGGTTTTAGGCTCAAGGCCTTTTCTGGGTTGACGCGAATGTAGTCGGCAACCCGTGGAATCTGGGCTGCGGCGGGGGGGCGATGACAGTAGGTGGTGGCCCCAACGATGTTTTCTCCTACTCCTAAAGCGAAGAGAATCTCGGTGATGTTGGGCTTTAAAGATAAAATCCGTTGATAGGCGTGTAGGCTGGAAATAGGCCAGAGACAGACGGCTATGACCCAACAGTAGACTCCCAATTTTTTGATGTGCTTCATAAAGAGCTAGGCGAGGGAGGGGGATCGTTTGGCAATTTCTTCTAGCCAACGTCCGAAAACTTCTTCTTGGGTGCGCAAATAAAACATCATGCCTTCCAGTTCGCTTTTGTGTTGGCGCTCGATTTCTTCTGCTAGGGTTTGGGTGCGTTGGCGCAATTGCAGAATTTCTCGGGTCATAGCTTCGTCGTCGAGGTCGCGGTTGAAGAGTTGGTCGCGGTCTAAATATAGGTCGGTGAAGCGTATGTAATAGTTGAGCAGATCGCGTAGACCGCGATGCTCTACGTTGTTGACTCGGATCAAGTCGAGGGAGGTTTCGAAATGTCGCAGTGCCTCGTTGTAGTCATTGCGGCTCAAGGCGTTTTTTCCGAAATAAAAGTAGGGTTCGGGGTGATCGGGGCGGGCCTCAGAAAAACGTTGTAGCAGTTGGTCGGCTCGTTCTACCTGACCGGTTTGAGAGAGGGCTTGGGCCTTGACCATGAGCATATCGGTGTTGCCGCTCACTCGATAGGCCAGATCGTAAAAGCGGAGGGCTCCGGGAATTTGTCGAAGTTTTTGTAGCTTAGTGCCGATACCCTTGAGGTATTCGGCCACGCGAGGCTCTTGGCTCTCGACTTTTAGCTCTGTGGGGGTGTCTGAATCAAACAGGCTTAAGGGAGATTCGAAGGAGAGACCCTCTAGGTTGGGAGGCAGGAGAGATTTAAGCTGAGCGATGTCTTCTTCGACGATTTGCGGGCTATTCAATTCGACGCATTTCCCGCCTTTCAGATTGTAGATATAAATGGAGGCCATTTCGCGTCTTCCTCGTGTTTGAGTCTCACAGCCTCTTCCCCCAACGCCGTGCGTTATAGGCAAGATGACTCCCCGACACAAGTCTTTATCGGCAAGTATGAGGAAAATATGCGCCATTTTTTTTGAGTGGCTCAGACCCCACTCATGTTGGGGTCTAAAAGCGGGGGCTGGAATCTTTTAAAGAAATATTCCAGCCCCCAAAGAAGAGATTTTTGGTCTGGCTGCTTATTGGTGGATGATGGAGATGGCGTCCAAATCGAATCCGGCGGTATTGCTAGCTCCTGAGACGCTGAGGTCTCGCAGCCGCACGTATTGCGCCCAGCCAAGGCCTAGGGTTTCTAAATCGAAGGCGTCACCACCAGCTTCCTCCGGATCCAAGGGATCGATTTCGGGATGGGCTGGGTTGGCGAACACGGCGTGAACTCCGGCGCATCCGGGGTAGCCGTTGGGTTTATCTTCGGAATGGCAGGCAAAGCTCCAAAAGTTGACCCCGTCTTGGCTGACGGAGACCTCTGCTGGTTCGGCAAAGGGATTTTGTGGATTGCCTCCGGCCCAAAAGGGATTTTCAAAGACAATGAAATCAGCCCCGGGTCCGTCAAGAATGGGGGTGTCGCTTTTAAGGGTGATTTCTCCCCCCACGCCTAAACTTAGCACATCGAGTCCGGCCTGGAGACCACCGCCGCCCTGGGGAGGCCCCAGTACGATATCGGGAAAATCCTCCATCCCAAAACCGCTGTGGGCCCCCAAATTGATGGATGCGACTTCGTCCATAAACGGGTCGGAGGGAACGGGATCCGGAATGGCCTCGGGATCTAGCCCAGGATGGGGCTGAATCTTATTGCCAGGCGTTTGGGGAGAGTCGAAGTTTGGCTCCAGGACTTCAACCCGCAAGCTGCCTTGGGAGGTTTCGGTTTCGACATGAATCTCGAAATCTCCTGCCGCCAGGAGGTAGAGGACTCCGGGTTTTTTGAAAATACCTAGCTCGGTATCGCTAGAACTCCAGTGAACGACCTCACCTTCTGGAACATTGATAACCTCCAGAAGGAGAGATTGACCGCGATAGACCGGGGAAAGTTTTTCTAAGGGAAGGTTCTGTCCCCCTCGAGCAATCCGCAGGGGTTCCGCCGCTGGTTCGGAACTGCTGGGGTCCGAATTGGCGGCAGGTAAGGCCGGGTTGGGCATTTCAAGTTCCGTTGTATCGTTCGTATCGTTCACTGCTGTGCCACAGCCTGTTAAGTGGGCTAGACAGAGTGCCACGAGCGTCCAACGACATAACAACCCTCGTTTGGAGGTTTTTTTTAGGGAAGGAGTTCGCCGGTTTTTCATGTTTGATGCCCTTTTAGTAGGTGGTCGCGGTGGAAACGGTTCCGGGATTGCTGGTGAGCAACCATAGATCGGGCCCCGTAAAATCTTCTCCTGGGATTCCAGGGCGCAGGGCCATGGGGCCGGCTCCCGTTACTCCGGGTTGTCCTGCAAAGGAGAAGTCCAGAATTTCGGGGAGCACGGTGATTTCGTTCTTTGTGAGATCTACCCGCTTGACGGCCGATTGGTTGAAGCTAGAAACAAATAAGGTTTGGTCATCTTCGCTGATTTCCTGATCGCTCAAAAAATCGGCGGCAACGTCAAAAATTTCGATGGGGTTGTCAGCGCCGCGGATGATGTCGAAGTTTTCCAAGTCGATTTCATAGACTTCGCTAAAGGCTGAGGAGCCGATAAAGCCGCGGCTACCGTCTTGGGTAACCGCCATGGGTTGAAAATTGGCGGCGACGAGTCCCAGATTGAGACTTTGCAAAACTTGTAAGGTATCGGGATCGAGTTCTGTGAGAAAGGAATCGCTTTCGGGAACGGAGGCGCCTTCCAACAGAGTGGTATCTCCGGTGCTGGTGACCCAGAGACGATCTTCATGCACAGTGATCGCGGTGGAGTTGAAGCCCGGGAGGATCGTCAAGGGAGTGGCTGACGGAGTGAGGTAG
>DALYDW010000212.1:0-3450 GCA_031972915.1 bacterium
CGTAATTTTTTTTCAGTCTTACCATCAGCAGCACCAACATGGCGGGCGTTAATAATACCCAGGAACCAAAGGTACAAAAATACCAGAGTAGTGCTTCGTTTCCGCTGATGGGTTTGTCTCCACCCCAGGTGGCATTGCTTAAAAAGCCCGGCGGCCAATGGGGTAACAGCGCGACTCCATGGTAGTCTTTAGAAAAACTAAAAAACCCTCCCAGCATTAGCGCCAGTCCGCACGCGACTAGCAATAAGCCCATGGGCAGGGCTTGATCCTTCCAATGTTCACGGTGGCGAAGGGCCTCGATGAGTAAAATCATCCCCGAACAAAATCCCGCGAGTAAAAAGAAAGTCACCTGGGTGAAAGAGAGTGCCGCCAATAAAACTGTAGCGGCGATCCAGGGGCCTTTTCGTTTTTGTGAGAGGCTTGCAAAAAACACCGCTAGGTAAGCAAAAAAGAAAGATAGTCCCAGCGAATAGGGGTTCATGAAAAAATTAGAGAGGGTGGCGGGATTTAAGTTTCGATAAAACACGATATGACTGTCGGGCCAATCGAGTGGGCCGGGAGGAGTGCCTGGGCCCTGAACCCACCCCTGCAAGAGATAGACCCAGCCCGCGCCGAGGAGGGTCCAAAGTAGAACAATCACTCGCCATGGGCCGTGTAGTTTTAATAATTCGCACAGAGTGTAAAGAGCACCCATTAGGCCCAGGGCTCCCAATATCACGGTAATGTCAATACCTCTGTATCCTGGGAGATTTCCCAAATAGGCAAAGAGAGCGGAGAGAAAGTCGGCACCATAGTGATATTTGAGGGGAATGTCGGGAAAGGCGATAAGTCCCGGAGGTAGATTGCCGCGTAAAAAAGACTCTACATTTGCGGCATGTCCCTGGATGCGCATCTGGTCATGGAAGAAAAATTTCCACGCCACTTTTCCAATATAAAAAGTGAGACCAAGGCTGAAGGCTCCGTAGATCCAATCGCTGAGAGAAGCTTTTTTTGGTATCTCTCGAGGGAGCTGCTGTTGTCTTTCCGAGTTTTGCCACCAGAAAAAACTAGCTGACAATGAGCAAAATAAAACAGAAAGCCACCAAGCTTCGGGTAAAGAGTGAGTGGCGTGACTGAGTAAGGCCGTAGAAACTTGCGCAACAGCCAAACCCGTGGGCAGGGTTAAAAATAGTCGAGCTTTGCGAGTCAGCCCACTGGATAAAGACGCAAGCAAAAGCCAAGCGAGCCAAAAGGCGAAAAAAAAACTCAAGCAGCTTGGATTTAAGGCTATAAGCACAACAGAAAAACGGCTGCACGGCTCTGCATTGAAACTAGAACTTACAAGTAAAAGCCGCCACTAATAGCGGTAATACTCAGGCTTGTAGGGGCCATCCACCGATACCCCTAAATACTCGGCTTGTTCGGCGGTAAGCTTTTCTAATTTTACACCCAAGGCATCTAGGTGCAGCCGAGCAACTTCTTCATCGAGAGCTTTGGGAAGCACCGAAACACCCACGGGGCGTTTTTTGCTGAAAAGATCAATTTGCGCTAAAACCTGGTTGGAAAAACTATTGGACATGACAAACGAAGGATGGCCTGTGGCGCACCCCAAATTCACCAAACGGCCTTCGGCCAAGAGCAACACGGAATGCCCATCGGGAAAGGTGTATTTGTCCACTTGAGGTTTGATGTTGGTGTGCTGAATTCCGGGGAAGGCCTTGAGGGCTGCCACCTGAATCTCCACATCGAAGTGACCAATGTTGCAGACGATGGCCGAGTCTTTCATTTTTTTGAGATGATCGATGCGGATCACGTCTTTGCAACCGGTGGTGGTGACGAAGATGTCACCCACGGAACAGGCTTCATCCATGGGAAGTACTTGATAACCATCCATGGCGGCTTGATAGGCACAGATGGGATCGATTTCGGTGACAAGAATGCGAGCACCAAAACCACGCATGGCCTGGGCACAACCTTTGCCTACCTCACCATAACCCGCGATGACCACGACTTTGCCCGCTACCATGACGTCAGTGGCGCGTTTGATGCCGTCGGCCAAAGATTCTCGGCAACCGTAGAGATTATCGAATTTGGACTTGGTCACCGAATCGTTGACATTGATGGCGGGGATCTTGAGCTCGCCCTTTTCTAACATTCGGTAGAGTGCGTGTACGCCTGTGGTGGTTTCTTCGCTGACCCCATGGATGTTTTTCAACAATGCGGGATGCTTTTCGTGGACATAGACCGTGAGGTCTCCACCGTCGTCCAAAAGTAAATTGGGTCCACCTTCGGGAAAGTGCAAGGTTTGCTCGATACACCACCAGTAATCTTCTTCGGTTTCACCTTTCCATGCGAAGACGGGAATTCCCGCTTTGGCAATAGCGGCAGCGGCATGATCTTGAGTGGAAAAGATATTGCAAGAAGACCAACGTACCTGAGCCCCTAAGTCGATGAGGGTTTCGATGAGTACGGCGGTTTGAATAGTCATGTGGAGGCAACCCGTGATGCGGGCCCCTTGGAGGGGTTGGCTCTTGCGGTATTTAGCGCGAATTGCCATCAGTCCCGGCATTTCTTTCTCGGCCAGTTCGATTTCTTTACGGCCCCATTCGGCGAGGTTGAGGTCGGCAACTTTGAAGTCTTCAGTGGAAGAGACTTGAGTTTGAAGTTTTGTCACAGGAAGCTCCTTGGCATCCCCTCAGGTTCGTGCGCTCACGAACAGTAGAAAATATCTTCCGAGGGAATGGGGATAAAAATAAAGTACCGGCAGATAGCCCAATTTAGAAGTTTAACACCTTTCGCAAAGCCTCGGCTTTGTGAGTGCTTTCCCAAGAAAAGTCAGGGTCGTTGCGTCCAAAATGGCCGTAGGTCGCGGTTTTTCTGTAAATGGGTCGCAATAAATTAAGCTCTTTGATGATCCCGGCTGGTTTCAACGAAAAGACTTCACGCACGGCTTCACCGATTTTGGTGTTGGGTACTGAGCTGGTGCCGAAGGTGTTGATCATAACGCTCACAGGTTCGGGGTAGCCAATGGCGTAAGCGATTTGTACCTCACAGCGCTTTGCCAATTTTGCGGCAACAATATTTTTAGCAATGTAACGCCCCATGTAAGAAGCCGAACGATCGACCTTGCTGGGATCTTTGCCGCTGAAGGCGCCTCCACCGTGAGAGCCTTGTCCACCGTAAGTGTCGACGATAATCTTACGCCCTGTGAGACCGCAATCTCCGTGGGGACCGCCGACGACAAAACGGCCTGTGGGGTTGATGAAATAACGAGTTTTGTTATCGAGCAGATGGTTGGGAAGAGTTTTTTTAATAATTTCCTCGATGACGGTTTCTTCGATCACCTTGTGCTCGGCTTCGGGGCTATGTTGGGTGCTGATGACCACAGTGTCGATACGCACCGGAGTGTCGTCGATATATTCGACTGTAACTTGGGATTTCGCATCGGGCCAAATCCAGGGAATGCGTCCG
>DALYDW010000213.1:0-3039 GCA_031972915.1 bacterium
TCAGTACGGTGAAGTTCATACGGCGGATGGGATTTTCCAATTGATCGACACGGGAGGTTTTGTTCCCCATGCAGAAATCGATGCCTTAGCGGTGCCGGTGAGAGAACAGGTTGAGCTGGCCCTCGAGGAAAGTCAGGCCGTGTTATTGGTGGTCGATGGTAAGGCAGGCTTGCACCCCGGAGATCAAGAAATTGCCCGCCTTTTGCGCAAGCGGGCGTTGCCGGTCATTTTGGTTGTGAATAAAGTGGATAATCCCTCAGATCGAGGACGTTTGACGGAATTTTTCGCTCTGGGCTTGGAGGGCGTGGTGGGTGTGTCCGCCGAAAGCGGATTGGGCATAGAAGAATTATTGAATTGTTTGACTTCGTGGATGGTGTCGCCAGACGCCGTGATTCACAAAAAAAGCGATTTGCAGTTGGCGATTTTTGGTCAACCCAATGTGGGGAAATCCACATTGCTCAATGCCCTGCTGGGTGAAAATCGTGCCGTGGTTCACGATCAGGGAGGAACCACCTTAGATCCGCTTCGCATCCAAATGGAGCGTGGCAGCCAAGTGATTGAGTTGGTTGATACGGCGGGGATTCGTCGACGCAAATCCACTTCGGGAAAGATCGAGAAGGTTTCGGTGCTCAAAGCCTTAGAGGCAGTGCGACGCGCCGATTTGGTGCTTTGGGTTGTGGATTCTCCTTTGGGTTTAAGTCGACAGGATATTCGTCTGCTCAAAGAAGCCGAAGCGGCGGGGCGTGGCATTGTCTTAGTTTTGAATAAATGGGACCTGATGCCTTCGGGAGCTACGCTTAAGGCCTTTAAAGAAAAGTGGCTCGATATCCGCGCCCGCCTTGATTATGTCCCCATGGTTGCTTTGTCGGCGAAAACCGGTCGTGGAGTTAAAAAACTTTTTTTGCAAATCGATAAACTTTACGAAAATTATTTGCGGCGTATTTCCACCGGAGAACTGAATCGAGTCTTTCAGAAGGCGGTACAGGAACATCCCCATTCAAGTCCTGGGGGTAGGGCCGTGAGTTTTTTTTATGTGACCCAAACCCATGAAGGGCCGCCTCGTTTTGTTATTTTTTGCAATCGTCCCGAACTTGTCGCTGAAAGTTATTTGCGATACCTTGAGAGAGTCTTCCGGAAAAATTTCGATTTTTCGGGAGTTCCCTTTCGTTGGTCGTTGCGAAGTAAACAAGATTAGGAATCGGTGTTCATGGGCCGAATCAATTTTATTAAAGGAAGACGGGATCTTTATCAGGTCTTTTACGTGGCCTGTAAGGAGTTTTACCAAGACGATGGTTTTAACTTGGCGGCTGGGCTCTCCTTTTTTTCCGTTCTTTCGGTCATCCCCCTGGCACTGATCGTGACCTCCGTTTTTGGTCATTTACTGGGTCAACAAGAACAACTTATTCAGTCCCTCAATCATTGGGTGTTGGTGACCTTGCCTGGCGCCCAACCAGAATTTCTTCAATTTGTAAGGCAGCTCGTCGATAAAAAAGTTTCGACGGGCTGGATTGGGATGGCCTTTTTATTTTTTGTGGCCTCTTTGATGTTTGCCAATATTGAACACGCCTTGGATAGAATTTTTAAAAACGCCAAAAAAAGAAATTTTTGGCATAGTCGGGCTTTCGCCATTTTGCTGATCTTTTTTACCGCCTTCTTTTTCTTCGTTCCGGCCCAACTTAATTTTTTTGCCACCCATTTGCCGACCGAGGGTTCTTTGCCCAGGGCTGCTCAAATCTTAACGGGGGATTTTGGATACTTTTTGGCCCACGGTGTTATTTTTTTTCTATTGCTCAACGTAGTTCCCAACCAGTCCATGCCTAAAAAGAAAATCATGGCGGGGGCACTGTTGTTTGCAAGTCTCACGGTTTTAGCGAGACAGGTCTTTCAGTGGTATATGGGGGTCGCCTTAGAACGTTATACTTTCATCTACGGAAGTTTGACCTTATTGGTCGTGATGATCCTGTGGATTTACTACTTGAGCCTAATTTTTATTTTTTGTGCTGAAGTCGTTAACGCCCTTCAGCAAATCTACCCCCGCCGTCCTTCAGGTTTGGCAACGCAAGTTAGTTAGTTGCGACTCCAATCGACGCGTGCCATTTTATCTTGAGGTGTAAATCGATAAGCGACTTGCCCGCTAAATGCCTTGTGTAGACTTCTTCCGATGCGTTGGGCTAATTTTTCGTGAGTCGTCGTCACTTGAAACCCGCCGTCGAGTGGTGCGATTTCAATGATTCTTTCTAGTGGATTAAGTCCCATGGCCCGCTTTTCTTCGTTGTGAATCAGGTTGAGAATCTCTTCTCGGTGTTGGCTGAGAAAAGCCCCTTGGAGCGTCACGACTCCAGAAGCGTATTTGTCGGCAATTTTAGCGCATGCAGGGCACAGCACCATCTCTCGAGTAGCGCTTGGTGTGGATTCTTGGGTACTGGAATCCACAAAGGACCAATGCTTGTGGTGAAAGCGGGCGTGGCATTTTTTGCAAGAGGATCCGTCTTGCGGATGAATTCGGTTGTAATAGGTATCGTGAATGCTGGTTCCGTTACGATCTTGGACGCGGAGTCTGATTTTTCCCTTCATGATCACCTCGCCTTCGAAGTTTCTCCTCAGTCAGAGGTTTTTTAGACTTGGGTTTGAGCGTTCATTCTGTTTCAAAAGCAAGTTTTGAAACAGAGTTTGCCCATCGGACAGCGGAGAAAAATTCGACAAAAATGTTAAAGAACCTCGCCTGGGATCGGCGCAAGCCAAGCCCACTTTTCATTGTAAGCCTCCGAGGAACGGAGTCAAGGTTCGCCCTCTCTGTCCCGGAAACCGATGGAAAATTTTAGAGTTTTTTTTAAGAACTCGAGGGGGGAAGCTTCGAGATTTTTTAAAAAAAACATACAATAAACAACAACTTTTTTAAAAATAACTCGAGAAATCTGCCGGTTAATCCGGGTAAAAACTGTGTGGTCTGTTTTTGGGTTCGTTCCTCGATAGATTTTTGAGGTTGAGCCGTTTTTTTAAGGTCGTCTATGTCGCTTCCTTTGGCCCTTCAAGCCCGTT
>DALYDW010000213.1:3138-3412 GCA_031972915.1 bacterium
CAGCAGAGGCAGTTGAGTTCTGCAGTGGTTCCCGAGGCCCCTCATTCAGAGGAGGGGGACGTTGCTACGGCTTTGGCTCCTGGTTTGGTGCGTTCTGCTCCAAATCCGCTTCTTCAGTCCCATTTAAGTCCCGCAGAATATAAAAATTGGCAGACCTTTTCGCCCCAACAAGGTTTTAGTTATTTGTATCGAGTGGCGCGTCGTTACGAGGGTCAAGGAGATTGGGGTCGAGCGATTGCGCTTTACGATTTATTGGGAGAGCAGAGTGGGTCTG
>DALYDW010000214.1:0-3401 GCA_031972915.1 bacterium
TGCCCAAGCGTACTGATATAAAAACCATTTTGCTCATCGGCTCCGGCCCCATCGTCATCGGTCAGGCTTGCGAATTCGATTATTCAGGAACTCAGGCCGTCAAAGCCTTGAAGAAAGACGGGTACCGTGTGGTGTTGGTTAATTCCAATCCTGCCACCATCATGACCGATCCCGAATTTGCAGATGCCACTTATATCGAGCCCATGACGACTGAGGTTCTCACGCGCATTATCGAGAAAGAGCGGCCCGAGGCCTTGTTGCCCACTTTGGGTGGGCAGACGGCTTTAAATTTAGCCTTGAATCTGGGGGAGCAAGGGGTTCTGAAGCGTTACGGTGTAGAATTGATCGGCGCCAATCTCAAGTCTATCCGCATGGCCGAAGATCGAGCTGAGTTTAAAGATTGCATGCATCGCATTGGTGTCGATGTGCCGCGTTCTGGTTTGGCTCACAGCATGGAGGAAGGCCGCGAAGTAATTAAACAAGTGGGTTTTCCTGCCATCCTGAGGCCTGCCTTTACCATGGGGGGGACCGGTGGCAATGTGGCCTACAATCTCGAAGAATATGAGAAGTATTTGCAGTGGGGCTTAGATTGTTCTCCTGTGCGTCAGGTCCTCGTCGAAGAATCCCTCCTAGGTTGGAAAGAGTACGAGCTGGAGGTGATGCGCGATAAAAATGACAACGTGGTCATTATTTGTTCTATTGAAAATTTTGATCCCATGGGGGTGCATACGGGAGATAGCATCACCATTGCCCCCGCCCAAACTCTCACCGACAAAGAATATCAGGTTTTGCGCGATTACTCTTTGCGCATTATTCGCGCCATTGGCGTGGATACGGGAGGCTCCAATATTCAATTTGGGGTCAATCCCAGCAATGGTCGTGTGGTCGCCATCGAGATGAACCCTCGGGTAAGCCGCTCCAGCGCTTTGGCCAGTAAGGCCACGGGCTTTCCCATAGCGAAGATCGCTACCCAATTGGCCGTGGGTTATACCTTGGATGAAATCGTCAACGATATCACCCGTTGTACGCCAGCGGCCTTTGAGCCCAGCATTGATTATGTGGTGACTAAAATTCCACGTTTTACTTTTGAAAAGTTTCCTAATGCCAACACCACGCTGACTACTCAAATGAAGTCAGTGGGAGAGGCCATGGCCATGGGGCGAACTTTTAAAGAAAGTTTTCAAAAGGCGATGCGCTCCCTGGAAATCGATCGTTATGGTTTTGAAGTCGCTTCGAAAATTCGACCGGTTTCCGAAGAAAATAAAAAAGAAATGGTGCAGAGGTTAAAACGCCCCACCGCCGAGCGCCTTTGGTATGTGGCCGATGCCATGCGCATGGGCTTTTCTGATGACGAAATTTATCAGTACTCGGGAATTGATCCATGGTTTTTGGCTCAGATTCGCGAAATCATCAACGCCGAAAAAGTGCTCAAGACTCAAGGGAAACGATGGAAAGGAGCGGATCTCAAGCAGGGCTTGCTTGAAGCTAAAAGGATGGGGTTTAGCGACCGTCGATTGGGCGAATTGCTCGACAAAAAACCCGAGCAAATCCGAAAGACGCGCATCGCCAACGGGATTCGTCCAGTTTACAAACGGGTCGATACCTGTGCTGCCGAGTTTGAGGCCCGTACGCCTTATCTATATTCCACCTACGAAGTCGAGGATGAGGCCCAGGTTACCCGGAATAAAAAAGTGGTGATCTTGGGAGGCGGTCCCAACCGGATTGGTCAAGGCATCGAGTTTGATTATTGCTGTGTTCATGCCTCCTTGGCTTTACGTGAAGATGGTTTCGAAACCCTGATGGTCAACTGCAATCCCGAAACCGTATCCACCGATTATGATATTTCCAACCGATTGTATTTTGAACCGCTCACCGAAGAAGACGTGCTGAATATCCTCGAGCACGAAAAGCCCTGGGGCGTTATCGTCCAATTTGGCGGGCAAACCCCCTTGAAATTGGCCCATGCCATCGAAAAACACGGTTTTCGAATTTTGGGGACCAGTCCAGACAGTATCGACCGTGCCGAAGATCGTAAGCGCTTTCAGGCCTTGCTGAAAAAATTGAAACTCAAGCAACCACCTAATGGTACAGCCCGTTCCGCTCAAGAGGCCCAACAGGTGGCGAAGCGCATTGGTTATCCTGTGGTGGTGCGTCCCAGTTATGTTCTGGGAGGGCGAGCCATGCAGATTGTCTTCGATCAAAAGACCCTCGCGCGCTACATGAAAGAGGCCGTTAAGATTTCCTCCGAGCATCCCATTCTGATCGATAAGTTTTTGGAGAACGCCCTCGAAATCGATGTCGATTGCGTTTCCGATGGCAAAAATGTGGTGATCGGTGGAGTCATGGAGCATATCGAGGAAGCCGGCGTCCATTCCGGTGATTCGGCCTGCTGTTTGCCTCCCCATTCCTTGCCGGCGCCGCTGTTGCGAGAAATCGAACGGCAGACCATTGCCATGGCAAAAGAACTCAAAGTGGTGGGTTTGATGAATGTGCAGTTCGCCCTCCAGGGCGACCAGGTGTTTGTGTTAGAGGTCAATCCCCGAGCCAGTCGAACCGTGCCTTTTGTGAGTAAAGCTATTGGCAGACCTTTGGCAAAGATCGCCGCTCGCGCCATGGCTGGAAAAACTTTAAAAAAACAAAACTTCACCGAATCTGTAGTGCCCGATTATCTTGCGGTAAAAGAAGCCGTATTTCCCTTTGATAAATTTACCGGCGTCGACACCTTGCTTGGGCCCGAAATGAAAAGCACCGGCGAAGTGATGGGAATCGGTCGAGAGTTTGGCGTAGCTTTTGCCAAAGCAGAAATCGCGGCGGGGACTCACTTGCCGCTGCGAGGCACTGTTTTTCTCAGCGTCAACGATCAGGATAAAGCTCATATCGTGGGAGTTGCTCGTCAACTTTTGGAGATGGGTTTTCAGCTGATTGCGACTCAGGGCACCCAGAGCTACTTAGACCAAAAAGGAGTTGAATGTGCTGTGGTGCATAAGGTCTTGGAAGGCTCACCCCATATCGTCGATGTCTTGAAAAATGGCGAGGTGGCCATGGTCGTCAATACACCCAAGGGTAAAGATTCGGCTCAGGATTCTTACTCCATCCGTCGAACCGCTTTAGAATACCGCATCCCTTATTTTACTACGGTGGCTGCGGCTAATGCGGCCGTCAACGGAATTGCCGCTCTGAAGCAGCAAGGTATTACCGTGCAAAGTTTGCAGGAGTATCATTCTCAGTCTCTGCTTGGACCCACCCTAGGAAAAGCGGAGTTGGCTGGATAAAATGTTTGAGAGCTTCCTCGGGGTTGGGGTACAACCGCTCGACAAAGCGGGGCGGCTCTTTTCTTCCTTGTTCGAGGTTCGGGCTTTGCTTTTAGGTTTTAAGATCTTTCAGGATGGATGTGGCGTCCT
>DALYDW010000215.1:0-3349 GCA_031972915.1 bacterium
AGGCAAACTTCACTCGGTAGGATCGATTGGGATATTGGGTCAAGGTGATGGGGATTCCTTGGACTTGCTGAGTCCTTTCTTGGGTGGGGGTTGAATTTTCGGGTGAAGCGCTTAAGGCCTCTGGATTGAGTGAGCGGCCCTTTGGCACTTTTTTTCCTTTGAGGTAGCTTTTCGAAGAGCCATGACTGCCAAGGTCGGCTTCTTCGACCTCGATACCTAGTGCCTCGGCCCCGACCTTTTTTTCTCGAGTCGTTTGAAGGTCCAATTGGGCCACTGTGTTTCCACCACTGCCTTGAAGTACCCAAGGTCCAGCGAGTGGACCACTTAACACCCACCCCCCCTCAAAAAAAATTTTCCAGGTGCTACCACTTGAGCGTAATTCTCCCGGCAAAGCAGTAGCTTCTGCATGAACTGGATGGGGTACGCTGCAAAGACAGGAAGAAATCAGTAAAGGGAGACTCAGTGAGCGGCGAAAAAAGGGAGACATAGTTTTTAACGACGAATGCTAAAAGGTTGAAGGCCTCCGAGGGGTGCTTTCCATGTTTTTTTGATCTGGGTCACCTGAAATGGGGTTGCGCCCCGCTCGGAAGTCGAAGTTGTTTTCACCGTGGGGGTTTAACATTCTCCCCCAGGACGTGCAATCCCGCTTTGACAAAGGATGTTTATGCCTTCATGAAACTTACAGTGACCTTAAAAATTGTTTTAAACCGTTTTTCGAGAAATGTTCACTGGGCTCTGAAAAATTCCATAGAAAATTCGGATAAAAAAATCAGCCCCCTGTTATGGAGTCCACATGAAAGTTTTGGCTATTGATCCTGGCAAGAAACGCGTTGGATTGGCAGCTTGCGACGAATTAGAAATCACCACGAGACTCTTGCCCCAACTACAGGTGAATTCTTGGGGAGAGCTTTTAAAACAATTGGTGGGCATGATTCGTGAGCAGGGATTTCAGGAAGTTGTGGTGGGTTTACCGCTGGATATGTCAGGAGAGGCTGGAAAAGCGGCCGAATCGGCGCGGCGTTTGGCCCATGCCTTGGAAAAACAATTGGCTTCGGGGGGAGACACTTGTCCTGTGGTGCTGTGGGATGAGCGGCTGACCACATTTGAGGCTGAACAACGTTTGCGGGATAGTGGAGTGGCTCGCAAGAAGGCGAGGCATAAATTGGATTCTCTTGCCGCTCAAGTACTCTTAGAAGATTATCTCCAGAACCGTTCTCGCTAAACTCTTCAAGGAAGATTCATGACAAGATTGTTTAAAATTTTTGTAATTTTGGTCATTTTTACGCTGGCAGGGTATTTATTTTTGACTTTTCAGTGGGGACCCTATGGCAAGGGTGGAACGGTTTACATTCCTAAGGGTTATTCAGTACGAGCCATGGGACAGCGTTTGGCCCAATCGGGCATTTTGCGCAACGAGTGGAGCTTTTCGCTTTTGGTACGCCTAAAAAAAGTCGGGCACGCTCTGCAAGCAGGTGAATATGAGTTCGCTCCTGGAATGGATATGGCCCAAGTCATTGAGAAGTTGCGCAAGGGAGAAAGGGTTGTGCGGCGGCTGACAATTCCTGAGGGTTACACCTTTGAGCAAATCGCTCAGTTAATGGCCAATGCGGGTATCGGTAGTCTTACGGAAATCAGGGCAGCTTTCCAAGATCCGCGTTATTTACAGCGCTTGGGATTTCCAGCCGTTAGTCTGGAAGGATATTTATTTCCCGAAACCTACGAATACGATCGCTCGACCACGGTGGAAGATTTATTGGGTCGAATGATTGATCAGTTCAAAAAAAATCTTGGCCCTCTCGGTTGGGAACAGGCCCAAGGAGTGGGCTGGACCATTCCTCAGTGGGTTACTTTAGCTTCCATTATCGAAAAAGAAACGGGACAGGCCTCGGAGCGGCCGAGGATCGCCTCTGTTTTTCACAACCGATTGAGGTTGGGTATGCCTTTGCAAAGCGATCCGACAGTGATTTACGGTTTGTCTAATTTTGATGGAAATTTGCGCAAGAACGACTTGCTCAATCCCCATCTTTACAACACCTATGTTTACAAAGGATTGCCTCCTGGTCCCATTGCCTCCCCTGGTAAGGAGAGCTTACAAGCGGCTCTATATCCTGAGAACGGTGATTTTTTATTTTTTGTCAGCCGAGGAGATGGGAGTCATTATTTTTCCAGAGGCCTGGAAGAACACAATGCGGCTGTGCAACGATTTCAATTAGGGGGAGCCAAGAAGGCCTTGGAGGAAAGACCAGAAGCGACTCCTGCCCCCACGGCTCCGTAAGTCTGAGCGTCCTTGGGCTTATGGGTGAGTTGGAAGCCTTTTATTGCGGCCTAAAAACGCTGCGTTCGATGCGCATATTTGCGTACAAGCAGGAGAGCGGCGATTGTGGTGATCGGATTATTTCAGCAAGCCTCGAAGAGAGTGGACGATCTGTTCGCTTTCTCTCTGCACCCATTTGGGGGGAAGTGCGCGAGGAGCCGGGGATGGGTCTGTAGATTCGGCGGGATTTTCTGCTGAGAGAACGGAGGCCACTTGTTGGGTGAGTCGCTGGGAGGTTTCGTCTCCTGCAGTGGCGAGCAAGCTAAGGTACTCTTCGTAACTGATCAAAATCTTGGTGGGGCGTCCATGACGAGTGACGACCACTTTGGCGTTATTTTCTTTGAGGACGTCGGCAAAGTTGGCCCGAGCTTCGGTAACATTAAAGATTTTGAGATGACCAATTCGTTCATCGCGAATTTCAAACATGAAGAAGCTCCCTAAAGTGGTGGGCGGCCGTGGATGGGCGCCTTTCAAACGCGAGGGATAGACCGCCGATCTAAAGTAGATGTCCCTAAACTTCAAGCAACATCCGGCGGTATCACAGATTCGAGGGGCCCCCGCTGAGTTTTTCATTTCCTGAGAACTGGGGCCTTTGTCGAGTCCTCCTCAAAAAAGGTGCTTAGTTTTTCCTAAGGGTTTTGAAGAATTTTGTGAGTTTTGGGCTTTTTTATAAAACTTCCGATAGGGCTGCTGGACAAATAGGGCGTAATTTTATGGAGTTGCGAAGGGGTATGACCACGGGAGAAAAAAGCTTTCCAGTTTATTTTTACAGGGGCGAACCAGGATTCCTGGGATGACAGCCTCTGTTTTATTTTTGAGGGGCTGCGTGCTGCTTTCCATAATTGAGTAAAGCTTGGAGCTGTCGTTCAAAGTTTTTTGCTTTCAATCTCTTGAAAGAAAGCTCCCCGGTTTTCAACCATAAGCGAAAGGGACCACCCGCTCCATTGGGGATTCCGGCGATAGGCGATAGGTTCGGAAAAGTTCCACCGAAATGCAAGGCCACGATGCGACGCGCTTCTACCAGTGAGGAGTCGA
>DALYDW010000216.1:0-3336 GCA_031972915.1 bacterium
CCGAGGAGAGCCCTGGGTATGGTTTACCGCCTTGGGTTTAAGCCTGGGCCTCTTTATGGTCATGGCCCTCTTGGGCCTGATTTTCTTTCGAGGGCTGGAAGTCTTTTGGCCCAAACACATCGTCCAACTCGAAATCAGCTCGGGGACAGAAAAAAACGAAAAACTTCTGGGAGAAATCGTCTCGACCCAAGCGCTTTCGCGACAAGCCCAAGATTCACAAGAAGAGTGGCAAGTTTACACAGGAAACCGCGAGGCCTTCTCCTTGCCGTTTCGCCACATTAAAACTCAAGAGATTCTTAAGCAAAGCTATCCACAAAATGTCGTTATACTGGAACGACTCGAATACGGCGACGCCATTGGATTTCCTCAATCCCTAAAAAAACCCGATGGAACCCTAATCAAGAACGACTCCGCTGAATTTGTTGCAACCCTGGACTCTCAAGTAACAATCACAAAAGAAAATTGGGCGAAGATCAAAGATCTGGAAAAAAATCGCATTGGCAAAATCAACCGGGCCTTGGAAAAAATTTCTCTCCAAGAAAAAAACCTCGAATCCCAAGCAACCTCTCCTCTTTCGGAAAAAAAGCGTTCCGAGCTCAACGAGCAACGTGCGTCTCTACAAAAGTCCTTTGAGGCCCTAGCTCAAGAAGCTCGTGAGCTTCGTGCCTCGCAAAATCAATACGAACTCAATTTAGAACTGGCCGATGGACAGGTTCGTCCCATTTCCTTAGGACAGATTCTACATTATTCCTTTCCCAATACCTTATCGTGGTTAGAACGCCTGGGTTTGTTTTTTCAAAACATCGGCCGTTTTTTAAGTGAAGACCCCCGAGAAGCCAATACGGAGGGAGGAATATTTCCAGCCCTCTTTGGTACTCTTGTGATGACAGTCTTAATGAGCTTGGCCGTGGTTCCCTTTGGAGTGTTGGGGGCGGTTTACCTAAAGGAGTACGCCAAACCGGGTCCTGTCGTACGCTGGGTGAGAATCGCCGTTCACAATTTATCCAAACACTCTCTTTACGGCGCCTTCCATCGTGTTTGGAGTCTTTGGCCTAGGATTTTTCGTTTATATGTTGGGGGGAAGCTTAGACCGACTCTTTTTTAGCGACAGCTTGCCCACGCCGACTTTCGGAACCGGTGGTATTTTCTGGGCCTCCCTCACCTTGGCCCTCATGACGGTCCCAGTTGTTATCGTCTCCACCGAAGAGGCCTTGGGTGCCGTTGGACGAGGTGTTCGAGAGGGCGCTCTCGCCTTGGGTGCCAGCCAATGGCAGACGGTTAAAAAAATTCTCCTTCCCGCTTCGGGCCCAGGAATATTAACGGGAGCCATTCTGGCCATGGCACGAGGTGCGGGAGAAGTGGCCCCACTCATGTTGGTCGGAGTTGTCAAACTGGCCCCCGCATTGCCTCTGGATAGCAATTTCCCTTATTTACACCTTGACCAAAAATTTATGCACCTGGGCTTCCACATCTTTGATCTCGCCTTCCAATCTCCCGATTCGGAGGCAGCTAAACCCATGGTATTTGCAACCACCCTCTTGTTAATTGTGCTGATCCTGTTATTAAATCTTGGAGCCATGGTGCTTCGGGAACGACTTAGGAAAAAATATGCCACCGGAACCTTTTAATCCTGCATTGATCGAGGTTGACGACTTTAGTTTTTTTTATGGAGGCAAACAGGCCCTCTATAACATTCGCATAAAAATGCCCGAACGCAAAGTTACGGCATTGATTGGTCCCTCCGGTTGCGGGAAGTCTACTCTGCTTCGCAGTCTCAACCGCATGAACGATCTGGTCGATGAGGCCAAACATAGCGGGGATATTCGCATTTCGGGAGAGAGTATTTTTTCTTCTCACTTGGAAGTGATTTCTTTACGGAAACGAGTGGGGATGGTGTTTCAAAAGTCCAATCCCTTCCCGAAATCTATTTTTGAAAACGTCATCTTTGGACTGAGGATCAACGGAGTCAATGACAAGGCCCATCTAGAACAAGTCGTAGAAAAGAGCCTGCGGTCCGCCGCCTTGTGGGAGGAAGTCAAAGATCGACTCCACGATAACGCACTTGGACTCTCTGGTGGGCAAATGCAACGGCTCTGCATCGCACGAGCTATCGCCATCGAACCCGAAATCTTACTCATGGATGAGCCCTGTTCAGCCCTCGACCCCGTTGCCACAGCAAAAATTGAACAACTCATTCATGAACTCAAAAATAATTTCACCATCGTTATCGTCACCCATAATATGCAGCAAGCGGCCCGGGTTTCCGACTACACGGCTTTATTGTACATGGGAGAATTGGTAGAGTTCGACTTGACGCCGAAGATGTTCACCAATCCCAAAGAAAAAAGAACCGAAGATTACATTACAGGGAGATTTGGTTGATGCCACAACATACCGACAGGCTCTTCGCCGAAGATTTAAAAAAACTGAAAGACTCGATTTTAAAAATGGGCTCCCTAGTCGAATCGATGATCGCTCGCTCCATTCAAAGTTTAATGAAGCGAGACTCCAATTTAGCCCGAGAAATCTTTCAGGATGAGAAGCAGGTCAACTCCCTAGAAGTCGAAATCGACGAGCTTGCGTTGCGAATTTTAGCCCTTTACCAACCGGCTGCCAGTGATCTTCGGTTTGCCGCCTTCGGGATGAAAGTTAGCACCGATCTGGAGCGCATCGGCGACTTAGCCGTCAACATTTGCGAGCACGTTTTAGAATTAAACAAAGAGGCTCCATTAAAGCCTTATATCGATATCCCGGAAATGGCCCGAAAAAGCCAAGCGATGGTGCAAGGCGCACTTGACGCTTTCGTAGAACAAGACGCCAATCTAGCAAAAAAAATCTGCGAATCTGACGATGAAGTGGATCGTCTTGAAGATAAAATCTACGATGACCTGCTCAAGATGAT
The DNA here is from genome assembly GCA_031972915.1 of bacterium. Classification (GTDB taxonomy): domain Bacteria; phylum UBA10199; class UBA10199; order DSSB01; family DSSB01; genus DALYDW01. Next base: position 2,903 of record DALYDW010000216.1, read on the forward strand.
CCAAGCTGACAGCTTAGCTGTCAGCAGAGGCATCCGCTTACTTTTAATTGCTCGCCAACTCGAAAGAATTGCAGACCACGCCACCAATGTGGCCGAGGAAGTGAATTTTCTGGTGAAGGGCGAGGACATCCGCCACCGATTCGTTTAGATCCCGCTTAGCTTCACCCTTGAGGATGCTTTGTGAAAGACCTGATTAAAAAAACCTTTATCGCAGGCCTACTCACTTTTTTGCCCATCGCCGGCACACTTTGGTTACTCAAAATCATCATCGATACAGCAGAAAAGTTTTTCCAAGGTTTTCTTCCCTACGCTTGGAGACCCGCTCAATTGATCGGTTACGAAATTCCAGGTTTGGGAGTTTTGGTCGCCCTCACCGTTGTCTTCGTGGTGGGACTCTTCACCCGTTTTTATATTGGAAGACGCCTCCTGCATTA
>DALYDW010000217.1:0-3266 GCA_031972915.1 bacterium
GGTCGAAGCCGAAGCGGTCTAAACTCTCAAAAAATAAGCTAATAATATCAAAATCTTGATTATGGAGTTTGCGATTATTCGCAACCGGCCTGGGGAGGTACCGATATCCTGGGTACAATAGCGATCCTCCTTCAAGGCCTCGGCGCAAGCTGGGGCTTTTTTATTTCAACTCGTCCAAACCTCAGCGCCGTGCTGCGCGAGTGGGTCGCGCTTCGAGCACCATGGTTCCCAAGGAAATGGCCGTATGACACAAATACTCTTGGTCTCGGTTGGCGGGGATGCTCACTCGGGGCAAATGGACGGGTGAAAATCTAACCCTGTAGAGCGGACTCGCCCAATCCCCCTTGGAGCTACTCACAGAATAAAAAAAGTCGATGGTGCGAGAAGAGGGAAGAAGGAAGGGAAAAAAGATCGTTTCACCCCAGCGACCCCAAAATCCAGAAAACACAAAATAAAAATTTGCTGAGGAAAGAGGGTAGCGATTGAGCAATCGCACGGCCTGTTTCTTATCTGGGGTTTGATAGCTCAACGTCAGTCTAAGATTTGCATCGGGAGGAGCACCGACCACCTGCCCATGAAAACGAAACCACTGGCAAGCGGGCCCGTAATCGTAAGCCCCCACTTGGGGAGACACCCCCCACAAGACCCACACAAAAATTAAGACCCACCAGGCCTTCATTCCACCATTCTAAGGAAGATCAACAAAAGGACCTAGAGATTCCATACAGGGCCTTGGACTTTCCCAAGAAATCTGTTAGCCCCCTGGCCTCAAAAAAAGGGGGGGGCATGCTCAGCACCTTAAAAGAAACTCTGGCAGAAGCCTTAGGCACATTTCTTCTACTTTTCGTCGGCACTATGGCCGTGGCCATGGCGGTCAACACGGGCGCCATGACCCTGTGGGGAGTCGCCATGCTGTGGGGCCTCGCTGTTGTACTGGCGGTCTACGCCGTGGGACCGGTTTCGGGTGCACACCTGAATCCTGCGGTGACCTTGAGCATGGCCGTATTTCGGGGCTTTTCCTGGAAAAAAGTTCCCTTCTACATGGGGGGCCAATTACTCGGGGCCTTCTCGGCGCCAGCCTTGGTTTATTCTTTGTGGTCGGGCTTTTGGGCACCCTTGGCCGAAAAACTCGGAGTCTCCGTGGGGGCACCAGGCTCCCAAAAAATGTTAATGATCTTCACCTGCTTTTATCCCAATCCTGGCATCGTTGGCACCGATGCGGCCGCGTGGGCTAAGGTAAGCACCGCTCAAGCCTTCGGCGTAGAAATGGTCGCGACGGCCTTTTTGGTCTTCATTATCTTAGCTCTCACTGAAGACCGTCACCAAGGCGCCCCCCAATCTAACCTAACTCCCTGGTTTGTAGGACTCACGGTCACCACCCTTGTAGGTATCGCCGCCCCCTTGACCATGGCGGCCTTGAATCCAGCTCGTGATCTCGGCCCTCGACTTTTTGGTTATTGGATGGGCTACGGCTCCATCGCTTTTCCGGGTCCCCGCGGCAACGAATGGTGGCTCTATTTGCTGGCGCCCACCCTGGGAGCGCTGAGCGGAGGTCTGCTCTACGACCTCTTACTCCGCCCCCTCTTTGGAAAAACCGATCTGAAGGCGGACCAAGGTCTAGATATCACCCTCGACCCGACCGATCTTCCCGTTCCCGTAAAATCAGCCAAAGAAGGCCGATCTTAAACACAAGGTAGATCTGTTATGTCGCAAAATTACCGTAATGAGTTACAACACTGGATCGAAGACGAAAAGGCAGCCATTCAAGCCATCGGTCCGATTCATCAACTTTGGGTGGACCGTTCTGTCGAATTGTTGTTGTTCCGGCGCGGCCTAGTAAACAAAGGGCCAGTAGATTTGCTGAAAATTCACAAATACGGCAATCAAATCTCCCAGATGGATTTTGGCATTCGCGATACCCTACCCATCATTCAAGCCTTGGCCGAACTACCGCTGCGGCCTTCACGTATCGATATCGGGCGCCTCACCCTCGAATGGCTACAGGGCAGCCACGCCTCGCGAAATCGCAAAGAGTTTCTCACCAAACAATTGTCCGAACATCTCAAGGAAGATGCCGCCCGCTTCGAACCCCGTGACGTGGTACTTTACGGCTTCGGGCGCATCGGCCGACTGCTGGCTCGCATCCTTATCGAAGAAGAAGGCGGTGGCGACGCCCTGAAGTTTCGCGCCGTCGTCACCCGTGGCCCGCTCGAACTAGAAAAACGCGCCAATTTGCTACTCCGAGACTCGGTTCATGGCTCCTTCCGTGGCAACCTCAAAATCTTAGAAAAAGAAAACGCCATCATTGCCAACGGTGTTTATATTCAGTTCATCGTGGCCGACACTCCAGATACCATCGATTACGAAAGCTACGACATTCGACAGGCCTTGGTGATCGACAATACCGGAGTATGGCGAGACCGCAAAAATCTTTCCCGCCATCTCAACTCCAAAGGCGCGGAGCGGGTTTTGCTAACAGCCCCCGGCAAAGAAGATATTCCCAACATCGTCTACGGTGTCAATCATCGTAGCTACTCCAAAGACGAACGAATTTTTTCCGCGGCCTCCTGCACTACCAATGCCATCGTACCACCCCTTAAGGTGCTCAACGATAAGTTTGGTATTCGCTATGTTCACGTAGAGACGGTCCACGCCTATACAAACGACCAAAACCTCTTGGATAATTTCCATCGTAAAACCCGGCGCGGCCGCTCGGCTCCCTTAAATATGGTCATCACCGAAACCGGCGCTGCTTCGGCCATTTCTAAAGCCCTACCCGAACTCACGGGAAAAGTGACTGGAAACTCCGTGCGAGTTCCTACCCCAGATGTTTCTCTGGCCATGCTCAATGTCGAACTCGATCGCGAAGCAACCCGGGAGGAAATCAACGAAGCCCTTCGCCTGGCTTCCTTGCAGGGCCCTCTCGTGGCTCAAATCGACTACACACGAGACCAAGAAATTGTCAGCAGCGACATGGTGGGCAACACCCATTCGTCCATCGTCGATAGCTTGGCCACCCAGGCCCATGGCAACCATGCCGTGTTGTACGTGTGGTACGACAACGAATATGGTTACGCCATGCAGGTAACCCGTTTGGCTCGAATCATCTCGGGAGTGGAGCGTTTGCGATATTACTAATCTCATCTTCTCAAGGGGAAACCCCTTCTGCCTCGCAATCCGTTTATGATAAAAACTTTGTAGGTCATTCCACCGTAAGGAGGGTTTTGTCTCATGGGAAAACGCATTTTTTTGTTCTTGGGAGTCAA
>DALYDW010000218.1:0-3235 GCA_031972915.1 bacterium
GGGCGGGTTCGTTTGGTGCCCCTGTAAGCGGGTTTTAAATCCGAGTGGCCGTAATTCCGGGGTGCGCTGGGTTTTGCGTGAGAATATGCAACTTTCAACCAGAATGAGGCGATAAGTCGGGCGATGAGTTTTATCAGTACATGGGCCAGAGCGGGTGCACAAACGGTACAGGCGGGCGCGAGCGGTATCACCGCTACGCTAGAGGCGCCAGCCCAGTCCGTCGTGGCAGCGGCGCCTGTCGCTGAGCGGCCGAGCGGGCCAGCGCGTGAGCAGTTTCCCTTTTACCCGGCCCAGTCTTTTTCTCCCCATCGCATTTGGACTCCGCAGCATTCGCAGGGTACGTCTCCTCCGCAATTGACCTTGGCGAGTGGGCGTAAGCTCGAGCAAGACCAGATCCATCAAAACCATTCCGATATTGTGGCGGCAGCTCGGCAAGAGTACCTGGCTCAGCTCGAGGCCATGTCGGGCCAATCGTTGAACACGCCAGAGGGCGAGCAGGCCTGGTATAAGCTAGGGGCCAGTTATGCCCAATGGGCCTCGCTTCAAGAAGATTCCCAACAACTTCAGATCTTGGCAGACCTGGACCCCAACCGCATTTATTTCGTACAGCGCGATTACGCCGAATTGCCGCCCCTGGTTCGGGCCATGGTGGCGTCCTTTTCTCATGATCCTGAGGTAAGATTGCGAATTGTGCAGGTGGCCACTCCAGAAGGCGCCCTAGCGGAGCTCCATTTATTTCGTGAGTTACCCGGGGGCCCCGGCTTGTCCCAATCCAAGGCCCTAAGCGAGGCTTCGAGTCAAGTGGCGGCGGCCAACTCCAAGCCCTTAAAACCTTTTGAAGGGCTTGGTCTGCATCTGGTGCAAGGCGTGGCCGTGTATCTGATTCTGGAAGAATCCATGCAGTTGTTGGATATACCCGAGGCCTATGCCACGCCTTATATGTTGGGCGTGCCCGCCGCGGGTTTGTGGACTGCCAACAAGATGAAATTGACTCAAACGTCAGCCATTACCTTACTGGAGGGCTTGCCGTTATTTATCTTGGGCCAAACCGTCACCAGTCTGACCTTGGACCGCCTGTCGCAAACGTCCTATCTCGAAGGCACGGCGGTGGGCTCCCTATTGGCGATGGGACAGGCGCCCAACGGCTTCCTGGGAATGTTGGGGGGTATTTCCGCGGCCCATGTCCTGCCCAGGGTGGCGCCCGAGTTCGCTCCACTTTTAGCACGCGCTGTCATTCCGTTGGTGGCCTTAATCGTGGCGGACCCTCTGGTGGGGGCGGTGTGGACGGAGCCCGTTACCGATCGCATGGACGACGCGAGCCGCGCCTTGGGCTCGCTGAGGCGTTGGACCCCGAATACTCCCCTCAACCTGAGGGTCCGCGAGGCCGTATTGCGTGATTGTTGGTTCTCCGACGAAGCAAGCATAATGCTTTTTCCCAATGCAATGGAGAAACTCCTCCGGCTTGAAACAATGCTCTTTGGTGGCGAGGATGTGGATGAGCGTTTGGCAAAGGCACGCCAAGAAGGGCTCGCAGCGGCAGAATTGCAAGTGACCTTTCATGAACACCTTTTGTTGAGTTTGGCCCTTTCTTTACCCGAGGGTTTTAATCTCGATGCTTATGAGCGAGCGGTGCGTGTTCATTATGAACGTGAGGATCGTCAATTTTTAGTGGGTGGCGCGGCGCTCATCAAACTGTACGGCGATTTTGATTCAAACCGTGCAGGCCCCGTCGCCGATTTTTATCAAGCGATCCACTACAATAAAGACGGCGCAACGGTGAGCATCAGTCGGCATTTTCTTACAAAGGTTTTGCTCAGGGCTGCACGGAGGTCTTTGGGAGAGAGTCTCGAGCGGCGTGAGGCCTTCTTTGCCGAATACGGACTTGATTTAGCTTGGATCGAGCAAGATTTTAATTCAAAGCAGTGGCGCGAGTATTTGGATACCGCTTCCCCAGAAGCTTTTGCGTTTCTTTTTGGTGAGGTCACGGTCGAAGAGGTGCTCAACGGTAGCCCTCGAAAGGGCAGTTCTCCGTATCTGATGCTAAGAAAGCAAATTCTACTCCTCAATCAATTGATTCGCGATTTAGAGCCCCTTCAGCCCGACCCTATTCCCATGGCTCGCATCGAAGACCCCGTTTGAACACGGTGAGTTCAAAACTCCTGATATTTCAAGACAACCTCGGTTGGTTAAAGGCGATAAGTTTCTTAGTTTTTTTGTGACGGCGAGGATACCGTAATGACGACTCCATTGTTAAAACCTCTGTTTCAAAGTGGCGCTTCTTGGGCAGGAGAGCTGCTTGCGGCGCCCTTGAGTCCTCTGGAACAGGTGCTTCAAAAAAATACCTCTCCAGCTTTAGTTTGGTCTTGCCCAAGACAGCCCCAGCATCCGACGAAGCCCGCTCAGCTTACACGACATTTGCGGGGGTGGCGCCATGGCATGTTTTGGCTTCGGACCCGAAGGTGGCTTCTGTTGCTCCAGACTTCGGGCTGCGAGCCCCAGAGGAGCCGGAGTATGAAGTGCAAGCCATGGGGGTGGTAGGCGGAATAGTATATGGCTTGATATCACTGGGATTTCTTGTGGCTAGTACAGTGGTTTGGAGGAGAAGACATCCAGCCCCGTCGACGGAAGGCGCCTTGTCGGGGGCGGGTGAGCAAAAGGCGCTGCCTCCTGGCGACGAACCGCCTCCCGAATTGGGTAGAGAGATCGGACTCGAAGTTAAGGCGGCATCGGGTCCTGCTGGCCAGGGGAGGGCATCTCTTGAAGCAGCCCGGACATTAACTGTGGAAATACATATGAGGATGGGCGAGGCGCGCAGACTCGCCCAAGCTAGAGTTCAATTTGCCTCAGAATATACGCAAGTCATCCCTCGCCAGGATTTAGTCTCGCTGATGCAAGAAGACGTGCAGGTGGCCGAGGGAGAGTTTGATAGAGCAAAGGCCAAACTCTACCGGAGTATTCTTGAGTGCAGTTTTGGGAGTGTTCATCAAGATCTAATAACTCAATTTGTCGAGGCGGGCCGATGGATCCATCGAGCGGCAAGCGCCGAGCAGGTGGCGCGACAATTTTTAGGGGCGTCTCCAGAAACGCCTGGTGGTGGGGCCGTTCCCGATCGAATGCGAAGCGAGTGGCTCCGGGCCCGTGAATTAGCAATTCAGGCCTGTGAGCAACGACTGCAAGTCAGTGGGCTGAGCGAAGCCGAAGCACAGAGTTTGCGAAATTTGCGAGACGCCCTGAA
>DALYDW010000219.1:0-3230 GCA_031972915.1 bacterium
CGACCACGTCGAAAAAGAAGACGTGCTTGTCGACTTAGAAACTCAAAAAACCAGTTTCGAACTGCACGCCGAGGTCTCGGGCCGTATCGAAGTGCTGCAACCCGATCCTGAAACCCGAGTGCGACCAGGCGATGTTATCGCCGTCATTGAAGCTGGAGTCGGAGATGCCCCAAAAGCCGCCCCGACCCAAAGCACCCCCGCAACGCCCCCTCCTGCTCCGCGCACTGCCACCCAAGCCATGGCACCCGCCAACCCCTCGGCGTCTCGCCTCATGGCCGAACATGGTATTGGTGCCGACCAGGTCTCCGGGTCCGGTAGAGGAGGACGCATCCTCCGAGAGGACGTCATCGATTTAGCGACAGAACGAGAAAAAAAAGAGAAAAAGGCGGCCCCACTGACTTCCGCGTCTCCTGCCCCATCCGCTCCACTTGCTCCCGAAGTCGTCGACTACCCCGTGGACGAAAGCCGAGGTGAACGAAAAGAGCCCGCCAGTCGCATCCGCGTCACCATTGCGCAAAATTTACTCAAGGCCCAACGCAGCGCCGCCATTCTTACCACCTTCAATGAGGTGGACATGAGCGCGGTGATGGACTTCCGAAAAAAATATAAGGACAGTTTCAAAGAGAAGCACGGCGTCGGTCTGGGCATGGTGGGATTCTTCGCTCGGGCCGCGGTGCGCGCCCTAAAAAAATACCCTTTGGTCAACGCGACTTTCACCGGCAAAGAAATCATCTATCGCGATTTCGTCGACCTGGGTGTGGCTGTAAGCACAGACCATGGCTTGGTGGTTCCCGTAATGCGCGATGTCGACCGCATGAGCTTGGCCGACTTCGAAAAAAATCTGTCGGCCTTGAGTGAAAAGGCTCGTCTCAAAAAGCTCTCCATCCCCGAAATGAGTGGCGGAACCTTCACCATCAGCAACGGCGGGGTGTTTGGCTCGTTACTTTCTACCCCCATTCTCAATCCCCCTCAGTCGGCCATTTTGGGTCTGCACAAGATTCAAGAACGCCCCATTGTGGTAAAAGGCGAAATTGCAATTCGCCCCATGATGTATCTGGCCCTGAGCTACGATCATCGCATCATCGACGGAAAAGAGGCTGTGGGATTTCTTGTGACGATCAAAGAGGGAATAGAAGATCTATTTCATATTCTCAGTGAAGAAGACCTGTAATTTTTAGATTCTGTCGTCGCTGTGCCATTGAATCATCCCGCACCCATTCAGGAATGTTGAAGCGCACATCGACCATCGAGCGCAAAGAGGAACTACCATGAGTGCCGAGAAAAACTTTGATTTGATCGTCATTGGAGCCGGTCCCGGCGGTTATGTCGCCGCTATTCGCGGAGCCCAACTGGGCTTAAAGGTCGCTTGTATCGAAAAAGACAAATCCCTCGGAGGAACTTGTCTCAACGTCGGCTGCATTCCGAGCAAGGCTTTGCTCGAATCCTCCGAGTTAGTCGCCCAGGCTCAGGAAAAATTTTCGGAACACGGCATCTCGGTAAAAAGTGTCTCCGTCGATTTGGCTAAGATGATGGCTCGTAAACAAGGCATCGTTGAGCAATTGACAGGAGGCGTCGACTTCCTTTTCAAAAAAAATAAAGTAGAGCGTTTTTCTGGAACGGCCCGATTGCAAGATTCAAAAACCGTAGTCGTTGAAGGTTTGGACTCGGTAGTTTTAAAGGCGCCCCGCATTCTTATCGCCACGGGCAGCGCTCCCGTGCATCTCAAGAGCGTCCCCGTCGATCAAAAACATATCGTCGACTCCACCGGGGCCCTCGCCCTGCAAAAAATACCCGAACACCTGGTGGTGCTGGGGGGCGGCTATATCGGCCTCGAACTGGGCAGCGTCTATCGTCGATTGGGAAGCCGGGTTACAGTCGTCGAGGCTCTCGATCGCATCGCCGCAGGGATGGACGGGGAAGCCGTAAAGCTTTTCCATCGACTACTCAAAAAACAAGGCTTGGATTTTCGTCTTGAAACTAAAGTGGTCTCCGCCCAGGTGAAAAAAAATCAGGTGTCCATTCAACTCGAAGATAAAAGCAAAAACACCGAAACCCTAGAAGCCGATGTCTTGTTAGTTTCCATCGGCCGACGGCCCTACACCCAAGGGCTAGGTTTAGAGGCGCTCGGTGTCAAAACCGATGCCCGTGGTTGCATTGAGGTCGACGGCAATTTTCAAAGCTCTGTTCCTGGCATTTACGCGGTAGGCGATGTCATCGAAGGACCCATGCTGGCCCATAAGGCCTCCGAAGAGGGGGTTGTTTGTGTAGAGCGCATGTTGGGCCACGCCTCCCAATTGAATTATGAATCCATTCCCGCCGTGGTCTACACCCATCCCGAGGTGGCCTCAGTGGGATTGACCGAAGAGCAGGCCAAAGAACGAGGGATCGATTACCTTAGCAGCAAGTTTCCTTTCTCCGCCAACGGCCGAGCCTTGGCCCTGGGAGAAAAAGAGGGCTGGGTCAAGCTCATCGCTCACAAAGCCACAAAGCGCATCCTCGGTGCCCATATCGTGGGACCGCGGGCCTCCGAATTAATCGCCGAATTGGGCCTGGCAAAAAATTTCTCTGCCAATGCCGAAGACATTGGGCTTACTATCCACGCTCACCCCACCCTGGCCGAAGCCGTTAAAGAAGCTGCCTTGGGTTTGGAAGGCAGCATGATCCACGGCTAAGTCCACCGGTTTTTTTGGGGTGAGGGCCACTTCAACCTAGGAGAACCCATGCTTCGACGTTTTTTCATATTGGGACTTTTGCTTTTTCCCTTAACCTTGTGGGCTCTGTCCCCCGACAACTCCACCGATCCCCATCGCGCCGAGGCCCTCATGGCCTACCCGCTCAAAATTCGCCAAGCGGTTTTGGAGGTTGCTCTCTACCCCAAATTAGTTGAGGAGGTGCGTTCCCTCCAACAAAGCTCCGCTCAACAGTTTCAGTCCTGGATCGCTCCCTTCGATCGAAAACAACAAATCCAAATTTATCAGCTGAGCCGCTTTCCCAAACTCATCAACGAAATCGTCGTCGACGCCGCAGGAAACCCCAAACAAATCGAATCCCTAAGCCAAGCTTATCCCAAAGAAATTCACCACGCAGCCTTAACTTGGGGAACCCAGCACCTCGACCTACTCAAAAAAATCAACGACTTGAATCAATCTAACAATCAGCGTTTCACTCAATTGCTCCAAGGCTACCCCACGGAGGCCAAGCAAGCGTTCATGATTTTGCTGCAGCACCCG
>DALYDW010000220.1:0-3202 GCA_031972915.1 bacterium
GCGCAAAAATATCAACGCCATCTAACTTGGAGAGCGCCAGTGTTTTGGTGATGGACCCCGTAAACGTCACGGGAGACAAGGGTGGAGAACCCACAAATACTCTCACAATCACTCTAGGCGCAGAATTCATGCTCTGCAACATAGCGGATACCCCGTTGCATCCATCAGTCAGCATCTCTAATATTTTTAGTAAAGGTTTGGGCAATGGGGTAGGCGCAAAAATATCAACGCCATCTAACTTGGAGAGCGCCAGTGTTTTGGTGATGGAAGCCGAGACCGTCGTAGGAAAACCAGAATAAGGCATCGCTTCGCTGCAAAGGGGCACTGCCCCGTACGAAGAGAGATTCCCGAAGAAAACGGCCCGTTAAAAAATATTGTGGATGTTACCAGTAATCTTCGGCCACTGGATAAACAGCCCCTATAGAAACCTTTTTATTTTCTGCAGCCCTTCTCTGTTTTAGAGAAGGGCTGTTTTTTTTTGAGCACCGAATCTTTATGGAAAATTTTAGAATCGCATTTAGCTTCTGTTCATCATTTAATGCGATGCTTAGATCTTTTAAAGCTCTCGACACGCATGAGTATTGTACTCGTCACCCTCGCCAAAACATTCTCCTTGATGCTGTTTTGAAAACCAGCAACACGCGAGGGCCTTTTCTCATTTTGCAGGAACTATAACTTCGATTCCCAGGAAGAGTTATGACGGCAAAAAATTTTGCTCGCCCCCGATTGAGTTGCGACCATCACGACCTGTTATCGAGCCCCCCTCAATGGGGAGAGCAGAGCCGAGCCCTAATCGATATTTTGCAAGGAGTGGCTTAGGTGCTCAACACCAAGAGACTGCCACGTCGCTTCGCTCCTCGCAGCGACAGGGGCATAGCAACGACATTGCAGAAACAGCGGCACTGCTGACATCATTCAATGACGTTCTTCCCAAACTCTGTCATCGAATTGTCTAACTCCTACCCTAACGACTTTCAGTAATTTCAAATTCATACTTCCAAAAACTCAATAGGCATTTTTGGAGACTGCAATACCCAAGAGTAAATTTTTTAGATGTGCGGCACCCTCAAACTTCCAAGCAAGTCGCCTCCCTCTCCTCTAAAAACTGACCGTTTTCCTAGGCCTTTATCCCAAAAGCTTCTACAGACAATGGGGTGGCCTAAGACTTGCAGTTCATCGAAGAAGCATTTCGATGAAAATGAGAGTCCGTTTTTAATTTTATTCATGGATAGGTGGAGGCACTCATGTCAGCGGTAAACTTTCTTTCTAAGAACCTACAAACCCTTGCCAATATATTGATTCAACGCACAGAATCCGCCGTGTCCCAACTGCAAGATGTCGCTAAAAAAGAAAGCCAAAAAAATCCTCCCAAAACGATAGCGGCCACAACAGATCAGTTTATCAATGCAGCGCAGCAAAGATTCCCCCAACAACTCCAGAGACAAAATAGTGACAGGTACCGCCTTCTCTTGAGTCAGCAAAACCATTGACCGCAAGGTTGTGGGATAAAATTCTCAAACACTCTCAGCGTACCCTACCCCTGTTTTGCCTCACCTACCCCCTCCAAATCCCTCACTCTAGTTTCAAAATAATTTGAAATAATGAAAATTAATTTCAATAAATAAAATTATCTTTTTTTATTTATTGCTTTAAAAATAAATTAATTGATTTATTTTCCATAATTATGAAAGTGACTTTCAATTATGGAACCCCTATCTACCCACAAATCCTTTGCTTCCGGTCTCGCCCACCCACCTAGAACAAGAGCCGCACAATTCACCCCATCCTCTCCTGACCACGACGTCCTTGTCTTGCTTCCACTGCTTTTGCGGGAGCTCGACCCACAGGTTCCGGATCATTTTTTTACCCATTCTCCCCATCCCCTAGAATCGCTTTTTCACCGATGGCTCAAGGAACACTCGCGCAACGCCATCCAAGATCGAGACATTTTTACCAGCCTAAAAGCGCTCAAACTCGATTCTAGCGATAACTATTGGCGAAACCGAATTTTACAAAACCCCCACTTGCAGCATCTCAATTCGCTCTCACAGATTCCACAAGAAAACCTCAGGGCACGAGAGCTTCTACAGTGGGCCGAACATCTCTCGAAACGCGGCCAAACCAAGCTAGCAATAGCCCTAAGCCAGCACTATCGAGATCACCCCCGATGGAAAGAGCGGGCCAAACAACTGCTGCAAAAACTCGAATGCAGTAAAACTTCTCGGATAGAAAAATTTGCGTTGCAGAGTCGCCTGCTTATTCAAAACGCCACCCACCCAAACACGCTCATTCCCATGATGAGCGCAGGATTTTTTGGACCCGTCGGAGAAATTTTTGCTTTGAATTTTTTTTCGCGAGGCCGAGGCCTATTGCCCTGGGTCAAGCACGGCGCCGCGGCTTTGGGCTTGTTGACCGAGGCCTGCGCCTTTACAACGACCCACCAAATCGTCGAGGCTCATCACAATTCTCGTTTTTCTTTTGGAGACAATTGGGGCAAAGAAGTTGCTGCCTCGCTTCTGCTGTTTACAAAAATGCGTGCGGTGCACCACGCCAACCTCAGCCTCTTTCAACGAACCGCCTCACACCGCTGGGCACAGTGGGCCTTTCTCCCCCAGGGCAAATCAAGCCTGCATCGTTCTCCCCTGGGGCGAGTCATGGGATCGCAACCCCTTCCCGCCTTAAGTCAACTTGGAGAAAAGGCGTTTTTTACCCTCAATCACGGAGGAGGCATAGCGGCCCTGTACGCCTCAAACACAGTGAGCGAAATGCTCGGACTGCAGCCTCCCAATCCTGCGGACCCTCTCGAAAAACTCTGGGGCTCCGCGTGGATGTATTTGCAATCGGTGGTGGGTTTTCAATGCGCCAATTTTCTTAGCTTGGGAACCCTGCAAAACCACCTAGCTCGCTTAAGGCTTGGAATTGATTTTTTTCGCCAGACCCCCGAAGCTCTGCGTTGGCACCAAATAAGGCTCGACTGGCAACGATTGAGAAAAGATTTTGCGCGGGTTCAAGATCAAAAAAACTTAGCTCAACGGCAAGCCACCCTAGAAAAACTGCTCCAAGAATTCTGCCCATGGCTGTTGGGGTCGATCGGACTAGCCGCCCTGAGTCGCGGTCTACAGCACCACAGCAGCTTAAACTTGCGCGTCGATCTCGGTCGCCTCAACGATGCCACCCGATGGTCTTTAGAATTTTATTTGGA
>DALYDW010000221.1:0-3191 GCA_031972915.1 bacterium
CGATGAGAGTGGTTTGATTACTCAGGCGATTCATGGGCAGTGCGCCCAGTGTGATATTTTGGGATTTGCGGCTATTTTGCCTGAGACCGACGACGACTACCCTCAGTTTACAATCACCAATCCAGTGTTGCGTAATTCTCAGGCCGTGGTTTCGGGTGCCTGTCTCGCGCCCGTAGTGGTTGATCCTCAATGTGGCAATTGTTGTCCCGAGGGCATCGATCTAAAAACCGTGGAGAGCACCATGACCCATGAGCTTGGCCATTTTCTCGGCATGGATCATACCTTGGTTAATAAAGACGAGTATCTCAAATGTGTGTCCGGCACTTGCTCGGCGGCTGAGTTGGAGCGCATTCCCACCATGATCGGATTTTTTGTGCCGGGCGCCGATCTGACCACCTTGCATTATGACGATCAGGTGACCTTTGCGGGAATGTATCCCGATCCCGATGCCAAGACTTGCACCATCGTAGGACGAGCCCAAACCAACTCCGGAGAGTCGGGCCGATGCTTCGAGGTTGTAGCGGCGCGTGAGGTGGACGGAGAGCCCAGTCCCGAGTTTTCTGCGGCGACGGTGACCGGGGCTTTTGCTCCGCGTAATAGCCAAGGACTCGCTTGTTTCTCCGGTGCAAATTACAACGCCTGTTTAAATGCCGACAATGCCGCCGAAGAACTCAAGGTGCACACTAATTGTGTTGGCAATGTTTGCGACCGCTTCGAAATTCGTGGACTGGGGGCCGGTACCTACAAAATCGGGGTGCAAGCCTTTCAAAAGAACGGGAATCCCAACCAGCCCATCGATTTTATTCTAGAGCCCTGTACTCGAGTACGCACTTACAACGGTTTTGACAATCCTCCCGAGGATTCCGGAGTGGAAGTGGTATGTCCCGCGGGCATCAATAAGGTCATGGATGCGGGTGTGATCAAAATGAATTAAGAAAAAATTGGGGGAAGTTTCAATGCGGGGGGTTCCATGGCTTGGATGCGGCGTTTGTGGATCGTCTTGTGGCTGTTGGGGTTGGGTCGGGCTTGGGCCGGGGGGGCCATTCAAACCGACATCGAGGGATACCCACTTCGTTGGGGATTAGATCGTCCCTTGGTTTTCAATGTGGAGCACGGTGCCTTAAATAACGATCCCGCACGTGGCGCCAGTTATGACGTGCAGGCGTCCTTTCAGTTGTTGCACGATGCCTTCGAAGAATGGGCACAGGACGGTACGCCCTTGTCGATTCAGCAAGGAGATTTGCTCGAAGACAAGGGATTTCCCGATGGGGTCGATGCTGGCAATTTTAAGCAATTCGTTGAGCAGGGGCACGACGATTGTTACGCAGAAGTTTTGGGAGGCGATCCCGAAAAGTGTCTTTCTCCCATTGTTTTTGACCAAGATGGTGCCATTTTAGAAAGTTTATTTGGAGAATGTGCCCAGTTTTCTATTTTGGGTTTCGCGGGTTTCGACGAAATTGACGATGGATCTGGAGATCCTTTGCGGCGCATTATTCGTCGAGGTCGGGCCTTGTTTAGCGGTGCCTGTTTGCCCAGCCCTGTGACTCGGGAGGGATGCGCTCCATGTCAACGCACCTTGAGTGATGCGGAAATTCGCATGATTTTGACCCACGAAGTGGGGCACCTTTTGGGAATGGACCATGCCCAAGTCAATCCTCAAGTGTTTGAATCTTGTATCGCCAGCGAGTCGGGCTGTAGCCCCGACTTGGTTCCTGGAATTCCTATGATGTTTCCTATTTTGGTACGTGGGGTCGAGCGTACCACCTTGCATCGCGACGATAGCGCGACGTTTGAGCGTCTTTATGGCGATCCCCAGGCCCGTTACTGCCAAGTGTCGGGAACGGTTTATGCCTCCGATGCAAAAACCGAACTGCGAGGCGTGGAGGTAGCAGCTCACAATACCAATCCAGAATTGGCGACGATCGATGCTATCAGCTTTGTCTCAGGTGCGGAGTCGCCTCGGGTGGAGGCCTTCAATTCGAGTCAGGGAAATTGCCGTGCCGATTGTGGGTTCTATCGGATCACTGGGTTGCTTCCGGGGCAAAGTTATCAGCTGTGCGTGCAGCGCTTGAATCCCCAATTTACGGGAGGCTCGAGCGTCGAACCCGTCGATCCACCTTTTCAAAAATTTTCTGACGAATGCCCCGTTGAGGCGGTAGTGACCTGTGAATGTGAGGAGGGGCAGCGTTGTCCTGAAATTGCAGGAGGCCATCTCATTACCGATGCCAATCCTGAAGATATAGAGCCTCCGCTGCAATTGCCCATGGTGCCCCAACAGGTGGACAGCGCCTCCTCCGGAGGTTGTAGTCTACGTAAGTCTTTTCCACCAACGGGCTTATGGGTGGGACTGCGGAATTCCTGGCCTTCAAGAAAAGCCCCTTGAGAATTCCGGTGTGATCCATTAGGCCCGCGAGGCATGTTTCCTATTTCTTTTCTATTAGTCTTGTTTTTATTTCAGCTTTCTGTGGGTTGCATGGTCACTTTGGCCATGATGCCTCTGCAAGAGGTTGATCGAAAGTTTTATCAGCTTTCCAGCGGCTTAAGCTCCATTCTGGTTGCTTTGGGGTTGGGCTTGGCCTGGTACTACCCGCTACAATTGCCGCAAAATTTCGGTGCCGTTTCTGCCACTCAGCAACAGTGGTCCCAAGCGGCGATGGTGGCTTTTTCTGTCTATGGGTTGGTTGTTTTTTTTCTCTATGTGCGGATGCGGCGTGAAAAATTGGGAGGAGCCAAGGCTTGGGTGCGAGTTGGGGCCTTGTCGGGGGCCTTGGCCTTGGGTTTGGAAGGAATGGCTTTTCGTCCCGAGGGTTTACAAGGTGGGCTCAAGGGACTTTTGCTTTCGGTAGATTTTTTGACCGCGTCTTGGTTTTTGGGGGTCTTTCTTTTAGCGATGGTGTTTGGTCACTGGTATTTGGTGAAGTCCATGCCCAAAAAGTTACTTCGGCGTATGGCGGAGATTCTTATCCTGGTATTGGTGCTTCGCGTGCTGGTTGTGGCGGGTACGCTTTGGTTTTTTTCTGTCAAAGTGCCAGGAGGAGCCGCGTCTATTCAATGGTTGATGGATATTGAGCGGGGCCACGGTATGTTTTTCTGGCAACGTTTATTGGTGGGGTTGGGCATTCCCCTGGTGTTGTCCTACATGATTTGGTCCACCGCAAAAATTGGAGCCAACCAATCGGCCACGGGTTTGC
>DALYDW010000222.1:0-3147 GCA_031972915.1 bacterium
AATTCAAGGCTATCTCCTGGTTTCTCATCCACTAAGGAGACGTCCCCATGAGAAAAAATCTAATTTCGTTGCTTTTTATCCTAGTTCTAGGGGCTGGGATGGCGAGAGGACAGGGATTATGGGGGGGGGACTTGGGTGCCATTGCTCAACAAGTGCAGAAAAGTTACGAGGCGACTCAAGCTCTCCGTATGGATTTCGTCCAAGAGACCTACGTCGAGGTCTTGGAGCAAAAGGTCAATAAGCGTGGGCAAGCCCAATTCAAAAAACCAGGAAAATTTTGGATTCGCTATGAAGGCAGTCCAGCCCGCCGCTATCAGAGTGATGGAAAAAAATTGTGGATTTACCAAGAAGGAGAGTCCCAAGTGCAAACTCTCAAGGTTGACGAGGGGACAGTACCTTCTGAGGCCTTAAGCTTTTTAGGGGGATTTGGTCAGCTTACCCAGGATTTCGCTGTGGAAGAGGTTGATTCTCAGAAATGGAAATCCCTTCAGGCTGAGAAAGGAAGTTTGCAGTGGATGGAACTCACACCCTTGAGGAAGCGTTCCGCAATTCAGTGGCTCGTGGTGGGGTTTGATCCACAAACTCATTTGGCGGCCGAAATTTACTTTCTGACCGATACGGGCAATCTTTCTCACTATCGTTTTTCTTCAGTGCTGGCCAATGGGGAAATAGGGGATGAAATCTTTGAATTTCGTGAAAAGGGTGTTAAGGCGGTCACGCCTTAAATTCTCTTGAGATCGGGGGCGCTTTTTCCTTCCGATCTTCTTTGAGAGATAGTTTAGAAAGGATTTTTCCATGCCATCTTTCGATACCGTTAGCGAAATTGATCTGCAAGAAGTCGACAATGCTCTCAATCAAGCACGTAAAGAAATTTCCACTCGTTATGACTTTCGCGGATCGAAGACCTCCATCGAATTAGAAAAGGGTCTAATCAAGTTGGTGAGCGAAGATGATTTTCGGGTAAAAGCGGTGCAGGATATTTTGCTTTCCAAAATGATCAAGCGAGGCATCGACGCCAAGGCCATGACTTTTGGAAAAATCGAGGCGGCGGCGGCAGGGATGGCAAAGTGTGAAATTAAGTTAGTTGAAGGGATTGAAACCGACATTGCCAAAAAAATAGTAAAGTCTCTCAAAGAAGCTTCCCTAAAGATCCAAGCGCAAATTCAAGACAATCAAGTTCGTGTTACCGGAAAAAAGAAAGACGACTTGCAAGAGGCCATTGCCTATCTTCGGGGTCAGGATTTCGGTATTCCACTGCAATTTAAAAATTTTCGCGATTAAGTTTTGTAGTCGTTTAAAACGACAACCGTCAAGGGATGTTCCACCCGGCTCTTCGTTAGACAAACCATTGTTGCTGCAGTGCTTTTACTATGCCCTGTCATTGTGAGGAGCGAAGGATTATTTTCCTAAATTTTTCCCCAAAAATTCTAAGGTGCGACTCCAGGCTAAATTGGCGGCTTGGGGGTTGAAGACTTCGGGGCGTTTGTCGTTGAAGAAGGCATGCTGGGCTGAGTAACGATGTAGCTCGAAAGAAACCCCAGCTGTTTGCAAGGTTTTTTCTAGGGCATCGACGGCGCTGGGAGTGCACCAATCGTCTTGTTGGGCAAAGTGGCATAACAAGGGACCTCGAATTTTGCCCGGGTCGGCCAAAGTTACAGGGGGAATGCCATAAAAACACACGGTGGCATCGAGGGGAGCGGCGTGCACGGCCGTGGCCAAGGCGAGGGCACCTCCCATGCAAAAGCCTAAAACGGCAACTTTGTTTCCCGAATTTTTGAAGAAATCGACGGCGCCTTTGAGGTCTTGATGAACAGCGGCCTGCCAGTCGAGGGAGTTCATCCACTCGTTTGCTTCTTCGGCCTTGCGGGTAGTGCGTCCTCGGTAAAGATCGGGACTCAAGGCGCGGTAACCAGCTTCAGCAAGGCGATCTGCAATGCTTTTGATATGCTCGGTGACTCCCCACCATTCTTGAATGAGCACGACTCCCGGGGCGTCTGCTTCGGGTTCGGCAAGGTAGGCGGGAACGGCTTGACCGTCGGGTCGAAGATACGAAATATTTTTTCCCATGTTTGACCTCCCTGAGTTGGACGAAGGCCTCGCTAACAAAGGCTTTGTCTCAGAGGCAAGCACTTCTGGGATTTTTATGGAGAGAGAAGCTCAAATTAAGCGTGGGAGGTAGGCTTTAATAAGTTTTTCAGCAGGTTTTTTCCGGTAATGGCGGAGGCTGTCAGCACTCCAGCCATGAGTGCTCCACCGATGCCATCGGAGACGATGTCTTGTCCCGTAAGAAACAAGTTTTTTATTGGAGTGTGGGGACGTAGCCAC
This sequence comes from bacterium, assembly GCA_031972915.1. Classification (GTDB taxonomy): domain Bacteria; phylum UBA10199; class UBA10199; order DSSB01; family DSSB01; genus DALYDW01. The sequence goes on from DALYDW010000222.1 coordinate 2,326, forward strand.
GGCTGACGAAATCGCATTGGGCTATGGTTAAGACCGTAAATTTCACCTTCTGGGTAATTAGAGAAATGACGGGTGGAAAGTGGAGTGCTGAGTTCGTGGTAGTCGACTTTACCCCGCGTTTGAGGCACCCACTGGTAGAGGGTTTGGAGTAAGCGCTCCGAAAAGGCTTGTTTCAAGGCCTCGTAATCAGCGCCGCGTTGACGCCATTCGGTGTGTTCCCAAGCGCGAAACCAGTCGTAAGGGGCGAAGGTGACGGCTTCTAGGGTGGCGCGTCCCGGGTGCCGTGAAGCAAACTCAGGGTCTTTGGCCGAAGGAAAAGACAAATATACGACTGGGAAAGGAGCTTGGGGATTGTGGAGAAAGTCTTGAAAGTTTTGATCATGGTCGAAGCCGGGATAAATCCAGTAATTGGTGGTCCCCAGTTGCAGGTCTTGAGCGCTGCCTTGCAAGCCCACGTAAAGACAAAGATGCGAGGCTGAATGGCCGATTTTTTTGATTTGTTCTCGAATTCGCAAAACGGATTCGGGTGGATTGTGGAGCAAAGTGCCGAAAGTAAGGGGAGCTCCGGCATCGCTGATAACGAGAGAGGCTTCGAGGAGGGTTCCGTCGCTGAGTTTGACGCCCCTGGCCTGGGAGCCGCGCAGCAGAATCTCCGCGACTTCTGCCTTGACCAAAACCTTGCCACCCGAGTTTTCTAAAGTGTTGATCAGCGTTTTGGCAATTTGAGAAGAGCCGCCGATGGGGCAGGCCGCTCCGGCGAAATAGTGCTGAGTGACGATGGCGTGGATCGCGAAGGAGCTTTGCGAAGGAGGAAGTCCGTAG
>DALYDW010000223.1:0-3000 GCA_031972915.1 bacterium
ATTTTTTTGCTTTTTCCCACCAATTCACCAAATTCGGTATGGGGGCTGGGTTCGATGCGAACTTTTTCGTCAAAAGCAACGAACTCGATTTCGGAACTGCCGATTTTGATAATATCGCCGGGAGTAAGATAGGCTTCTTTGACTTTGAGACCATTGATGTAAGTGCCGTTCGTAGAGTCTAGATCTTTTAATAGGTAGGAATCAGAAGTCATCTCGATCGAGATGTGATGACGGCTCACCGTGTTGTCCATCAAGACAAAATCGTTATCTTCTTTTTTACCGATGCGGGTGAGCTTTTGTCCCAAATCAAACTTCTTTTTATCATCGGGACCCGCTACGACTTTTAGTAAACACTTGCGCAGCGAGACTACGTCTCGGTTTTCATCGATTTCTAAAAGTTGGGTTTGGCCTTCGAGTTCGTTCATGTGCTTCATATGGATTCTTTGTTAGTTCTTTTTTAGATTGGCCATGAAAGATTTGGCGTCTTCCCCAATCGTCACCGAGCGAGTCCAAGACTCGTAGCCTTCTTTTTGGACCGTGAATTGATAATTAACTCCAGGGCGCAGTCCCTTGACCCTGAGAGGGGTTCGGCTTTGAGGTTGGCCGTTGAGCAATACCATGGCCCCCGGAGGATTGGAGTCGATGACGACGATGCCAGCGGCCTCGGAGCCCTTTAAATTGATGGTTCCGAGGTTGCGGGTTTCGCCGGGGCGGAGGGTAATCACACGGGTTACGGTGGATAAGCCACTTTTGCTAATTGAGATTTCTGTGGGTTTTCCAGAGGCCACGTCAAATTTTCCCGGAGCACTTCCTTTACGAACGCCATTGATGAAAACATCGGCTCCCTTGGGATCGCTGGAAACGCTCACGTAAGCCACGGTCCCTTGAGGCTTTTCATCACTCGAGGTGCCTTTTTGAGCATTTTTGTTTGCTTCGGATTTATCGGCTTTTTCTTTTGCCAATTCGGCTTCTCGTTTTTTGTCTTGTTCTTGCTTTTGCTTTTTCAGCAGTTCGGCCTCTTTTTGTTGGGTGCGCTCGGCCTCTTTTTGAGCCTCCATGAGTTTAAGCTTATCGGCTGCTTCTTTAATTTTATCGTTGGTTTCTGGGGCCTTTTCTTCGATTTTTTCTTTTTCTGTCAAAGTTGCCTTAATGTTGGAGGTCCCAGTGCTCGCAATATTCACAGATCGAGTGACCTCTTGATACCCGGGACGCGACAAACGAACCGTGTAGCTTTTCCCCACTTCAAGGTTATTTAAGGTAGCGGGAGTGCTTTTTCCAGTATTGCTATTGTTAAGGTAAACTGAGGCTCCGCTGGGATTGGAGGTGACTTGAAGATTGCCGTATTGAATCTCTTCGAGTTTCTTTTGAAACTCCATGGGCTCGATGGAGTAAATGGTCACTCGTTCTTCGGCGGTGCGGTATTTTTCCAACTCTAACTTGAGGGAGTAAGTCTTGGAGAGGGGAACGTCTTCCAGAGTAGCAGGCGTGGTCTTTCCAGTATCTTCACCATCGAGCAGGATCTTAGCTCCTGGGGGAGTGGAACTCACTTTAATGCTTCCCACGGGAATGACTTCAAGAGTGGGGTTTAGGGCCACCGGGTTGGGATCGGTTAAAGTGAGAGTCTTTGACCATTCTTTGTGTTTAGGCTTTTTTAACGTGACGGTGAGTGCTGGACCTATATCGAGTTGTTCGATTTTGGCCGGGGTTACCTTTTGCGTGTTGGTTCCATTGACGAAGATCTGCGCACCCTCGGGGTTTGACTGAACTTGCAGTACCCCCTGTGCCACCGGCTTAGGGGCCTCGGGAGGGGTTCCTTTGAAGAGATCGGTTTTGAAATAAGTCCATGTGCCCAAGGCCAATAACAGGGCTACGGCACTGAGGCCGATAATTTTTCCAAGTCCACCGGGTTTCTTCGGAGAGGAAACGGGGGGTAAGGGAGCTTGCGGTGTGCCCCGAGTGGGGGAGGGAGTGGCCTCCGCCTCGAATTCGGGGCCCATTCTTTGCTGGGTACGGGTAATGGAAGGTTCTGGGTTGGCATCGGGTCCTTCTTGGCCGCTGATAAAGCTTTCGATAAAAGTCTGGGTGGCCTGTCTTTCTACCCCACCTGCGCTTTGCTCGGAAGTACGTTCCCGATGAACAATATCTTCTTGGGATTGCGGATCGATCATAATCGACCGCGTTTGCGGCTCGATTTCTTCCTCGATGCGTTTTTCGCGCTCACGCTTGCTCTCAATCTCGTTGGCGAAGATTTGCGCCATAATATTTTTGAGTTTGCGGGGAGTAAAGTCGGGGAAGGTCGTGTAGAGGTAGCGGGTGAGATCGATCTGAAAATCTCCCGCGTTGTCGTAACGGTCTTTGATCGAGTAAGCTAGAGATTTGGCCAGAATCTTGCGTAGTGCTTCGGGAAAACGGTCTCCAAAACTAGCTTCGGTGACCCGAGTGGTTCGAATTTTTTTTAAGACTTCGAACTGGGTTTCACCGGTAAAAAATTTTTCTCCGGTGAGTAATTCATACAGCATTAGGCCCGTAGAAAAGATGTCGGTCTTACGGTCGATGGGCTTGCCGAGGGCTTGTTCGGGGGACATATAGCTAATCTTCCCCTTGAGAATACCCGCCATGGTATGGCTGATATTCATGGCCGCCTTGGCGATTCCAAAATCGACGATCTTAACCTCGCCTTCGAAGCTAATCAGAATATTTTGCGGGCTGATATCTCGATGGACGATATTTAGTGGTTTACCATCGGAATCTTTCTTCGAATGGGCGTAGTCTAGACCTTTGCAAATTTCGCTGATGATGTAGCAGACTAATTCTTCCGCGAGGGGGGCTTCGGTTTCTTTGAGGCGATTGAGCACTTCACGTAGGTTGATGCCGTTGATGTACTCCATGGAGATGAAATAATCTTCTCCGACTTTTCCTAGATCGTAGACCTGCACGATATTGGTATGGCTGAGCAATACCGAAAGCTTAGCCTCGTCGATGAGCATTTTGATAAAATCT
>DALYDW010000224.1:0-2998 GCA_031972915.1 bacterium
TGTGACCTGAGGTGTTGTTGTGTTTGAAGGCAATGCGGTGTTGGAATTTGAAGTTGTCAGTGTTTGCGGTGCGGGTGCTACAGCAGGTGCCGAGGGAGCCACTCCAGGTGTGGCCGCTGGGATCGCGGCGCCCGCGGGGGTGATTTCAAAATCGTAGGCCACGTCGGATGCGTCTGCTCCCGAGTTGGAGAGTTTAATAAAAAGCTCTCCACCCTTGGGTAAGGAAATTTTCTCGGCTTTTACTGAGGCGCCTTCGTTGGGTGAGGAGCTTTGCAAAAGTTGAACGCCATCGCCATCGATCAGGGTCATGCGAAATTGAATCTTGCCTTCTTTTCCCCGAGCCTTGATGTCGTAGTTTACCCCTGCTTGAGTCGTAAATTTATAAGTATCAGTACTATCGTTGGGTCCTAAGTAGGCCACGTACTTTCCGGCCTGAACGGGCAGTGCCTGGGCCTCCGTATCACCCGCGTCACCCGAACTGCCCGCGTCGAAGTGTTCTACCAAATTGACTTGAAAGGGACTGTTCATGTGCTGGGGGTCGTAATCGTTGCCGATCAAAATATAGTAACGTCCCGCTTGGCCTTGTCCCACGGAGACCCCCAATGTTTTTTTGACATTGGCCCCGCCGATGATGGTTTCTTTTTGCAGGCGCTGCCGCTCGGCGTTGTGAATTTCCATGCCGTGGTAGGGCATTTTGTTTTCCCGGGTTTGATTGGCCTCGTTGATCTCGATGCCAAACTCCGCCGTTTGAAAAAACGCTTCAAGGGACTGCCCTTCCTTGAGGTCCAAATAAAAATAATCGTACTGACCTTTGCGTTGGTGATGGTCGAGGTGCAGTAACTTATTGAGGGGGAGTGCTACGGCACTTTCGTAAGTATCGCCGCCACGAATTGCCTCGCCGTACACGGTGGGGCCCTGTTTTTCGATCAGCAAAGCCTGTTTCGTTAAGTCCTGTAAGGATTGGGTGAGGCCGACCACGTCTTTAGCGTCTTGATATTGTCCTCCCGTGGCCTGGCTTAAGGCCATCAGTTGGGCTCGTGTGGTGGCGTCTACATCAAAGCCGATGGTGTGAACTTTCACCTTGAAGCCCTTGGCTTGGAGGGCTTGAACCACGGCCAAAGGATCACCACCGCAGGATTCGGCCCCGTCGCTTACGAGAATGATCATGGCGGTTTCGTCTTGCAGAGCTCCAAAATCTTTCGCGGCTTCTTCCAAAGAATAGGCGATGGGAGTTTGTCCCAAGGGAACGGCCTTAGTGACTGCCCCCAAAAATGCAGGTTTTTGAATGGGACCGAAGGGAATCACCAGTTCGGTATCTCGGCACGATTCAGCCTTGTTTTGATTAGGCACCCGATGGCCGTAGAGGCGTAGTGCCACAATGCTGCCCTCGGGGATTTCCGCCACCGCGTTTTGAATGGCTTTCTTGGCGGCATCGATTTTTTTCTCTCCACCTGCCAACGCGACCATCGAACCGGAGACGTCGAGGATGAATTCGATGCGATTATGGGTTTGGGCGTAAGACAAGAGGGGGGTGCAAACGCAAAGTAGAGAGAAAATTCCTAAACACAGGCGAAAGCCGCGTCCCATGGGAACCTCCCAAAAAAAGAAGGGTGGAGTATGTTCGAGAGACCCTCTTCTAACAAATTTTCCTAGGGATGCCCAAAGGATTTGCGGTGGTTTTTGATCCATTGTTTTTCATCCGCTACTGCCTTGACCCCCCAGGGGCACCATGCTAAGGCCGGGCCCCGTTGAAGGACCCTAAACCTAAGGGCACCGACCCCTTTTTGATAGCCTTCGGTATTTACGGAGGCGTCGGGATGCAACTGGCCGTTGCGGTGGCCGGGGGGTTGTTGCTCGGTGATTTTTTCGACAAACGGTGGGGGACTTCTCCTTGGCTAGCCCTATTGGGTCTGCTGTTAGGTTCGGTGGGGGGATTTGCGAATCTGATCAAGATTTTGACCTGGAATCAAAGGCGGCGACACCGCCGGACTCGAAAGAGTTCGGAAGACGGACGCCGACCCGCACCATGACAGACGACCCTGTAGAAAAATCCACTGAGGTTGAAACCGACTTGAGCGATCGTAGTCGGGTATTGGAGCTCTACCAGTGGATTACAGTGGCATTGGGTACCCTGGCGAGCGTGGCCCTGCAAGATCGAGCCTTTACCTTGAGTTTTTTGGGAGGGGGGCTCTTGGCTGGAGTGAACTTCCATCTTTTACGGAAGATCGTCCTTGCCCTGACCGGTGCTCACCGTGTGTCGAGGCGGCGCTTGTTGGCCCAGATTGTCTTTAAGTTATTGGGAGGAATGGGGGCATTGGTCGTGGTTTTAGTTTTTTTACGACCGCACCCCGTGGCCTTTCTCTTGGGCCTGAGTACGGTGGTGGTAGTTTTAATCTTGGAAGGTGTCTTGGGTTTGTTTAGGGCACCTACCGAATAGTCGATGGGGCCCCTAGGTCCCCGTTAAGAAATTTGGAGTTCCTATGGGACATTTTAGTTGGTTGGGTCATCTCTTAGGCATTGAGCATACGCAAGTGCATATCCCCCACACTGCGCTTATTGCTCTGATTTTATTTCTCTTGGGTTGGGTGGTTTATTTTCGTTTGCGCAAGACCGAAAAAAATTTAGTTCCCGGTGCTGGCTTAAGCGTTGCGGGGATTTTCGAGGTGTCTTGCGAGGCTATTCTTGGGCTCATGGAGGGTATCATAGGGCATGAGGCCAAAAAGTATTTCCCTCTGGTGGGCACTCTCTTCATCTTTATCTTTTTGCTAAACCTGCTGGGGATTTTCCCCGGATTTTTGCCGCCTACAGATAATATCAATACCACTCTCGCCTTGGGCTTGGTGGTTTTTATTTACTTCAACTATGTGGGCATCAAAACCCAAGGATTATGGCCCTATTTGCGTCATTTTGGTGGACCTGTTTTGGGCTTGGCTCCCTTGATGTTCATTATCGAGTTTATTGGTATTACCGTGCGGCCCGTGTCTTTAGGTTTGCGTTT
>DALYDW010000225.1:0-2962 GCA_031972915.1 bacterium
GTTGGACTCAGCTGAACAAGAAACACTACGACTCGCCGATCGCTTACAGCGTTATTACGCTTTGGCAGAGGGATCTACCCTGACCCTCTATCCTAAAACAGAAGGAGGTTGGGAAAGTTTAGCGCAACTTTTTGCACGTTATCCGGCGCTAAGCCTGGACAAGGCTCCCTCAACCCCGGAGGCCCGGGTGACGGCGGGATTTCAGGGGCTGCTCACGGCCTATTATCGAGGGGAGGCCACGTTATTTTCGGAAGTGGCTCCTTTGGTGAAAGACCTCTTGCAGCGACAAGGTGAAAAACTCGGTGTTTATCCCAGCTCCAGCGCCTTAAAACGAGAGGTCTTGTTCAATCAATTGCGGCCTTTTCATTGGTCTTGGGTGGGATATACCTTGGCCGGTTTCTTATTGTTGTTGAGCTTTGCCATTCGTTCTCCATGGCCCTATCGTGCTGGGATTCTCGTTTTTTTAGCGGCTTTTGCTCTACATACTTACGGTTTTATTTTGCGTATTTGGATCTCCGGACGGGCCCCTGTCACCAATATGTACGAGACTGTGCTGTGGATTCCCTACGGCACGGTTTTATTCGCCTTAATTTTGGAGGCCATTTACAAAAGTCGTTTCTTTGTATTGGCGGCCTCCGCCATGGCAACTTTGGGACTGATTGTGGCCGACTCGGCTCCTTCGGTGTTGGACCCTTCAATTCAACCCTTGGTGCCCGTGCTGCGGAGCAATTTTTGGCTGACCATTCATGTCTTGACCATCACCTTAAGTTACGGTGCTTTTACTTTGGCCTTGGGAGTCGCCAATATCAACTTGGGATTTTATCTTTTTAGGCCGGGAAACGTCGCCAAACTCAATTCCATGAATTTTTTTATTTATCGGGCCATTCAGATTGGGGTGGTGTTGTTGGCCGCTGGAACAATTCTGGGTGGGGTTTGGGCTAATGAGTCTTGGGGGCGATTTTGGGGATGGGATCCCAAAGAAGTGTGGGCTCTCATTGCCTTGCTAGGCTACTTGGCTTTATTGCACGGCCGCTATGTGGGATGGGTGCGTGGATTTGGCCTCTCTGTGGGTGCTGTGGTTTCCTATCTCCTCGTTTTAATGGCGTGGTACGGAGTTAATTTCGTGCTGGGAGTAGGACTCCACTCCTATGGCTTTAGTTCGGGAGGTGCCAAGTTTGTCAGCGTCTTTGTGGCCTTGGAACTGCTATGGATTTTGGTAGCCGCAATTCGACACCGTTCTGGGCGAAAAACTTCCACAACACTTTCTTCGACTCCTACTTAGATCAGACGTCATGGCTTCCGTATTTTCAGTCCAACTTTTTAAGACGGCTTACCAAAAGTCAGAACTGATCTCTTTGAAAGGGCCGGTAGTGGTTTTTTTAGGTCGCTCCAATGCGGGGAAATCTTCTTTGCTCAATGCTCTGACCGGGGGCAGCACGGCCCATGTTTCCAAGCATCCCGGAAAGACGGCTTCCGTAAATTACTATCGAGCCAAGGGGGGGCTGACCTTGGTTGATTTGCCAGGTTATGGTTATGCGAAAAAATCTCAAGACGAATTGAGACGGTGGAGAGAGTTGATGGAGGCCTTTTTTGATAGTTTACCCGCGGGAGCTTTTGCTTATTTATTGCAAGATGCAAAACGGGATTGGGGGCAGACCGAAGAAGATCTCATTACTTCCCTGCTCCAGCGAGCACATCGACTCGTTTTGCTTCTCACCAAGGCTGATCGCTTGACTCAGTCAGAACGTGCGCATGGAAAACAACATGTGCAGAAGTTTATTTTTAATCTGGGCTTGGAAAATCTTTTGACCTTCCATTGGGTATCGGTCAAAACCTCCGAAGGATTGTCTGAACTCCATCGAGAACTCTACCGCTATGGCCAAGAGCATCGCCTGTAGATTACGTCCCATGACCCGAAAGGATTTGGGAGAAGTCTTGAGAATTGAAAGGGCTTGTTTTGAGCAGCCCTACACCCGCGAGATCTTGGAACAAGAACTCAAAATTAAGGCGGCTCAGCTATGGGTCGCAACTTATCGAGGCAAGATTTTGGCTTATATCGATTATTGGTTGGTTGCGGACGAAATCGAATTGGTCAGTATCGCCGTGGATCCCCCCTATGCGCGTAGGGGAGTGGCTCGAAAATTAATGGAGCAAATGATGTCTTTTGGGCATCAGCACGATGTTAAGGCCTTGTATCTCGACGTTCGTGCTGCAAATCGTAAGGCCCAAAGTCTTTATGAAAAATTTGGTTTTGAACGGGCAGGGGTACGCAAACGCTACTATAGCGACAATCAAGAAGACGCCATCATCATGAGGAAGGAAATTTAAATGCGAGATCGTCTTTGTCCGGTTGTTTATCACGAACATGGTGGAGGAGACTATTTTCGTCTAGGATTAAAAACCGAATACAAAGGTTTTGTTCCAGGACAATTCGCCATGCTCCAGGTACCTCCTGAGGAGGGCATTTTATTAAGGCGTCCTTTTAGTCTCGCTCGACAACAAGAAGATGTAACAGAAATCCTCTACAAAGTTGTGGGAAAGGGCACTCGCGCTCTCAGTCGGGTGTTGCCGGGACAGAACCTATGGATCTTAGGTCCCTTGGGTCATGGCTTTCAAGTGCTTGCCGATGACCCGGTGGTGGCTGTGGCGGGTGGTTATGGTGTGGCGCCTTTTTTGGAGATGGCCGCTCAGTTTAGGCATCAAGGACGTCAGTTTGTTTTGTATTACGGGGCCCAAAGTCATTGTGATTTACAATATCTCGAGGCCTTCGAAAGTCTGGGAGCTAAAGTTTTTTGCAGCACGGACGATGGTTCTTTTGGATACTGCGGCCGCGTTACCGAATTGCTGGAACAGGATTGGTCACAAGGTGGGCTTCGACAAATATTCGCCTGTGGGCCCATGGGATTGTTGAAGGCGCTCAAGCGTTGGGGAGATGCTCACGGTGTTTCCTGTCAACTTTCTG
>DALYDW010000226.1:0-2954 GCA_031972915.1 bacterium
GGGAGCTCCATTCCAAAAAACGCCGAAATCCATCTGTGCCCAAATGGGTTTCGAGGTGTCGCCTTAAGGAGGGGGTAAGTTGTTTCAGGGCGTACTGTAGCGAGGTGCCCTGGGATAGCTCGGTCTTGAGTTTGTTGAGGACTTGGACGTCAAGGTGAGCGTTGAGGGAAGCTCCTCGTGGGCGGGACACTTTCAACAAGAGCAGCAACAATTCCCAGGAGAGTTGAGCTTTGGGCGAAAGCTTGGTGCTCCTGGTGGAGTGCTCTTGAAATCGAGCAAAAGTGGCCACTCTGGATTGCCCAGGGCGATGAGAAAAAATAAACGACATGATTTACCCGGAAACGCCCCCACCTTAGGTGCAAGCCGCATCTTAAGAATGGGGATTTATTGGAACTTACCCGTTTTGAGAGCGGTTTTTATTTAACCTCGAATGCAGAAGGTCTTATAAAAACAACCCTGCGGGTCTTATCGGGGGTGGACGGAAGAGGTTGTGGGATGCCCTGATTGCAGGGTGTAAAAAATTCAGTTACAACCCTGGGCCATGAATGCCTCACCACCGTTTTCCATCCTACCTCAACCGGATGAAACCAGTTGTGGCCCGACCTGTCTTCATGCCGTTTACCGACATTTTCAAAAAGAAAGGCCCCTTGGGGAAATTTTACAAGAGGTTCCCCAACTGGAAGATGGGGGAACTTTGGCCGTTATTTTGGCTTGCCATGCCTTGAAGCAGGGATTTAGTGCCACCTTGTATACCTACAACCTCAATATATTCGATCCCACTTGGTTCACCGAAACGGGTGTCGATCTTCGACAGAAATTGCGCGATCAAGACGAGGCCAAGAAAAAGAAAAAGCTCAGTTGGGCCACCGAGGCTTATTTACAATTTTTGGATTTAGGAGGAGAGATCCGCTTTGAACCTCTTAAGCCCGCTCTGCTGCGGCGCTATCTCGATGCAAATATTCCCATGCTTACAGGCTTGAGCGCTACCTATCTTTATCAGTGCGCCAGGGAAGACGGTCGCACGGGCATGCCAGACGATGTGCGAGGTTTACCCTCGGGTCATTTCGTTGTGGTTTATGGCTACGATGCCAAGACCCATCGTCTCTGGGTGGCCGATCCGTACATTCCCAACCCATTTTCGGAGGACCAAAAATATTCAGTCAGTTTTGAGCGACTGATTGCTTCTATCTTTTTGGGCATTGTGACCTACGATGCCAATTTATTAGTTTTACAACCCAAATCCAACACCAAGTCAGTTCTTGAAAATAAAAAACGCTAAACATGGATACCTTTGTTGTTGTTACGCATCCGAAAGACTGGCCTCTTAAAATTCCTGGAGTGCAGGTTCTTTCAAGTCGGGAATATCTTTCTGATCCTCGTTATAACGAACCCAAAAAAGTTCATGTGTTTAATTTATGTCGATCGTATCGTTATCAAACCTTGGGCTACTATGTTTCGCTTTTAGCTGAGGCTCGTGGGCACAAGGTCATTCCCAGCGTGACGACCATTCAAGATTTGAAATCCCTTTCAATTATTCGAGTGATTTCCGATGAAATGGACGAACTCATCCAGCAGGCCTTGGCGCCCCTCAAATCACGAGAGTTTGTTTTGAGCATTTATTTCGGAAAAAATTTGGCGAAGCGCTACGATCGTTTGGCATTGAGCTTGTTTAATCTTTTTCAAGCGCCCTTATTACAAGCTCGATTTCATCGCGACAAGGGTCGGGTATGGACTCTGCAAAAGGTGGATCCCATTCCGGCAAGTGCCATTCCCGAAAATCATCATGAATTTGTTTTGGAAGTGGCCATGGAATATTTTTCTCGTAAGCGAATCCATGCGCCGAAGCGCCGTTTTAGCAAGTATGATCTGGCGGTTTTAGTAAATCCTGAAGAGAAAGAGCCTCCCTCGGACGAGGGGTTTTTTAAAAAACTACAAAAGGTTGCCGAACCCCATGGCATGGGTATCGATCTGATTACGCGGGACGATTACAATCATCTCGCTGAATACGATGCTTTGTTCATTCGGGAAACGACCAGCGTCAATCATTATACCTATCGGTTTGCGCGTAAGGCTGAAGCTGAGGGGTTGGTGGTGGTGGACGATCCGGTTTCTATTTTGAAATGCGCCAACAAGGTTTATCTGGCGGAGTTGTTAGGCCGTTTAGGAATAGGCACTCCAAAGACTTTGATTGTCCATAAAGAAAATGCTGATGAAATTTTGCAACACCTTAGTTTGCCCTGCATTCTCAAGCGCCCAGATAGTTCTTTTTCTTTGGGCGTTGAGAAGGTGGAGACTCCAGAAGATTTGCAGAGTAAAGTTCAGCAATTTTTAGAATCTAGCGAATTGATTCTTTGTCAGGAGTTTTTACCCACGGCCTTTGATTGGCGCATCGGTGTGCTTAATCAAGAACCTCTTTACGCTTGTAAATATCACATGGCCCGCGGTCATTGGCAGATTCTCGATTGGAGCAAAGATGAGCAGGAGGGTCGGTATGGCAAGGTGGAACCTGTGCCTTTGTGGAAGGTTCCCGATGATGTGGTGGAGACCGCCTTGGCCGCAACGCGCCCCATCGGTCATGGGCTCTACGGTGTAGATCTTAAAGAGTTGGGCGATAAGGTTTTGATTGTGGAGGTGAACGATAATCCCAATTTGGAATCGGGTTACGAGGATCGTGTTCTTAAAGATAGGCTCTACGAAAAATTGATTCGCTACTTTATTGACAAGATTGAACAACGCCGTGAGACCGGTGGTTGAGAAAAGGAAGTGCAAGGTGACACTCGCTTTATTCGCAGGCTTTGGGGTTGAACTCGAATATGTTTTGGTCGACGCAGAAACCTTAGAGGTTCAACCCTTAGCGGGTCCTTTGTTAGAAAAATTGGCCGGTGAGCCCGCCAACGATGTGGACTTGGGGGAGGTCGGGGTTTCCAACGAATTGGTGGCCCATCAAATCGAGT
>DALYDW010000227.1:0-2925 GCA_031972915.1 bacterium
AAAAACTTTCTTAACCAACTCCGCATAAACTGGTGGACCTCGCCGGCCTGAGCCGGAGTGGCGTTACGCCCAGTACCAATAGCCCACACCGGCTCGTAGGCCAACACCAAACGCTCGAAATCATGGATCGCTACCGAATCCAACCCTTTTTTCAACTGAGACTCGATCACCTCCAGAGTTTGGCTTCTTTCGCGCTGATCTAGGGTTTCTCCCACACATAAAATAGGCACTAACTCATTTTTCAAAGCGGCATGTACCTTAAGATTGACGTCTCGGTCTGTATCACCAAAACGCTGGCGACGCTCCGAGTGACCCACCAAAACGAAAACACAACCTACTTCTTTGAGCAGAGGTCCCGACACGGCTCCCGTAAAGGCACCCTCGTCTTCCCAATACAAATCTTGAGCGGCCAGTTGAACATGGGTCTCGGTCAGAGCAATAGAAGCCGAATACAAGGCCGTGAACGGAGGGGCCACTACTGCTTCGATATGCTGAGCCTCCGTCAAAAGATTTTTAAGACCCGTGATCCACTTAATGGTTTCTCCCACCGTTCCATGCAATTTCCAATTTCCGACGATGAGGGGTTTTCTGAGATTCGGTTCCAATGTTTATTTCCTCATCTTCAAGATCTGAATACCAGGAAGTTCTCTTCCCTCGAGGAATTCGAGGGTCGCCCCACCTCCCGTGGAGAGGTGGGAAATTTTATCCTCTATTCCAGCAGCCTTCACGGCGGCCAAAGAATCACCTCCCCCAACGACAGAAACCGCCGAACTCGCAGCCAAGGCCCGCGCTACACCCAAAGTGCCTTGATCGAAAGGGGGCGTTTCAAAGGCGCCCAAGGGGCCGTTCCATAAAACTGTCTTTGCCTCGAGTATTTTACTTTCGAAGGTTGCCAAGGTTTTAGGACCGATATCAACACCCATCCATCCCGCAAAGATTTCTTTGCCTGGAGTGGTTTGAAAAGGTGCGCCTTTCTCCAAACGCTGCACAACGACATGATCTTGGGGCAATAGCACGGGTAGATCGCGCAAGTGGGCTCGTTGGAGAATCTTACCCGCCTGGTGCACCTTGGCCTCTTCGACCAAACTCGACCCCACCGCCACACCACGAGCCTTGAGCAAGGTGTAGGCCATGGCCCCTCCGATCAAAAAGGCGTCGACTTTTTTTAACAGGTTTTCCAAAACCCCCAATTTGTCGGTGACCTTGGCTCCCCCTAATACGGCAACAAAAGGCCGCTCGGGATTTTCAAGCAGTTTTTCTAAAACCCGAATCTCTTTTAACACCAGCAAGCCCGCTGCTTTTTCTTTCATCAAACGGGGCACTCCCACCGTTGAGGCATGGGCTCGATGCAGAGTTCCAAAGGCATCGTTAACATAGAGCTCTGCATAGGAGGCCAGCCTCTCTGAAAAAATCGGATCATTGGCCTCTTCTTCGGGATGGAAGCGTAGGTTTTCTAAAAAAACAATCTGTCCCTCTTTCATCTCGGAGACGAGCTTTTTCACACCATCGCCGACGCAATCCTCAGGAAACAAAACCTCGTGATGAGTCAACTCTGCCAAACGCTGGGCAACGGGCAATAAGCTTAATCGAGAATCGGGTTTCCCCTTCGGTCTTCCCAAATGAGAAGCCATGATGACCTTGGCCCCTTTTCCCAGTAATAACTCTAGCGTCGGCAAAATAGCACGAATCCTCGCGTCGTCGCTGATCTTACCCTCGGGAGAAAGCGGGACATTACAATCCACTCGAAGAAAAACCCGACGCCCCGCCACTTCAAGATTTTCTACACTGTTCAACAAAACAAACCCCAACTTTTATTTAAGCAACTTAGCCAAATCAATCATGCGCTGACTAAAACCGGTTTCGTTGTCATACCAAGCAAGCACCTTCACCAAACGTTCGGCCAAGACCTGCGTGGACAAGGCGTCAAGCACGGCAGAAAAACGCGAGCCGTTGTAATCACAACTCACCAGCGGCTCATAACTCAGCGCCATAATACCACTTAAGGGGCCTTGGGAGGCCGTCTCGAAAAGTCGATGGACCGATTCGATCGTCGTGGGCTTGGCCACATGAACCACCAGGTCCACGAGGGACACATTGGCCGTGGGAACCCGAATCGACATTCCCTCAATTTTTCCTGTCAAATGAGGCAAGACTTCACCGATGGCATGGGCCGCCCCTGTGCTAGTGGGAACCTGACTCAAGGCCCCGGCCCGAGCCCGACGTAAATCTTTATGAGGAAAATCCAGCAGGGCTTGATCGTTGGTGTAACTATGAATCGTAGTCATGGTGCCGTATTGGATTTCTAAAGCGTCATCCAAGACCATCGCCAACGGCGCCAGACAATTGGTGGTACAGGAAGCATTGGAAATAATATGATGGAGGTCGGGACGATACTGCGGGTGATTGACTCCTAAAACCAGTGTCAAATCTACCCCCTGCCCTGGAGCGCTTAAAATCACTTTTTTGACTTCACCACGCAAATGCTGTTCGCATTGGGCACGATCACGAAATTTTCCGGTGCACTCTAAAACAACCTGGGCACCCGAACGTTCCCAGGGAATTTTTCCCGGCTCCCGCTCTTGAGTTACCAAGATTTCTCGATCTCCCCACTCCAAGCTGTGATGTCCAGCAGAAACCTTCCCGGGAAAGGTCCCATGCACCGAATCGTACTTGAGCAGGTGGGCCAGCGTTTTGGCATCTCCCAAATCGTTGACCTGAACTACCTGCAAGTCAGGGTCCCCCTGGGCCAGGCGAAGAATTCTTCGCCCAATGCGCCCCATGCCATTGATACCCAGTTTTAGCGGCATAAAAAATCTCACTCCAACGATTGAGGGAAGCCTCCCGGATAAGAACTTTAACTCTGCGTCACGAAAGAAATCCGGCGCTACTATCCGATGCCCCCACCCCTGTCAACCAAGCCCATCC
>DALYDW010000228.1:0-1359 GCA_031972915.1 bacterium
CATGTCTGCAAGAATCAAACGCGTTGCGTTGGGGTTGATGGCCTTGTGTCTCGGATTGGGAGCCTCACCCTCGGCACGGGCCTTAAGCTTTTCCGCCCATGGTTATTATCGACTGTTCCTCGACTGGTCCTACGATCTAGACACGCAACAACCCTCCAATATCCAACAAGGCAACCAACGGGGTAACGACCGGTTTGGCAACATCGTCTTCGCACAGCAGCGTTTCCGCATCGATCCCATCCTCAAAGTTAACGATAACATCTCCTTTCAAGCCCAACTCGATCTGCTCGACAACGTACTCTTCGGTTCCCACGATGTGGTAGAACTCACCACCCACAATCCCGTTACCGGAACGCTCACCTTACCTGGCGGCACCGGCGCTTTCGGTGTCACCGGCCCCAAGGCGGGAGACATTATTACGGGTGGAGGCGGGGCCATCAATTTACGTCGGCTTTACGTCGACATCCTCACCCCCGTCGGAAAATTTCGTATCGGTCGCCAGCCTAGCAACTGGGGGCTTGGCATCTTCCAAAACGACGGTAACGGAATGTTCGATAAATTTGGAGATACCTTCGACCGATTCCTCTACCTCGGTAAATACGATTTCGAAGATGCCAGTTCCCTGGCCTTCGCCTTGTTGGTGGATTTCGTTTACAACGCTCAACAAGATCCCGTGCTTAGCCTCCTCGAGGGTCCTGTCAATCCCGCCAGCCAAAACACCTATCAATTCACCGGCGCCCTCGTTTACCAAAAAGACACCTTCGAAGTAGGTACCTATTCGGGATTTCGTTTTCATAACGGTTCAGGCCTGCGCGAAGGCACAGCACTTAACGCCGATGGCGAGCCAGTACCCGGTGCCATTGCAGGAGACACCCGACTTTTCTATGCCGACCTCTACGGCCGTTGGAACAAAGGCCCCTACTCGGTGGCCGGCGAATACGTTTATTTAGGCGGAACTCTCGCCCCAGGCATCTGCATCAACGCCATCTCGGTGCCACCCGGCTTCAGCAATCCACTGCCCAATCCGGTGTGCTTAGACGGAACCCACGACATCAGCGTCAACTTAGGGGCCTTAGAAGTCGAGGGTAAACACGATTTCGGTGGCGAATGGAAATTTATGAGCGGTTTCGCCTCGGGGGACTCCAGCCCCTTGTCGAGCACCATCACCACCTTCGGCTTTCGCCCCGATTACCAAGTCGCCCTCATGCTCTTTCACATGCCTTTAGGAACAAGCCCCGCCATTCAAGTTAATGGCGATACTAAACTCGGCAATCAGCCCATCACGAGCAATCGCGTCAATAACGCCATCTACGTCGGCGGCACTTATTTACATCGCTTCGATATTTCTAACACCATTCC
>DALYDW010000228.1:1369-2919 GCA_031972915.1 bacterium
TACTTTAAAGCGGGCGCAAATATTTTGACCGCATGGGCCCCTTCGCGAGTCATCGATATCGATTTTGCCGAAATCACCGGCATTCCCAGTTTGCCACGCATCGTCAACGACAGCAGTTGGTACGGCTTTGAAACTGACTTGATCGTCGAAGCTAAATTTTTCGATCACCTGATCTGGAATATCACCGGCGGCGTTTTCTTACCCGGTGGAGTCTTCAATATTCAAAACGACGCCTTCGGCAATACTTCGCTTAATGGCAACCCCATCAATGCGATTCAATTCGACAAGGCCTCCCCAGCCTACGCGGTACGATCAACAATTTTCATCGAGTATTAAATTCAAAACCCAGAGCGATGCTTTTACTAAAATTATTTCAAAGCATCGCTCTGGGTAAAAAATCGTCGCCTTTAAAAAACTTGGGCCCAACAGGGAAAACTCCCCGTGGGCCCAAGGCGTGAGAAAGTTGAGAAGCCTTCCCGACGCACGGCCGATATTATCTCTCTTTTTTTGGATTTTATTCTATCGAATTTAAGGTACTCTAAAAGAATCCATAACCCTTCGACTTACACACCAAGCTATCGCAGTTCTTGTACTTTTTAGCATACGGGGCAAACTACCCCTCTCAAGGCCAACCAATTTTTGGATAAAAATTCCTAGGCCAAGCAGCCCCATGACAACGCGCCAAGGTCTGAGGTGAGAATGCAGGTAAATGCGGCACCTCCGTGTTTTCTAGGACATGTCCCTCTTGCCTCATTCCCACCAAGACAGTAGAAACCGTTCGCTCACTAAGGCAAAACTGCAACGCGGCCTGGGCCATCGACCGCCCCGGTGGATCTCTTAAAAAATCAAGGGCCTCGACACGGGCCACGGTTTCCCGCAAACGCTCACCCCAAAAATAACGGGACCGCCAATCCTTCGAGGTAAAACGCGTTTCTGGGGTCAAGGTTCCCGTCAAGCCCCCTTCATCTAAAGGAACACGAACCAACACTCCCACTTGGTATTGTTCGCACAGGGGAAATAATTTTTCTCTTGGGCTCTGATCAAAAAGATTGAAGATGACTTGGACCGTATCAACCCAACCGCTCTTCACTAGCTCAAGACCCGAATCAGCCTCGTGATCATTGAGAGAAACACCAAAGAAGCGAATCTTGCCCTGAGCCTTGAGAGTCGCCACAGCTGCCAACCATTCTTCTTCGGCCTCGAGCCACTCAGGACGCCATACATGGAGTTGCTGCAGATCAATGGTTTCAAGGCGTAAATTTTTTAAGGACTGCTCGGTACTACGAATGATGTGGTCGTAAGAAAAGGCTTCACGGGCGAGGGTCCCCGGACGAGGCGGCCACGAATCAATTTGCGGAGCTACCTTAGTTGCGACCCTCGCGGGCTGCGAAACCTCTCTTAATACTTGCCCTAGAATTCGCTCAGCATGGCCATGGCCATAAACAGAGGCCGTGTCAAAAAAATTCACCCCGCGATCTAAAGACAAGCGCAAGGCACGCCTCGCCAAATCGTCGTCGCGGCGACCCCACATGGATCCCATGGCCCAAGTT
>DALYDW010000229.1:0-1519 GCA_031972915.1 bacterium
AAGTTGCTTAAAGGAACGACCTTATGTCGCTGGATCTGATCAAGCATATCGAAACGCCTCATCCTGTTACGGGAGTGACTAATTCTAAGCTGGCCATGTGGTTATTTTTGGCCACTGAGGTGATGTTGTTCGGTGGATTATTTTCCGCCTACATTATCATTCGCATGGGATCGACCAGTTGGCCCCATGGCGATGAAATTCTTAACGTTCCCTTAGCAACGATCAACACCATGCTTTTGATCGGTTCATCGGTGACTATGGTCATGTCTTGGGCTTCCTTGATGCTAAAGAGTTTGTCAAAGTTTCGCATCTACATGACTCTGACGATTCTCTTGGCCTGCGGTTTTTTGGTGATCAAGTACTTCGAATATTCCGCTAAGTTTCATCATGGTTATTTCCCTTCGACGAATAATTTCTTTGCGACTTACTTTACGCTGACGGGTCTCCACGGGCTTCACATCCTCGGTGGGATTGTCGTGAATCTTTATTTCTTGCTCACCGCGGGGAAGGCTTGGCGTGAGCACCCCCGTATGTTTACGGGAAGAATTGAAGCAGCGGGCCTTTATTGGCATTTTGTCGACTTGGTCTGGATCTTTCTCTTTCCGGCTTTGTATCTTCTCTAAACGTGTTGAGCCGAGTTAGAAAAAATATCTTTGTGATGGCCTTAGGAATTTAAGGAGAGCGTATGGACGAGCATAAAATGGAAGAAACTCTCGAACACATTAAGATCTACATCATTGTATTCGCGGCTTTGGCGGTTTTGACGGTAGTGACGGTTTGGGCTTCGTATTTACAGGTGAGTCCCGGTATGCACGTGGTGGTGGCCATGGCCATCGCCTCGGTCAAAGGGGCTTTAGTGCTGGCTTATTTCATGCACTTAATTACAGAAAAAAAGGCCATTCGGGGCTTGCTGATCTTGACAGCGTTTTTCTTTATAGCTCTTATGTTATTGACGTTTTTTAGTAATAAAACCGTGGGACCCTTAGCTCCTCATATCTTGTAGAGCGTTTTTTTATGTCCTTAAGAAAGTTCCATATCTTTTTTATCACTGTTTCGGGCCTACTGGCCTTGTTGATGGTGTTTTGGGGAGTTTGGTATTTTCAGGTCAGTGGGCAGTGGGTCGGTTTTCTCTACAGCGCCTTGGGTATTGCGAGTGGTCTTGGGTTAATGCGTTATCTCAAGTGGTTTTCGCAAAAATATGCGAGCTTGTTGGGAATGGTGGTGGCTTTGAGCTTGGGCCTGTGTTCGCTTTTGTATTCGCAAAACTTGTGGGCCTGCGCGGTGTGTTATTCTGATCCTGATTCCAATACGACTAAGGCTGCTCTTTTGGGGGTGGCTTTTCTGGGAATCGTCGTTTACGCGGTCTTGTTTGGCATGATCAACGTTGCCCGATCTTGGCAGCGTCGGGCTCGGGATCTAAACCGCGATCTTTAATTTTTCCAAGTAATCCGTACATTTCGTCCTAACTCAAAAGTCTTATCAGGTCTCAGGCTTGTCTTGGGTGTGAAGTGTTTACTGC
>DALYDW010000229.1:1545-2864 GCA_031972915.1 bacterium
AGTGTGAGTTTTTTGCTCCCTGTTGTTTAGCTTTCCTTTTCTATTCCCCTTTTTCTCAAACCTCGCTCGATTTTGAGTAATTGCTCGAAAAAACTATGCTGGGCCGTGGTGATGACTTGAGGAATGATCTTCATGTTGACGATGCCGGTGCCCGACATGGGCAAATGCAAATCCCACAGGGTAACGTTTTTATCCCGGAGAAGGTGCCCTTTTTGTTCGTCGATGCGGGCTTGGCGTACCATGTCGGCATAGGTGGCACTGAGTTGGAGAAGGCGAAATGCGGGAATTTTTTTAAATACCCAGTGGGTGAAAAGTTTACTTGTTCCTACCTGTGGAAATAAATTTACGGAGATCAGTAAAAGCTTTTTTCTTTTTTCTCTTCCGGAGAGTTTATCTCGGATCCATTTTCGATAGGGGCTGATCAGTGGAACTTCTTCGATGGTTCCTCCATCGATGTAGAGGTGATCTTTGCCTTTTCTTGAGATGACCTTGGGAACATAAAGAATGGGAATGGCGGAAGAGGCAATGACGGCATCCAGGGGATCCGTTTTTAAAATTGGAGTACGGTATCGTCCCGAGTCGACGTTTTCTGGGGTTAGAACTTCTCCGCGGCGTTCTGTTAGATTGTAAGCAATGCAATAAAAGGGAATGCGGGGTTTGAGTTCGGTTAGATGCTTTTCTAACAGTCCTTTCAGCGCTGTTTGGCAATCCATAAAGCCTTTGAGCATTTGGTCCGAGTTGGGAAGCACTGCCTCGGTGAAAAGATTTTTAATGACCTCTAATTTACTTGGGCTGAAACGTAAGGAATAACGGTCGTTGTAAAGGTGATAGCCTTCTTGTTCGATGACCGAGGGATCCACTCCAAGAGAATAAGGAAGACCCGCAATCGCGCCACCACTGCTCCCCCAAATTTCTTCAAGGTAGGGGCGTAATTCCAATAGATCGAAAAACTTGAGTAAGGATGGATGGGCAAACAGGCGAATTCCCCCAGACCCCAACGAGACAATGACTTTAGTTTTTGGGTCGCGGATTTTCGCAGTGATCTTAGAGAAGAGGTTGCGAATATCTCGGACCTTCCGTGGTGTATCCAGAATTTCCCAGAGATATTTTCGGCCGCCTCCTGGACGATCAAGTACGAAGCTGGTTAAGGGGCGACGGTCGGAGCGTCCATGATACAGAACTTGCAATTTTTTTTCGCCATTCTTCTTGGCTAGAGCGTAGGCCAAAACCTCTTCGAGGGCGTCAGAGTGGGGTGGATCAAATAAAGCTGCATGGGAGGGATAAGATATTTGGATGGGTAGAGCGTCTTGAGTCCAGCT
>DALYDW010000230.1:0-2823 GCA_031972915.1 bacterium
ATTAAGAAGCCCCGCAACCCCGACCCCCATGGAGGGGGAGGTTCCTGACCTCATTTTGAGGCATAGTTTTGGGCTTTTTTATGAATCCTTACCTCAATCCTTTAAACGCGGCCTATTTAGAAAACTTGGCCGAAGATTTTACAACCCAGCCCGACCAATTAGACCCCAGTTGGCGTTATTTTTTTTCGGGTTTTAGTGCGGGGCAACAAGCCGCCCAGGGCACAACCTCGGGCTCTAGCGGCCCGAAAATCGATTTGGAGTTCGAGCGCAAAGTTCTCGAACTTATCAAAGATTACCGAACCTTGGGTTATCTAATCGCCGACGTCAATCCCCTACGCCGAGGCGTCAAACTTCACCCCTTGCTCAAACTAGAAAAATTCGGCCTCTCCGCCTCCGACCTAGACCGCCACTGCGAGTCGGGAAAACTTTTGGGGCTAGCGAGCTCCACCTTACGAGAAATCATTCGTGCCTTGGCGCGATATTATTTTGGAACCGCCTCGGTCGAATACGGGCACATCGACGACCCACGTAGCCGCCAGTGGATTCAACGACAAATCGAGTCGAATTATTTGGCAAAAGAACTGCCCGCCGACGTCAAACTCCGAGCCTACCGTAAACTCTTAGAGGCAGATCTCTTCGAAAGCTTCTTGCAAAAGCGCTTCGTCGGACAAAAACGTTTTTCGGTCGAAGGCAACGATGTCGTTATTTCCATCTTGGACTTTATTATCCAACGAGCTTCGCAATTGGGGGCCGACGAAATCATCATCGGTATGGCGCACCGAGGGCGTCTTAACGTTTTGGCGAATATCTTCCACAAAGACCTGCAAAAAATGATGGGAGAGTTTTCTGGCAATCTAGACGCCAACGTCGGGGACGGAGACGTTAAATATCATATGGGTTTTTCTCAAACCCACGTCACTCCCGAAGGTAAACAAGTCCACCTTTCTCTCATGCCCAACCCCTCTCACCTGGAGGCAGTCAATTCAGTTTTAATGGGGGTCACGCGTGCCAAGCAGACTCTCAAAGAAGACACCCAACGCAATCGTACCCTTGCCGTGCTCTTACACGGAGACGCGGCCTTCGCCGGACAAGGGAGCGTCTATGAATGTCTAAACCTGGCCGAACTCAAGCATTACAGCGTCGGCGGAACCATCCATTTGATCGTCAACAATCAGATCGGTTTCACCACCTCCCCACAAGAGGGGCGCTCCACGCCTCAATGCACAGACTTGGCAACCATGATGGATTTTCCGATTTTTCATGTAAATGCCGACGACCCCGACGCGGCCTTGCGCGTGGCTGACCTGGCCTTGCGTTTCCGTTACGACTTTCAACAAGACGTCTTAATCGACGTAGTGGGCTACCGACGCTATGGGCATAACGAAGCTGACGAACCCAGCTTCACCCAGCCCCTCATGTATCACACCATTCAAAATCACCCACGGGTTCGCATCCAATACGAAAAACAATTAATTGAAGAAAACTTACTCACCGCAGAGCAAGTGCAAAACTTCGAGGCCGAATATAACTCCAAGCTCGAAACAGCCTTGGAAGAATCCCGCAAGACAAAGGTCTCACCCATGATGCCTTCCTTCAGCGATCGATGGCAGGGTTTGATCCGCCCCTCAGAAGCTGATATTTTCGCTCCCTGTCCCAGTGGAATTTCTTCCGAGCTGCTCAACGAACTAGGACAAGCCCTGCTGAAAACTCCTGAAGGCTTTCGGGTTCACCTCAAAGTTCAACGCTTTTTAGAGGAACGCCGCGCCATGCTGACGGGCGAACGGGGCGTCGACTGGAGCTTAGGCGAGGCTTTGGGTTTCGCCTCCCTGCTCAAAGCAGGTACGCGGGTTCGGTTAGCGGGACAAGACTCCGAGCGAGGAACTTTTTCCCAACGCCATAGTGTCTTGCACGAAGTCGACACGGGGCGCACTTACTGTTCCCTCAACCACCTCAACGGTCAACAGGCCGATTTCGAAGTGGTCAACTCTCCCCTTTCCGAATACGCGGCTCTGGGCTTCGAATTTGGACAAAGCATCGCCAATCCACATAAGTTGGTGTTGTGGGAAGCCCAGTTCGGCGATTTCGTCAACGGCGCTCAAATTATCGTCGATCAATTCCTCGTCTCCTCGGCCTTCAAATGGAATCGCTATAGCGGACTCGTCATGCTCTTGCCCCATGGCTACGAAGGCCAAGGCCCCGAGCATTCCTCGGCTTATCTGCACCGTTTTCTCCAAGCTTGTGCGCAAAACAATATTCAGGTCTGCAACCTCACTACTCCAGCCCAGATTTTTCATGTCTTACGACGGCAAATGATGCGAAATTTCCGACTGCCACTGGTAATTATGTCACCCAAAAGTCTCTTGCGACATCCACTGGCCGTTTCCCCGCTCAAAGACTTCTGCGAAGGCCATTTTCATGAGGTGATCGACGACACCTCGGATGCTGTCCATGCAGGTAAGATCAAACGGCTGGTATTCTGTAGCGGAAAGATTTACTACGATCTGCTTCAAGGAAAGCGGGATAGCAACCTAGAAGAGGTGGCTCTAATCCGAGCTGAACAAATTTACCCCTTCCCCACCGAACGATACCAGGAAATATTGGAAAAATACTCCCAAGCCTCCGATATCGTCTGGTGCCAAGAAGGACCCAAGAATATGGAATCTTGGGGATTTATGTTGCAGTTCCTCTCACCCTTGCTAAAAGCAGGGCAAAACTTGCGCTACGCGGGACGGGCCCCTCAGGCCAGCCCTGCCGATAGCTTTTTAAGTATCCATCAACAGGAGCAAAAGCGCGTCGTTCAAGAAGCCTTGGGAATCATAAAAT
>DALYDW010000231.1:0-2794 GCA_031972915.1 bacterium
CCACCCCAATCAAGCCCTGTTTGCCGGAGAAAAGCCCTTCCCGGTCGTTCCTGCCTGCGAACATTTCGCCGGGTCAGAAAAACTGATTTCTAAGGCCTTAGAGCTGCAAAACAGCAAAGGCGGCGTTTTCGACATCACGATGGATTGCGAAGACGGCGCTCCTGCCGGACGTGAGAAAGAGCATGCTCAAATGATCGTCGATATGCAGAAGTCGGCTCTCAATAAGCACAAGATGAGCGGTGTCCGCATTCATGATTATCAAAACGCCTTTTGGAAACAAGATGTCGATATTTTGGTGCCCGCCATTGGGGATACCATGGCTTACATCACCATTCCTAAGCCTACGGCTGGATACCAGGTAAAAGAAATGATTGCCTATATTCAAGACGTGGCCAAAAAGGCTGGATTGCAGCGAGAGATTCCCATTCACGTTTTGATCGAAACTCATGGTGCCTTGCGCGATGTCGAAGAAATCGCCAGCCAGCCCTGGATGCAGGTCTTGGATTTTGGTTTGATGGATTTCGTTTCAGCTCACCATGGCGCCATTCCCGAGTCTTGCATGAAGTCTCCCGGCCAGTTCGATCACGCTTTGATCTTCCGCGCCAAGTCTCAGGTTGTGGCCACGGCTTTAGCCCACGGAATTATTCCTGCCCATAACGTCACCTTGGATTTGAAAGATCAGTTTAAGACGTATCAAGACGCCTATCGAGCTCGTAACGAATTTGGCTTTTTAAGAATGTGGTCGATCTATCCTACCCAGATCGACTCCATCGTAGCAGCTATGCAGCCCGACTACAGTTTGGTGCAGAAGGGTTGCGCCATTTTGATTAAGGCTCAGGAGAGCGATTGGGGTCCCATTCAACACGATGGGGACCTCCATGATCGAGCCACTTATCGCTATTACTGGGAATTAGTGCAGCGTGCTTGGATCTCGGGCCAAAAATTGCCTGAGGTTGTGCAGAGCTGGATGGCTAATCTCTAAGATCGTTGCGAGTTGTAAAAGCGACGGAGCGGAAATTGTAACGGTAGTTGAGTTAGGAAAAAACTATGGATACCCAAAAAGCTCTCCAACTTTCCAAAGATCTTCTTGCTCACGTGGGCAAGCACTTGGCCGCCAAGGCCAAGGGAGATAAGGGCGTTGATACGGTCAAGTTGGACACCTTTCAAACGGTGGCCTACGAGTACGCCTGGATTTCTTCGGAGGTTTACGCCGCCGAGCGGATCTGCGAATACGCCGAGCGTAACTCAGGAGAATTAGAGCGAGCCCTGGCCGAGTTTTTTACTGCTGAGATGGTTTCCCATTTTTCTGAAAAGCTTAGTTTTCACTTTCACGAATGGGGAGTGGATGAAGCCAGGCTGCGTGACACTCTGTGGAATTCCGCTTTGACCAAAGACGTCGAAAAGACTCTTTCCACCGACAATGTAAGCCGTATCGCCAAGCTTTTGGTTCAGGCAGGCAATGGTGGCACCTATGGATTGAGCGAACATCACGAGATGTTTCGCCAGACCTTCAAAAAATTTGCCGAAGATCAAGTAATGCCTCTGGCTGAAAAGGTGCACCGTCATGACTTGTTGATTCCTAAAGAAGTCATGCAAGGACTGAGCGACTTGGGTTGTTTTGGTTTGTCCATTCCTCAGCAGTACGGTGGTTTCCAGGATGACGAACGACCTGACAATACTGGAATGGTTGTTGTCACCGAAGAGTTATCCCGAGGTTCTTTGGGAATTGCAGGCAGTCTGATTACCCGTCCCGAAATTCTCTCCAAAGCAATTTTGAAGGGTGGAACCGAAGAGCAAAAACAAAAATGGCTCCCTCTCTTGGCTACGGCGGAAAAAATGGCCGGTGTGGCCGTGACCGAGCCCGACTATGGTTCGGATGTGGCCGGCATGAAGGTTACCGCCCGTCGCCAGGAGTCCCATGGACAAAAAGGCTGGGTCATCAATGGAGTGAAGACCTGGTGTACCTTTGCCGGTTACGCCGATAGTTTGATGGTCTTGTGTCGCACCGATCCCGATATGTCCAAAAAACATCGAGGTTTTTCCATTCTCATCGCTGAGAAGCCCCGTTTTGAAGGGCATGAGTTTAGCTATGACCAACCGGAACACGGGGGGCATATGGAAGGCAAGGCCATCGCCACTATCGGTTATCGAGGAATGCATTCCTACGAAGTGGCCTTTGAAAATTATTGGGTACCCGAAGAAAACCTCGTAGGTGGTGAAGCGGGTTTGGGCAATGGCTTTTATTTACAGATGGAAGGTTTTGCTGGTGGTCGTTTGCAGACGGCGGCACGCGCCTTGGGAGTGATGCAAGCGGCTTTTGAAGCAGCGCTTCGTTATTCTGACGAACGTAAGGTTTTTGGTAAGCCCATTTTTGAATACGGCATGACCCAATGGAAGTTGGTGCGCATGGCCGCTTTGATCCAGGCTTGTCGACAAGCCACCTATCATGCCTGTGGTCTAATGGATGATCATCAAGGCCAGATGGAGGCCTCTTTGGTGAAGTTTTATGCTTCAAAGGTAAGCGAATGGGTTGCCAGAGAGGCTCTGCAAATCCATGGTGGCTATGGTTATGCCGAAGAATATGCTGTGAGCCGTTATTACGTAGACGCCCGGGTGTTCTCGATTTTCGAAGGGGCTGAAGAAGTTTTGGCCCTTCGAGTTATTGCTCCAGCCCTGTTGAAGCAATATCTGTAGGTGGTAAAGATTTAAAGACTTCAATCGCTTAAAATCTTCGAATCAAAGGTGAAGGGACTTATGAAAATTGCTTATCCTCAGTTTCAAGAATCCGCTCCAT
>DALYDW010000232.1:0-1633 GCA_031972915.1 bacterium
ACGGCGACCCGGTGGAAGGGGAATACTATTTAGAAAGAAATTCCCTTAAAAAATCGGCAATTACATTCTTAGAGCATCAAATCAACATCGTCCTGATCGGCCCCCGTCGATACGGCAAGACTTCCTTTATTCTCAATCTCATCGCCGATCTTCAGGCTAGGGATTACAACACCATTTTTATCGATGTCTTTAACGTCACCAGTCATCGAGACTTTCTCAATCAATTGATTACAGCGGTCAGTAAAAAGCAAAAATTAGCCAAACGACTCATCGAATGGCTGAAGACCATTCCGAAACAATTTAAGCCCGCCCTAGAATGGGAAGCCGGATCGAACGAGACTCCCAACCTCAAACTTTCCTTGCAGGCTTATAAATTAGACGATGATCAAGTAAAGCAATTGATCGCCAACTCATTAGGGGCCCTGGAAACTCTAGCTCCTCAAAGCCTTGTGGCCTTTGACGAATTTCAAACCATTGGCCAACTAGAGGACAAAGGATGGCTCGAAGCGACGATTCGCTCCAAAATGCAAATTCAAAAAAACGTCTCCTTTCTTTTCAGTGGATCGCGACACGGCGTGATTCACGACATGTTCAACAACCCCTCTCGCCCTTTTTATCGCTCTTGCCAGTTAATCGATTTCCCAAAATTCGGACCCGAATTCACCCAATGGATCATCCAACGTTTTAAAGGTGTGGGAATAAAATGCGCGGCTGAACCCATCGACTACTTAAGAAAGTTGGTAGATGATACACCCAACTACGTGCAAATGGCCTGCTTTCATCTCGTCGCCCATGAAATCAAAAATATCGATCCCGCAGCCATTGACCAAGCTTTAAGAAAAATCACCGCGCAAAACGCTTATCCTTATCAAACAATTCTCAACTCCCTCTCGCCCATTCAGCAAAGAGTCTTGCGATTGGCTGCCTGCGAAGAAAAATCCATTTATACAAAAGAAATATTAGCAAAATACGAAATCAAAACCGGCGCCCATGCCTCTCAAGCCATTAAATCTCTCGTCTCCAAACAAATCCTCGACGAAAGCACCGGACGAGGTGTGGTGATCTTTGATGATCCGCTCTTCAAAATATGGTTAAGAAATGAGTTTAGCCCCTCTAACTCCTAAAGATGCGTATTGAATATGGCACCCAGTAAAAAAGAAAATCCCCGTCAAAAAAAATCTCCCCTCGGCTTTGAGGCCTCCCTCTGGGCTGCTGCTGACAAGCTGCGCAACAACATGGATGCCGCCGAATACAAGCACGTGGTGTTGGGGCTGATCTTTCTCAAATATATTTCCGATGCCTTCGAAGAACAACACGCCAAACTCGAAGCCCAACAATCCCAAGGCGCCGATGCCGAAGACCCCGACGAATACCGCGCCCTCAATATTTTTTGGGTTCCTCAAGAGGCCCGATGGTCTTACCTCAAAGCCCACTCCAAACAAGCCAACATCGGCACCTTAGTGGATGACGCCATGACCGCCATCGAGCGGGACAACCCTTCGCTCAAGGGAGTCTTGCCCAAAGATTACGGTCGCACCGGTTTAGACAAACAAAGTTTGGGACAAATCATCGATCTAATCAGCAACATCGGTCTAGGCGATGCCCAAAGCCGATCGCGGGATATTTTAGGCCG
>DALYDW010000232.1:1818-2743 GCA_031972915.1 bacterium
AGCGATTCGCGGCATCGACGCACAAATCGGCCACGGAGATACTTTTCACAAAGAAGCCCACCCCGATTTAAAGGCCGATTATATCCTCGCCAATCCACCCTTTAACGATAGCGACTGGCGCGGTGATTTACTAAAGGACGATAAACGCTGGGCCTTTGGCACTCCTCCCCCCGGCAACGCCAACTACGCTTGGATTCAGCATTTCGTTTATCACCTGGCGCCTTCCGGTGTGGCGGGATTTGTCTTGGCCAATGGATCCATGTCGTCAAACCAATCGGGCGAAGGTGAAATTAGAAAAAATCTCATCGAAGCCGACATCGTCGATTGCATGGTGGCCCTGCCCGGCCAATTGTTTTATTCCACGCAAATTCCCGTGTGTTTATGGTTCATTGCCCGCGACCGCAAGAATCACAAGTTTCGCGACCGGCGCGGCCATACCCTGTTCATCGATGCCCGCAAACTGGGACAAATGGTCGACCGCGTGCACCGCGAATTAAGCGAAGCCGACATCAAAAAAATCGCCGAGACTTATCATGCCTGGCGCGGTGATAAGAATTGCCCATCCTCCTACGAAGACATTCCCGGTTTTTGCAAAAGCGCCACCCGCGAAGAAATCCAAAAGCACGGTTACGTGCTCACTCCGGGACGCTTCGTAGGCAGTGCCGCCGTAGAAGATGATGGCGAACCCTTCGAAGACAAGATGAAACGCCTCACCCAGCAACTTGCCGAGCAATTTAAAGAATCCCACAGACTCGAGGATGAGATTCGCAAAAATATAAAGGGGCTGGGATTTGAGTTGTAATTTGTTCAGCACCACACTGCCTGCACAAACAATCAAAAACCCGGAAAAAGGACGAACGAAAATAATCTAACTCAAAAATAAAAAGTCATGAAAAATTTTATAAATAACCTTCAAGTTGCGGTC
>DALYDW010000233.1:0-2733 GCA_031972915.1 bacterium
CGGGAGCTTGGTGGATAATGGCTTCGTAAATTGTTTTGGCTCCCTCAAGGTCGCCGGTTTGTCGCTTTTTTGCGGCGAGCAACAGGGCTCGGTTGGGGTTGGCTAGAGAAGTGGCGTTTGGTGCAATTTTCTTCGTGGGGTGAGGAGCAGTTGGGAGGCTCGGCGAATGTCTCAAAACAGGTAGCATGGTGGTTTAAGGTCGGACCTTGTAATTTTTTACCGGGTGAAGGAGTGCTTAAAAAGCGAAAAACCCGCTGCTGACGGCGTTTTTTCGGGTTTTGCCTAACGGAGTTGCTGGAAATTATCTCGAAAAGCTCTCTGCGTGAGGTCTGATTTTTTGGATTTGGGCTTTGAGTTGTGTCTCGTTTGAGAACTGGTCTTTCAAAGATAACCTTTGCCAAAAACGGGATGATTCCCTATGGCCATTCGCGAATGGCTCGACTGGTTTTTATGGGATCCCCCGAAATTGCGGTTCCGGCTTTAGAGGCCTTGGTAAAGGCAGGGCACTCCATTGCCTTGGTGGTGACTCAGCCCGATAAGCCGAAAGGCAGGGGCCAAAGTATGGCGTCCCCTCCTGTCAAACAGGCGGCTGAAGCCTTGGATTTGCAATGCTTTCAGGCACAACGGGTTAAAACTCCCGAATTTGCAGTTCGTTTGCGCGAGGCGAAGCCCGATTTTATGGTGGTGGTGGCTTATGGGCGTTTGTTGACTCAAGAAGTCTTGAATATTGCTCCTTGTATCAATGTGCACTTTTCTCTTTTGCCTCGATACCGCGGGGCTTCCTGCGTTGCTTCGGCCCTCTTGCATGGGGATACGGAAACAGGTGTCAGCACGATTCTGCTCACTCCCGAATTAGACGCGGGACCTTTGCTTTTGCAATGGAGTGAAAACATTCAGATCGACGACACCACCGAAACTTTATCGCGACGCCTGGCGATCTTGGGTGCGCAACAGATTGTTGCGACCTTAGAGGCCTTGGAGGCGGGTCGCTTAAAACCCGTGCCCCAAAACGATGCCCTGGCCACGGATGCACCTTTGATCCAAAAAGAAGATGGTCACGTGAATTGGGCGCAAGACGCCCAGAGTATTTTTAATCGTTATCGAGCCTTCACTCCTTGGCCTGGACTTTACGCTTTTCTCAATGGCAAGCGCGTGGTGTTGACAGGTCTTGCTTTGCATTCGACCAGCGGGGCTGAGGAACTTCCAGGGACCCTAATTTTTAGCTCTGATTCGAGGCTATGGGTGCAGTGTGCCTCGGGCATTTTGGAAATTACCCATCTCAAACCCGAGGGAAAAAAGAATTTAACGGCTGAGGAATTTATGCGAGGTTGCCGCGAGCGGCAGGGTTTGCGTTTCGTGTGATTGATAGAAAAAGGATGTGTGTGTCATGGCAAAACTCATCGCCCCCTCTATTTTGTCGGCGGACTTCACCCGTTTGGGAGAAGAGGTCAAAACAGTAGAGGCCGCTGGCGCCGATATCATTCATTTCGATGTAATGGATGGGCATTTCGTTCCTAATCTCACTGTGGGGCCCATGGTCTTGGAGGCGGTGCGGCGGGTTACCCACTTGCCGATCGATGCCCACCTCATGGTGGCCAATCCAGATGCAGTGTTGGCCGATTATATTCAGGCCGGTGCCAGTTATTTGAGTGTCCATGCGGAGGTATGTCATCACCTGCATCGCACGATTCAACGGATTCAGTCGTTGGGAGCCAAGGCGGGTGTGGCGCTCAATCCCCACACCCCTGTGAGTTCTTTAGCCCATGTGTTAGACGCTCTCGATTTCGTTTTGGTCATGACGGTTAATCCCGGTTTTGGGGGACAAAAATTTATTCCGGCCGCTTTTAAAAAGGTGGTGGAACTCGATCGCTGGCGTCAAGAACACCATCTCAAGTTTTTGATCGAAGTGGATGGTGGCATCAAGGTAGAAAATATCGGTGAAATTTCTAAGGCGGGTGTGGATATTTTTGTAGCCGGTTCGGCGGTTTTTAATTCGCCCGACTACGCAAAAACTCTCTTGGCCATGCGAGCCGCCCTGTAACCAAGTTTTCTCCTGGGTCTGTTCGTATTTTTAAGCTGTTCAAGGCTGGCGTATTTTATCAGCTAGCAGGCGATTGGCGGCTTTTGCTCTTCTGAGCTGGTCTTCTAATTCTTTAATCCTCAATTCGAGTACTCGTTTTTGCCCCTTGCGTAGAGCGTCTCGGGTGGTTTCGATTTTATTTTGAAAGCGTTGGCGAAGGGATTCATCGCTCCATAAGTCTAAGGGTGTTTGCCCTTCGACATACTCACGCCCGGAAACTTGCTCGAAGGTACCGGTGCCAAGATTGCGTCGTGGGTAACGTGAGTCGCTGCTGGCTAGATCGTTAAAGGTTTGTAGCCAAAACAATTCGCGAAAACTCAAAACCTCCACGGTTTCTGTCGTTTGGATTTTTAGCAGGTCGTTTCTTTTCCAGAGGGTATCCATCAAGGGATAAGTGGAATTCATGGGCAGATTTTCGCAGAGCTTAGCCACTTGAAAGGTAGCGTTTCTTAGCAATAATTCTCGATAGTAGGGGGGCATTTCCAAAAAACGCTGGCAATGACAGGCGGGTAGTTGTGGGGCTGGCTCTGGTATTGCGGCAGGTTTTGTCTTTGGGGGAGCTTTGCGCGTGTCTTGGGCAAGCAGATGAATGGGCGCGCGAAACCCTTGTGGGATTGAGGCAGCGAGACTTAGCTGAGGAGTAAGTTTGGGTA
>DALYDW010000234.1:0-1531 GCA_031972915.1 bacterium
TCACCGTCGTAATCGCAAAGCCCAGAGCCAAGCAAGGGTTCATCGATGGCCAGGGGAACTACCAGCGATTGGGTTTCCAAAATTTGGCCTGTGCTGGGATTAAAATAGCTGAGTCCCAAATTGCCCAGGACAAAACCTTGTTGAGCATTGAGAATCAGCACATTGTTGGGGGTGCCTAGTGCTTGAAGGTTTCCCGTATCTAAAATGGGAAAACTCTTTGAGACGCTCAGGGGACTAGAGTTGAGATCGAGGGGGACCACCGCTGGAGGTGTTACTGTGAGCACGAAAGCCGTGTTTTTCAGGCCAGAGCCCGAGGGAATTTGCACATCGGCGGGAAAGTCGCTCCCCAAATTGAAGGCGCCTACTTGTATCGTGGCCGAGGGATGGGGTTGAGGGATGTTTGTGGTTTCAATGGCGCTGCCTCCACAAGCGTAAAGTCCGAGGGCGCTGCCCGTCACCAGCAAATAGTTTTTCCATGATTTCATAAGGGAGTCCTTTCCAAACTAGGATTTATAACCGAAGGTTCCGTAGACGCTGGCCCGGGGCAGGGGAAAACCCACTGAGTCGAGAGTTTGCACATTGCCCACGTTCTTGCCTTCCACGGTAAAAAAATAATGGTCTTGCCACTTAAAAGTGGCACCTACGTTGACTAAAACTTGGTTACGAATGAACTGGGTATTGGTGAAGTTGATGGGGAGTTTTCCAATCCACTGAATTTGGGAAAAAAGATCCGCATATTTCCAGGTGAAGCGTACTTCTCCATTGGCGAGATGTCGGGGACGTCCTGGCAAGGCCTTTCCATTGCTTTCGAGGGTAGAGAGTAACAAGGTGTAATTGGCACTTAGTTTAACGAAGTCGGCGGGCCGTCCTTCGGCGCTGGTTTCCATGCCTTGCGCTACGGCGGGGCCGGTGTTGACGGGCGCAATGGTAAAGGCCGAGATGGGCACGAAGACGATTGAGTTGTCAATTTGGTTGCGGAAGTAATTCAACTCGCCGTGGAAATTTCCGGTATTGAAAAGCAAGCCCCCGTCGAAGTTCAAAGCAGTTTCTGGTTTGAGATCGGGATTACCTCGGATGTAACCTTCGTCGGGAAAATAAAGCTCGTTGAAGGTGGGATACCGGAAAGAATTTTCTATGTTGGTCTTAAATTGCAACCAAGATTGCAAGCTCAGAACGGCACCGAAGTGCAAGGCGGTGTGACTACCGAAGTCGCTCGCGTGTTCCCAGCGTGCTGATGGATTGAGAAAAAGACGGTTTTGCCACAGGTCGATTTCATCTTGAAAAAAGAGGGACTGGGTTTGTCGACTGTGGGGACCGGAAAGCGTGTCTTCGGCCAGCGGTGAACTTTCATTGAAATGATCGAAACGGTACTCGTAAAAGAAGGTGCCACGGTGGGCATGTTGGGAAAAGGCTTTCTCGTAATCGAGGCGATTTTGCACCGCCACGCCTTGGCTGAGAGTGGTAACGTTGAGTGGCGGTCCCAAGACTGGGGTAGGATCGGTATAGTGATTTTGTTCTACTTCGTAGTTAG
>DALYDW010000234.1:1541-2728 GCA_031972915.1 bacterium
GTCCTAGATCTTGCCATTGAAGTTGAACACCCGAGGCGTTGCGCCAGAGTTTGCGACGTCCTTCCAAGGGATTGAGCGGGTAGAGCAACGTGGTTTCGATTTCGGGTCCGGGTTCTTCTCGGTCGGTATAAAAAAAATCATTTACCCAATTGAGCCGCATTTTTTTATTCAAATCGAAATTGAATTTAGTGAGAACATTTTCGCTGAAGAAGGCATTGTGTAAGCGAGTAAAGGTTTCGCCCCCGCCGACGGTTTCTCCTCCGGGCAGTGTGACTCCCGAAGAGACGAAACTAAAGTCGCCTTTAGAACTCAAATGACTGTGGTCTAGCACCAGCCCCCAATTTTCGAACTGTTTAGAAAAACCTTCGTGGGTTTCGAAGGTGAAAAAACTTCCACCGCTGGCCTTGAATTCCATGTGGGCTTTGGGGTCGGCGCGTTTTGTCACGATGTTGATAACTCCCCCCATGGCTCCGGAGCCATATTGTCCTGAGGCTCCGCCCCGAATGACCTCAACACGTTCGATGGAGCCTAGGGGCAGCGTTGAAAAATCTACGGCGCCTCCCGAGGCAGTGTTAATGCGGATGCCATCGATGAGTACGGTCACTTGTTCGGCGCTTGATCCCCGAATGCTGACGGTGCTGAGTCGGCCCAAGCCACCAAAGCCCTTAACAAAAACGCCCACCTGTTGGGAGAGAAGGTCGGGCAAGGTGATGAGCTGACTTTGATAATCGTTTGGATGGAGAACTGTGGCGAAGGCGGAAGGGTCCTCGCGACTGGTGTCGGGCGCGGGGCCAGCGACCACGACCTCGGGAGTTTTAACCGGCAAAACGTCGGACACACCTTGCCCTTGGGCGAGTGAGGCCACACAAGACAAGCTCGAAAGAAGTCCTACGCACAAGGCGTGGGCCCAAGAAAAATTCCGTAAATACAAAAAACAACCTGCTCTCAATCCTCGAAGAGCGTGGTCTCCCTCATGGGGAAACCGGGGAACTTGAGGGCCTTGGGCTCGGGTATCCTGACTTAGGAGATTTTTTGCGGGGCCTTGCCTTCCCATCGCCTTGGGGGCGGACAGTGACTGATACGACCCAACAAAACTCCTTCACAGTGGCGGGACCGTGCCTGAATAGCTCCGGGTGGAGCGCACAGGGCTTCCCCGCGCCAAAGGGGATTAGAAACAAAAAAGATCT
>DALYDW010000235.1:0-2715 GCA_031972915.1 bacterium
CTTGCGGAATGCCGGTTTTCAAGACCGGAGCCATCAACCACTCGGCCACCTCTCCTTGCCGTCTAGGCCGGGCTCTCTTAGCGGATGCCTTGCGGTATGGCTAGAGATTCCCTGCCTAGGGATTCATTTTTTACTGCTGTGACTTTGCTTCGATGCGGTCGGTTCCCATGAGTTTTTGTAAGGCCTTAGGGATGAGAACGCTGCCATCGGCTTGTTGATAATTTTCCAAAATGGCCAACAATGTGCGGCCGACTGCTAAGCCGGAGCCGTTAAGTGTATGGATAAAACGGTTCTTCCCTTGGGCGTCTTTAAAGCGAATTTTGGCTCGGCGGGCTTGAAAGTCCTCAAAGTTGGAGCAGCTAGAAATTTCTCGGTAGCAGTTTTGTCCCGGTAGCCAAACTTCGAGATCGTAAGTTTTTGCTGAGGAAAATCCCAGATCCCCACTGCACAAAGCAACTACGCGGTAAGGTAGCTCAAGAATTTGTAGGATATGCTCCGCGTGCTGGGTGAGCTTTTCTAATTCAGAATAGGATTGGTCAGGGTGCGCAAACTTGACCAACTCCACTTTGTTAAACTGGTGTTGGCGAATTAGACCACGCACATCTTTGCCGTAACTTCCGGCTTCGCTACGAAAGCAAGGAGTGTAGGCCGTAAGGCTGAGCGGGAGCTCTTCTTCTTTTAGAATCTCATCTCGGTAGATGTTGGTGACGGGAACTTCGGCGGTGGGAACGAGGTAATAGCCCTCTTGAGTTTTAAAAAGGTCGCTTTCAAACTTTGGCAATTGTCCTGTCCCTAACAGGCTTTGAGCGTTCACTAAAAAGGGGGGCAAAACCTCCTCGTAGCCATGGTGCTGGGTATGTGTTTCTAACATCAATTGAATTAAGGCTCGTTCGAGTCGTGCTCCCTGGTTTCGATACAAGGTAAATCGTGCCCCGGTGATTTTAGTGCCGCGTTCGAAATCGAGGATACCCAATTGCTCTCCGAGTTCCCAATGGGGTTTGGGAGTAAAAGAAAACGAGGTAGGGGTGCCCCAAGTTCGAACCACCTTATTTTGAGATTCGTCGTGTCCTACGGGGACGGAAGCATGGGGTAGGTTGGGAATCTCCAGTAAACTGGCTTCGATTTGTTGTTCAAGATTTTCCAACTCAGGAGCGATTTCCTTCAGGCGCGAGCTGACATTTTTCATTTTCTCCAAAAGAGTCGAGGCATCGCCACCACTTTTTTTAAGCCTTTGAATTTCTTGGGAAGCCTGATTTTGTTCGTGTCTTAATTCGTCGTGTTCACTTTGGAGACGGTTTTTTCGGGAAGACACCTGCTCGAGGTGAAAAAGCGCGTCAGGCAAAGGTCCGCGTTTGGCTAGAGACTCTTGAACTAAGGGAAAGTTTTGCAAAAGAAATTTCAAATCCAGCATAAGATACTCTTAAAAAAACTTAAAAAAAAAGGCAGCTAAAATAAGCTGCCTTTTTTCGATCAGGTGAAGTCTGATCCTAATTGCTTCAGCCTTATTTTTGAGTGGTCAGCTCAAGGTCGATAACTTCCTTAAACTGTTCAAAAGGGCGGGCTCCCGTCAACATTTGACCGTTGATGAAAAAGGAAGGTGTTCCCGTGACGCCAGCTTTGGAACCATCGGCAATATCCTTTTCGACTTCGGCGGTATATTTACCACTGTCCAAGCAGGTGTCGAACTTAGCTTGATCTAAGCTGAGTTGAGAGGCGTATTTCTTGAGGTCAGCCGTATCCAAGGCCTTTTGGTTGGCCCAGAGGATATCGCTGTATTCCCAATACTTGTTTTGGTCGCCCGCGCAGTGGGCGGCCTCGGCGGCCTTTTTGGCATGGGGGTGGAAGTCCAAGGCGAAGTCTCGCAAGACGTAACGGACTTTGTCCCCATAGGTGTCGAGGACCTGCTTAATCGTGGGACGGGCGCGGCTGCAGAAGGGGCATTGGTAATCGGTAAATTCGATGATGGTGATTTTGGCGTCTTTGTTGCCTTTCATTGGATCGTCATCGACGGTGACATCGACAGTGGGGCGAGTCAGGAAGATCTTGACCTGGGCGCCTTCACGCAAACGGTCGATGAAATTTTGTCGATAAACCGCCGATTTGCGGGCGAACAACTGGCGCTTGAGATTTTCTTTCACCTGGTCGAGAGGTTTATCTCCCATGCGGGCCTTGTTCTGTTGGTAAAAATCGTCGATTTCTTTGTCAGAAATGTCGCCGACCTTATCGTTAACTTCTTTTTTCAAGAGGTCGTTGACAGAGACATTTTGCTTTTTAGCTTCTTGCTCAATTAATTGCTCTTGAATAATCTGGTTGATCCCTTGTCGCTGCATTTCGAAAATTTGCGTTTCGAGACGAGCCAAGCGGCTACCGATTTTCGCGCTGAGTTCTTTTTCGGTGATGGCCTTGCCGTTGATTTCGGCAACAGGGGTGTCAGAGTCGCCCATCAGTTTTAAAACGATGGTGGGGCCTTGGGCCGATGATCCCGCCGCAGGGGCAGCTGCAGGAGCCGATGGGGCATTTCCCGGAGCGGCGGCCTGTTGACCGGTGCCTTGACCGCTACAGGAAGTCAGGGTGAAGAGTGCAAGCATTAGTCCGATTTTTTTCATAATATTCCTCGCTCAGTGTTTGTGGGCAAGCATTGGGGGCATGGGAAGTATCACCTCATGGGGGATTCTGGCAACCGCTTTGTGTTTTGCAATATTTCCAAACTTCCTC
>DALYDW010000236.1:0-357 GCA_031972915.1 bacterium
TGGGCGGTTTCGCCTTCGAGTTGGCCGTGCAGTTGTGTTTGTTGATGGAGAATTTCACGGCGTAGTCCTCGGATCTTACGATTCAATTCAGGATCTTGTTTTTCGGAGATTTGAACCCAGGAGAATTCTCTAGAACCTAAAGTCTGTCGTTGAGCCCGTTGCAGGGTCTCCAAGGCCTCGGAAAAGCGTCCTTGGTCATTGAGTTGTTGAGCGGTCTCCAATAGCTTTTCGCTATTGAGTTCCTCTCCCTCATGGAGGGGAGTGGCAACAGTGCTGGAATGGATCTTGGGGGATTGGATCGCGATAGCAAGGCGAGAGGTGCGGTAGCCCTCGGGGTTCACATGAAATGAAGTCTGC
>DALYDW010000236.1:367-2334 GCA_031972915.1 bacterium
CAAGAAATTTGAGTCTTCCCCTAAGTTGGGGGCGGTCTGAGGAGAAGGTGCTAGGACGGCTTGGGCCTTTGCAGCGTTTGGCAGCTCGCTAAGTTGATCGCTAAAATTTTTCCAAGCTTCTTTTAAACTAAAATCAAACTGAGGAAGTTTCATGAGAGATTTTCTTTCCTATCGAGAATGGAAACCTCGTTGAAGTATTTTGGACAACTACTACTTAACGATGCTGTTATGCTCTTAATGCGTTTTCAAGCAGATCACTCGGAAGTGTCTGGAGATTGCGAGAGAGCAATAAGTATGCCTATTTGATTTCGTCAAAAAATAAGGTTTTTTTTAATAGGCGGGCACGTTTTGGGGTCGAAGGGCCTCAGGTGTTAAAGAAGATTGGAGACTTGAGACCTCAATTTTAGTCCTGGCCGTGCTTGTGGCGTTTTTGAAATAGTTTTCCAAAACAATAAGCGTTGCCAAGAATAATGAGGCCCCAAAAGAGGGTGATGAAGATCCATCCTGCTGTTGTCATTTTTTGGATCGCTCCTCTCTTACAATGCCGCGACGCTTTAGACGTTCATGGGAAAAGCTATATCTCACGGCCAGGCATAGCAGCACAAACAGCGTGAGCAA
The DNA here is from genome assembly GCA_031972915.1 of bacterium. GTDB lineage: Bacteria > UBA10199 > UBA10199 > DSSB01 > DSSB01 > DALYDW01. The sequence continues at coordinate 986 of DALYDW010000236.1, forward strand.
GGTCAATCTTACCCCGATGATATAGGGAAGATTTTCTCGAGCAATGCCCTTGAGTAAAACGGTGTCTATGCCTCCCTGCCAAAGCCAAGAAAGCAGTAGAGCAAAGATAAAGGTCGGAGTGATGTATTTGAGAATATAATAAAAAATTTTGGGAACGCGCATATCGGCGCCTCGAGTAATTTCTTCCCAAGCGTTCTTAGAACCAAATAACCATATAAAAACGATGACCTCAACCAGTGCAAAAAAAGTGACGCCGACGGTTCCTAGCCAAAAATCCATGTCGTCGAGCCAACCGTGTTTGAGAAAAAAGATTACGGGCTGTCCTAAAACGAAGAGGGCGGTTCCGGTGACGAGAGTGGCCTTGTTGCGGCTCCATTGAAACTCATCTTGTAAAAAGGACATGAAGGGCTGGGTGATGGCTACGGCGCTAGTAATTCCTGCTAGGAACAAGAGCAAAAACCACAGGGTGCCAAAGAGTTGTCCCAGTGGAATTTTCTGAAAAATAAGCGGCATGGCAGCGAAGCCCAGGTTGTATGCCCCCCCTTCGGCGACGTGCTGGGTTCCAGAAAGTCCGAAAAAGGCCACCGCAATGGGAATGGCAATGCTGCCACCTAAAATGACCTCAGCGAAGGTGTTGGTTGTGGCGGTGGTTAATCCGTTGAGGGCGATGTCATCATTTTTTTTGATGTAACTGGCGTAGGTTTGAATGGCTCCGAAACCTACAGAGAGGGTAAAGAAAACTTGGCCCGCCGCCGCCAACCAGACTTTGGGATGTTTGAGGGTAGAGAAATCGGGATTCCACATGAAGCCCATTCCCGCGTTGATGGTATTTTGTGGTTGGCTAGGATCGGGTGTTCCCAAGGTAAAAACCCGTATCATGAGGATAATGCCGAAAATAAACAGTAGGGGCATGCCGATTTTAGCAAGGCGTTCCAGTCCTTGAACGACTCCCTTTGAGAGAGTGTAAATTACCATGGCCAGGCTAATCAGATAAAAAAGATAGCTTGTGTCCCATCCTTGAAAATAATCGCTACTAGCAGTGCCTTGGAAGCTAGCCAGAAATTGACTCATGCCCTCTTGAGTGGTGATGCCCACGTATTTTCCTGTGAGAGAAAAAAAACTGAAGGCAAGTGTCCAACTCATTACGTAAACGTAATAAACCCCAATTCCGAAGGTGATGAGAATTCCGAAGGTGCCGAGGTATTTAGAAAGGGGATGATGCCAGAGATGATAGAACATCCCAGGAGTGGTGCCGTGTCCCTTGACACCGCCATGGCGTCCCATGGCCCATTCACACCACATGAGGGGAATTCCGAGCAGGACTAAGGCGACAAGGTACGGAATCATAA
>DALYDW010000236.1:2344-2699 GCA_031972915.1 bacterium
GGTTTTAAGGACTTATCTCGGTACAGGCAAGGAAATATCCACAAAGATTTTATGCAGTTTCTATCCGCTGTTGTTGTGGGGTTCGCATCATTTCCTTCTCGAAGGTTTTTCTGAAAAAACCTTGTCTCCTGCGCGTAGCCTCCGCTAGGAGGCCCCCCATGTTGACTGAATTTCATGGAATTCCTTTATGGGCTTGGAGTGCTGCAGGCCTGGTATTTTTATCCCTCATCGTGGCGGTGATTTTATGGAGTCGCCGTAAGTCGAAGGTGGGGCCGGGGGCCCCTTGGACCTTGGGCTTACAAAAAACCCGACAGAGTTTTCTGGGAAAACTCAGTGGCCTGATGAGTGCTGGAGG
>DALYDW010000237.1:0-2410 GCA_031972915.1 bacterium
GGGAGGGGGATTTTTACGAGCCTGTGTCGAAGGTCCCGTATTTTCCGCTTCGGAGGTGCAAGGGTGAGGAGCATGGAAACTCGTTTAGGCGATTTACTACTTAAAAATCCAATTATCGCGGCCTCTGGAACCTTTGGTTACGGAGAAGAGTTACAGTCTTTCGCTCCTGTGGAGTGCTTGGGGGCCATCGCCACCAAAGGCTTGAGCTTAAAACCTCGCATGGGAAATGCCATGCCTCGCATTGTTGAGACTCCCAGCGGCATGATTAATGCGATTGGCTTACAAAATGTGGGGATTGAGGCTTTTTTGCGAGACAAATTGCCTTTTCTTGAGGCCAAAGGGGCTGTGGTTATCGCCAATTGCTTCGGTAATACGCTAGACGAGTATGTCGAGCTGGCCAGAATTTTAGAATCGACTTCAGTTCAGGCGATCGAACTGAATATTTCCTGTCCCAATGTAAAAGCGGGAGGGATGGAGTTTGGCAACAATCCGGTAATGGCTGCGCAAGTGACCGAGGAGGTGCGTAAAGTTTTTTCCAGGCACCTAATGGTCAAACTTTCGCCCAATGTCACTTCGATCACCGAAATTGCTAGGGCTGTGGAGGCTGCGGGTGCTGACAGTCTTTCTTTGATCAATACGTTTACCGCCATGGCCATTGATATCAATACGCGCAAGCCGCGCATTGCCAATGGAGTGGGAGGGCTTTCCGGCCCTGCGATTCGGCCCATTGCCGTTCGCATGGTTGCCCAAGTCTTTCGTGCGGTAAAAATTCCCTTAGTAGGGTTGGGCGGCATTACTCAGTTGAGTGACGTCTTGGAGTTTTTTATTGCCGGGGCTCGGGCCGTTCAAGTGGGTACAGCTCATTTTATGGATCCCTCGTGCTCTGTAAAATTATTGGAGCAATTGTCCGAGTATCTTCGTGAACATCGTATCTCCGAATGGGAAGAATTAGTCGGCTCTTTAGATTGGTCTGTCTAAGCCCTTTCTAGCTTGATCAGGGCATGGGGTGGAATATGACCTCCGATTCTAAACGGCAAGTGACCTCTGAAAAAATGCTTCCCTCCGCTTTGGGAGAATTTCAAGGCATGACGGTGCCGGCCCATGGGGCTGGAATGCGCGTTGATAAATTTTTGGCTCAATTAGAGCCCTCTTGGAGCCGCTCTCAAATTCAAGTCTGGATCGAGGCACAGCACTTATTGCTCAACGGCAAACCTGTAAAGGTTTCTCACCTCTTAAAGGGAGGAGAAAGTCTGCAGTTGCATATTCCTGCGGCAATTCCTCTGGAAGCCCTCCCTCAAGCTTTGCCCTTGGAGATTGTTTTTGAAGATAGTGATCTATTAGTGGTCAATAAAGCGGCGGAAATGGTGGTGCATCCTGGGGCGGGCCATTTTGAAGGTACTCTGGTTAATGCGGTGTTACATCACTGCCGTGATCTTTCAGGTATTGGGGGAAAACTTAGACCTGGGATCGTGCATCGCTTGGATAAGGGCACCTCAGGACTTTTGGTAATTGCGAAAAATGATTTCGCACATCAGCATCTGATGAACCAATTTCAAGAACGACGTGTGGAAAAAATTTATCACGCCTTTGTTTGGGGAACGCCAAGTCCTGCTTCGGGATGGATCACGAGTCCTTTGGGAAGGCATCCTCAGGATCGTAAAAAAATTTCTTCCCAAGGCAAACAAACTCGAGAGGCTCAAACTCATTATCGTGTAGAAAAAACGTGGGGAGCTCTGAGTTTGTTAGAGGTCAAGCCTCGAACAGGGCGTACTCATCAAATTCGTGTGCATCTTGCCGAGCTAGGACACGGTGTTGTGGGAGATCCCAGTTACGGGCGTGGATTACGCCGTACTACGGGGTTACCGCCTCGTTTGCTGCAAAATCTACGTGGTTTATCTTTTCAATTATTGCATGCCTCTCATTTGCGTTTTGTTCATCCGCGCTTGGATCGAGCTTTGGAGTTTCATGCTCCTTTTCGAGAAGAAATGCGCCTTTTTCAACTCTTGTTAGACGAGGAACTCTCATGAGTGATTTTATACCTTTCCCGCGTATTCAGGGTGGGTTTCTAGGCAGGGATCCGAAGTCTTTATCAACCCATGGATTAAAAATCGAAGATTTGCGTTTGTTGACACAGGTGCATGGTGATGTGTTTTGGCATTGGGGGGCAGGAGGAGTGGCTGCATCCAAACTTGAGGGAGATGCTTGGATTACCGATCAGTGTGGGGTTCCTATTGCAATTAAGACCGCCGATTGTGTTCCAATCTTGTTGGCCCATCCTGCCGGAGTGATTGCCGCCATTCATGCTGGATGGCGCGGCACCCAACTCAAAATTTTGAACAAGGTGTTGCATCACCTAGAGCATCAATGGAATTTAAATCTACAAGAGATTAGAATGGCCGTGGGCCCGGCG
>DALYDW010000237.1:2451-2682 GCA_031972915.1 bacterium
ATTACGAAGTATCCGAGGAGCTTGCTGTATTGTTTTCTGAAAAAGAGTTTGGGCCAGTGGTGTCGCCCGGTGTCCGAGGAAAATTTTTGTTGGATCTTAAACAAGCCAATGCCAACTTGGCGCTGAATTGCGGATTGCGTCCGCAGCAGATCGAAATTTCGGAAGTTTGCACCTTTGAACAACCGGACCGCTACTATTCTTATCGTTATGCTCAGAAGACCGGTCGGGTGG
>DALYDW010000238.1:0-2593 GCA_031972915.1 bacterium
GGGCGCGGATCCCCGTGGGGTTTTCACAAGGTTTTCATCCTCAAATGCTCCTCAGTATGGGGCCTGCCCAGCCGTTGGGTCAGGAGAGCGAGGTCGAGTTTTTCGACATCGAGCTCACCCAGCCGATGGACCTCGATGCCTTGCGAAATCGAGTGAATGAAACCCTCCCCGCGGGACTCCGAATTTCGGAGATCCAAGTCGTTGCCATTAAGATTCCTTCTTTAAACGGGACTTTGCGTGAGCAGGCCTACGAGATTCAGTTTCATCATTTGTCCGACGGCGGTGATGCCGAGGTTCGATTGATGCAACAGCTCGAGATCCTTCGAAGCGCCCCCGAGTGGAAGATTCTGCGCCGCCGTGAAAAGCAAGCGCCGAAACCCATCGATATCCGGCCCTATATCAAAGAGCTGGAGTGGATGGGGGCGGGCAAATTGCGTTTGGTCACTCATTTTGGACAAAATTCCGGAACGATCAAACCGCTTGAAGTCATCGAGGCCCTTTTGCCCGACAGCCCGGAGGCCCGTTACGCGGCGTCCGTCCGTAAGGTAAACGCTGTTTACGCTTAAGGTCTCGAATCGAAAGATTCCACGCGATCTTGAAGTAGCGATCCCGGAAAGAAATTCATGGCAAAAGAATTAATCGTTAATGTGACCTCCAAGGAAAAACGCGTGGCCTATCTGCAAGACAGTGTAGTCCGCGAAGTTTATTACGAGCGCTCCCGCGAGGTGGATTATTCCGGCAATATTTACAAGGGAAAGGTGCAGCGGGTTTTGCCCGGAATGCAGGCGGCCTTTGTGGAAATTGGTTTGGATAAGGCGGCCTTCCTTTATGTCAGCGATGTGGGAGAGGATTTGGGCGATTTTGATGATGCCGACGAAGACGAAGAAAGCGGCTCTCGTTATCGACGTCGCGAGGCTCAGCGCATTCAAGATTTATTGAGGTCGGGTCAGGAAATTTTGGTGCAAATCGCCCGTGGACCCATTGGTACCAAGGGGGCTCGGGTTACTTCCCATCTAAGTTTGCCTGGGCGCTCGGTGGTGTATATGCCCACTTGGTACAAGTTGGGAATCTCTCGCCGAATTGGTGACGATGCTGAGCGCCGGCGGCTTCGTGATATCGTGAAGAAGTATCGTCCTGCGGAGGGTGGTCTGATTTTGAGGACTGCTGCGGAAGGTCTTACCGAAGAACAGGTTCGTTCCGACATCGAATACCTCACCACCATGTGGAAGGAGATCCAGGAAAAGAAAAAAAGCATGGCAGCGCCTTGTTTGATTCAACCCGAACTGGATATTGTCCTTCGTTTGTTACGGGATCTATTTAGTTACGACATCGAACGGATTCTTATCGACGATAAAGAAGAGTTTGAAAAAATTCTCGGGTGGGTGCGTCGTTACATGCCCCGTTTGCAAGACACGGTGGAGTTTTATCGAGGCAAGGATCCCATCTTTGACACTTATGGCATCGAAGCCGAAATCAACCGGGCCTTGGGGAGCAAGGTATGGCTCAAGAGCGGAGGTTATTTGATCATCGATCAAACCGAGGCATTGACCACCATCGATGTGAACACGGGTCGCTTCGTGGGACGCTCCAACTTGGAAGACACCATCTTAAAAACCAATTTAGAGGCCGTCGAAGAGATTTGTTATCAGCTCAGATTGAGAAACTTGGGCGGAATCATCATTCTTGATTTTATTGATATGGAGCGTCGATCGAGCCGTGAAAAGGTTTACAGTGTTTTGCGCCGGGCTTTAGCCAAGGACCGCGCTAAGACGACGGTGAGCCGTATCACCGAGTTGGGTTTGGTGGAAATGACCCGCAAGCGCACCGCCGAGGCCCTGGCCCGAGTTTTGTGCGCGCCTTGTGCCTTTTGCGACGGGCGAGGTTATCATAAAAGCGCCACCACGCTTTGTTACGAGCTGTTTCGGCAAATTCAACGGGAGGCAGAGGAAATCGAAGGTCATCGCATTGATGTCCGAGTCCATCCCATTGTCTACGAGGCGCTCAATGCCGAAGAGCAAGATGGTTTGGTGGAGCTCGAGAAAAAAATCTACAAAAAAGTCAATGTGCGGGCCGATGATAATCTGGGAGTGGAGCAGTACGACATTCGTGGTGAACGTCACTCCAATCGGGATTAGGGGCCTCAGTCTCCCCCATAGCCAAAACTTGGGGGAGGTTGATGAGCACGACCAGCACCGCAAAGGCAAACAAGGCCAGGAAGAAGTACACTTTAAACCAACGGGCGAAGAAGCTTTGACGCAGGGCCATAAGAATCTCCTTGGGTAAGGGCCTCTCAAAAACGAGGTCTTATTTCTTTTGGATGGTAGTCGGCTCTTGTGGGACTCGGAAATAAAATCTGTACTTATTTTTTAACTATTGAATTTATAAAAATATTTTTTATCTCAAGATTTTGTCCCAAAGATGATTTGTGTACAAAATAAGGTGGAGTGGGCTGGGTTTTTATCAGAAAGTCTTGCAAAGTGGGGCTTCGAATCTTGAGGTTTCAAAAAATCACTTACGGCCCGGCTTGACGTCTTGGGCAAAAAAATATAAGGCAATCCGCCCTTCTTCGGAGGGGCTTTGAAAAGGAATGCAT
>DALYDW010000239.1:0-1347 GCA_031972915.1 bacterium
TTCTCGTCTTGAGAGTTTGTGGAGTCGTCGTTTGCCCAATGTGCAGGGAGAGTGGGCTCGTTTCTTTTCCGAGGGAATGTCGTCTTGGCATGCTCCTTCGTCATTGATGGCGAGCACAGCGGGGGGCGCAGGAATAGGCTGGAGAGAACTCACAACTCGACAGCCCCAACCGAGCGCCAACGAGAGGCCTAGTGCTCGTCCCACGCAATCCCTACCTGAAAGAACGGGTTTTCGAGATAAGGCCCGCAGGAAAGCTGCTCAGCAGGGGAATGAACAGGCCTTGCAGCAGTTAGTAGAAGAACTTCACCAAACTCGATGTACCCATCTGTTTGGTTTGCTTCACTTGAGTAAAAGTAAACACGCAAAAAATGCTGAATCCGCGAAACGTTTTTTAGAACAATGGTTGGAGGGCGAAGCGCCAGTAAATACCCAACAGCAAGATTTTTTCGACAGAGCGATGCGGGGAGATGTCGACGCCTTCGGAAGCTTTTTGCAGAACTGGAACCGTTTTTCGTCTCGAGAATATCTCATGCTTTGTCGTTTGTCCGCCGAGGCCAAGCGAGAAGTGGCTTTATTAGCTCGGAATAAAATAGCGAGTAGTTTCTTACCTAGAGAGGGAGGGGGTTCGGAATTCGCGGAGCGGGTTCAATTGGCTGATTCGGGCGACGGGGTTGCTTTCAAGCAGCTTTTAGAACAGGTCTCTTCCTCTTGTCGTCGGGAAATTTGGACTTGGTATTATTTGTTGCGTTCTCCTCATCAAGGGGTTCGTGACTTTGCCCAGGATCGTCTCAAAAAACTCGATCTTCCCCTATTGGAAGAATCCGCTTCGAGTCATTTGGATAATTTTTTGGCAACGGCAAAACCAGATTCAACTGTTAAACTCAGGGAAACTCCTCGGGGGTCTCGAGCTTCGGTTGAATCTGAGCGGACCTCTTCCCCTTCTGGAGTGACCGCTCAAGAATTAGCGGCTCTAGAACAGTGGGTCAATGCCGCCCAAGGAGTAGCCTCTTCGACTCCACCTATGGCCGACCGCGCCTCGCCCACCTCGAAGCCTGATGGGGATGGTCCGCCTCCGACGTTAATAAGATGGAAACCGGTCCCAGTGACGCCCCCTTCCGTCGCTCAAAGCAGGGCTCGCTCTCCCTTTCCTGTTAGAGGAGCAGCTGGGCAACCCGAGAAGGTGCGGGGGGATTTGCCTGTGCTATCTTATGGCGGGGACGAGGGTCCGCCTTCTTTTCTAGTGCACGATAGTGATCCCTAAGCGTGTCCATCCCAGTTGCCCAATTCAAATCAAGATGCCTGTCTACGTCCAGGACATCAATAAGGGTTTGCACCGGTTCAGCTTTG
>DALYDW010000239.1:1357-2575 GCA_031972915.1 bacterium
GGCTCAACGCATTTAAGGGTTTCTGAAGTTCAGCAAAGCTTGGCAAACGATGCTGGGGTCGGTGCTTTTTTGCAAAAGCATCGACCTACGGAAAGTCACCCCATTGACTTTAATCAGTTGGAGGGATCGATCTTTTTGGCTTTAAAGCCTAGTGCTCAAGAAGGAAAAATCTCTAGTTGTCGGGTTTTACTTTCTGAAGAATTACAGCCCCCCTCTATAAAAGCTTCAGGATTGGCGGCCCTTCATCAGTCTTATGCAGTGTTGGAGTTGAAGCGTAGTTCAGGGGAGTGGAGTCTGCAAAGGTGGCAGGGCGCCTTGGGGAGGGAATTGGCTCAGCATTGGATAGAGCAGCGCTACGGAGTGGCGGGGGATTCTGTGTTGATGACGCTGCTTTTAGGAAAAAGCTCTTCTGCAAAGTTGGAGCGTGTTCGATCTCATCCTATGCAGGAAGTGAAGACCTTTCTCAGTCTAACGACTTCTTCTGGGGGGTGGGACAATATTTTGAAATTAGCCAAGAGCGTAGGCCCGGATACAGCCTCTTCCGAAGTCGATGTTTTTTATATTAGTAAAAATGCAAGAGGAGTTGTTGCGGTGACGCCTCGATTGCTTTTTACTTCGCCTTGGACAGGTTGGAGAATAGCCAAAAATAGTGAAGGTGTTTGGGAATTAGGCAAGATAGTTTCGCCCCGAAAGAGCTCTGCGGCAGCTTTACAGAGAGGCTCCAATGAAACACCCCCAATAGCCGCAACTTTACCTGTTCCTTCAGATCTCCCAATAAGCGCAGTAGGGGGTACGGGCAGGGTGCGGGGTCCTCGGCTTCGGGTTGATGATTTGCGTTACGCTCCAGTCCCTTTTCCTGTAGCGGTTCCGCTCGTATCCACTCCTGTGGATCCTAAAGTTTTTTTTGCTCAACAAAGCCCTCTTTTGAAAATAACTGAGCTTATCTCTCGTCTGCAAGACGACAGCGGACTCACCCGCCTCTTGCAAGAAGGGCGAGTCGAGAGTCATCCTCCCGTTGATTTTCGCATCGATCGAACTCGACAAGATGTATATCTAATTACGGGAACGAGAATTAGCAAGAATGAGGGGCATCCCTATCGTGTGTTGTTAGAGAGTGAATTTCATGCGGCCTTTAATGGAGGCGCCATTCCTGATAGTTTTTCCATATTGAGGTGGCGCCGCGAACAAGACACTTGGAAATTGCAAGGAATACGTAGC
>DALYDW010000240.1:0-2543 GCA_031972915.1 bacterium
ACAAAGACTTCAAACTCGGTAGGACATCGGGAAAAATTCAACTTAAAAACCCGTTGATCTCGGCTTAACCCCAGTTAAACAATCGAGAAGACAACCCGACTATCCCAGAAACCAAGGGTTCTTTTCTCAACACCACGCTCATGTCAAAAAGGGCAATGGAATTAAAAATTTTCCCCTTGTCACGAAAAGCTTTTCACGCTCTTTGCTTGTTGTAAATCGGTTGAAGGGGTTTTTCAGTCCCCAATCAAAAGTTTGGCCATCTTGCTGTTTTTTTCCAAGGAGACCAAGGGGAAAAATGGAACTTTTTAATTTATCTCCATGGATTTTAATCAGCCTACTCGGGGCTGGAATGGCCTCGGGATTTTTAGCGGGGCTGTTCGGTATCGGTGGAGGCGTTATTTTAGTCCCCACTTTCTTAGCGCTCTTTCCCCATTTGGGCTGTTCCCCCCAGCACCTCATGCACATGGCCGTGGGCACCTGCCTTGCGCTGATCGTTCCCACCGCCTACATGGCATCACGCAAACAATATCGCATGGGAATGCTAGACCTCTCCCTACTAAAAACTTGGATTCCAGCCGTATTACTGGGAATGATACTGGGCGTCTTTTTACTTCCTCACATTTCCAGTCCGTTTTTAAAAAAATTGTTCACCGGGTATTTGGTCAGTGTCTCGCTCTACACCTTTTTTTCTCCAAACAACCATGACGCCTCCATAACCGGCTTTCCCCATGGATTTCTCTCCGTCTTGGTTGGATTTGTGATCGGCACGCTCTCCGTACTCATCGGTATTGGAGGAGGATCTTTCACCGTGCCCTACTGGCAATTGAGTGGCTATCCCCTCAAGAAGGCCATCGCCATTTCTACAGCCACCAGTTTTTTCATTGGCTTGGGGGGCAGTCTCGGCACGTTGATTGACGGCTGGTCAAGTTCGGGCCGACCACCTTTGTCGCTGGGCTTTGTTTATTTGCCAGGGTTGATTTTACTTAGCCCACTTGTAATGATCTTTGCTCCGCTGGGGGCACGAAGCGCCAATCAATGTCCCAAAACTCTGCTGAAAAATCTCTACACAGCGTTTTTAATCTTGATGTCGGCTTTAATGCTTTACAAAAGCCGATGATTTGAACACCTCGCACTTCAATCTGTCTGAATGCAAAACACAATACCTCGAGTTCTCGTTTTTAAGGCAGTCTAACCTCCTCCAGAATCCTACCTAAACCCTGGGCTAACAATTCGGCCAATTGAACCGACCGTCGAGGATTCTTTCGAAAGAGGGCTTGATTCATTTCCAACTCAATGCCCCAGTAAGACTGCTCTTCAAAACTCTTGCGCAAGTAGGGAATAAATCCATCGGCCGTCCCACGATAGGGATAATTGCAGCGCAACACCCACTCGGGCTCTCGCTCTTGCAAAGACCTACGCCACATCCAACTCCATTGTCGTTCTCGCTCACGACGAGGATCGTAGAGAAAACCCAAATGGGCCTGGCGTTTCACCCCGTGAAATACCGGGGTAAAAGAGTGAATGCTTAAGTGAAAGACTTGATGACCCGAACCCATCGCACGTTCGATCCATTGGGTGACAGCCTGCCGGTAGGGTTGATAGTACTGACGAAAAATCTCGTCCCGCAGTTCACGCGGCAAAACTTGACTCCAAGCAGAATACAATTGGCGATGCTGTGGAGAACGGTTGAGATCAATCAGCAAACGACTTACTTCCGAAAAAAAACACGGAACCTCCATAAGCCGAGCCAAACGCTTTGCCACCTCTAAGGCTCCAGGGTCCCAGCCTCGATGACTGGAAAGAATTTTATCCGGAATTTTTAACTGGGAGCGCCATGGCGGTGGAATCTGAAATCCGCCATGCTCACAAGAAATTAGCCATTTTATTTTCTTCACAAATAGCTCACTTCAAAAACTTTTTAACTCGACTTTGAATGCTTTTATTTTAGGGGAGGAAGACTTGGTTTTTTCGCAAGCAATCACACAATCGCGCATAAACCTCCTTGAGACCTTGCCGAGCGGGATGCGAACCAGCGGCTTTCAACAAACGAGAGCTCAAAGTTCCCGAAGAAAAAATAATCTGTAAACTTGAGAGCCACACCTCGCTGAGTCGAACTTGTTCTGCCAAATGATGCCATAACTCTTGAGCCGAAATTTTTTTCGACGCAATTCCCCAACATCGCAAATAATCAGGATCTGCTATCACTGTCGATTCGGCATTGACTTGAGTCAACGCTAAAAGTTCGACCAATTTCTTTTGAGAAAATTTTCTCTGTTGGTCTTGAGAAGTCCAAGTCTCGGCCACCAAAGCCCGCAACACCGCCACGACAAGAGCTGAGATGGCCAAGTCCATTTGCGGACACTCTTGCACATCGAGCAATCGGATTTCGAGAGCATGCCGTTCAAATCGAGCAATGGCTCCCCTTGAATTGAGCCACTCATGTTGCAATAATCCCTTCGGGTCGAGCGGTTTGATTTCTCGATACAAAGTTTGCAAAATAATCCGCTGATACTCTTCCCAAGAAGCCACAGGTTCAGGAATGA
>DALYDW010000241.1:0-2479 GCA_031972915.1 bacterium
ACGGCAATATCGATACGGTCATCGGCTTGCCGGCCAATCTTTTTTATTCCACCGGTATTCCGGTCTGCATTCTGGTGCTGAAGAAATGCAAGAAGCCAGATGATGTGCTTTTTATCAACGCAAGCGAATATTTTGAGAAAGGCAAAAGGCAAAATCAGCTATTGCCAGAGCACATCGAGAAGATCATTGCGAGCTATCAATTTCGCAAAGAAGAGGAACGTTATTCTAAGCGCGTCTCTCTGGAAGAGATTCGGGAGAAACACGGTTATAACTTAAATATCTCTCGCTACATCAGCACAGCCGAACCCGAAAAAGAAATTGATTTACATGGGGTGCATGAAGTGTTGGGAGATCTTGAACAAAAAATTGATACCGCTTTAAAAAAACATAACGAGTTTTTGAAAGAACTTGGGTTGCCGTTGTTGCCCAAATAGGAAATTCTCAATGACAAGTTTAGCGATTAAAAACTTAATTACGGCTCAGCAACGTGCTGTTAAAACCTGCCCTTCGGTGGGCGGTTTTCCCTATTTTGCAGAAACATTGCGCGTGGTGGGTGTAACGTGGAACACATGGTTTTTGCCCGCTTGCCAGGCACTTTATTTGACTCGGCTGGGGCCGGTTATGGTGCAGGAAACGCCCTTGCTCATGGGTATGATGGATATCCCTAGTTTTTCAGAAGAGGCGCTTGTTCAAGCCATTAGAAAAGACCAGCGGGGAGAAAGTAGTTTTCCCGAGTTTTTGCAAGCGGTGTGGCAAGCGGGTGTGATTCGTTACGACGTGGATTTTGAGAAACGCACCGTTGCTTATTATGGGTGCCAAGGCGAAAAATATTTGGAAGCTTATCCACAGGTGAATCTCGAAACGATTTCTCCTTCAGGGGGAAGGTGAGCCGAAGCATTTCAGCTTGCTATGAAATTCAAAAAATTTGTATCCCCGATTGAGAGCGGGTTACTGTTTTAAAATAAGGATATCAATCATGGAACATTCCAAAAACTCCGATAACTGTGGTGCCTCGGGTTCTAATCCGGTGGGATGGTTTGAAATTTATGTCGAAGACATGAGTCGGGCCAAAAAATTTTACGAATCGGTTTTTCGCGTAGAACTCGAAAACTTGGGAAATCCCGATTTAGAAATGTGGGCCTTTCGCATGGATGAGAATCGTTATGGTGCGCCTGGGGCCTTGGTTAAAATGCCCGGTTTTCCCGCGGGGCGAAATAGTGTGTTGGTTTATTTTTCCTGTGAGGATTGCTCCGTAGAAGAAAAGCGAGTCGCAGAATTCGGGGGTAGAGTGGAGAAAAGCAAGTTTTCTATCGGTCAGTATGGCTTTATCGCCTTGGTCTACGATACCGAGGGCAATCTCTTTGGACTGCATTCCTTAAAATAAATTCAGAAGATCGAAGATTGGGTGGAGAGGTTTCATGACCTATATTCTTTTTGGCAGCTCACGGGTTTCTTCTGTGTGGGCCGACTTGGCCCTGATGATTTTGCGGGTCTATGTCGGTTTTGCCATGGCCTTTCAGCATGGCATGGGCAAGGTGCCCCCCGCAGAGCGTTTTGTCGAAGGGGTGGCCTCTTTGGGATTTCCTTGGCCTGGCCTTTTCGCTTGGAGCGCGGGACTTGCCGAATTTTTGGGCGGAATTTTTTTGGCCTTAGGATTTTTAACCCGTCCTTCGGCACTTTTTATCGCCATTACGATGGGGGTGGCGGGCTTTTTGACTCACGCCTCCGATCCCTTCAAGGCAAAGGAGTTAGCCTTTCTTTATCTAGCTTCGGCCTTGGTGTTTTTCTTTTTGGGTAGTGGTCGTTTTGGCATCGATGCTCTGATTCGTGGGAAAAAGCCCGTCAGTCCAGTGGTCTCGAGTGATTGGACTGACTAAACCAGGTGGGGCTTCACCTTTTTATTTGACTTTAATGCTACTCCCCATAAAGAGGAGCGGGCCACATGAGGCGTAGCGGAGTGGGTGATAGTTTGTTTGATGGTGGGCGTAGCTCAGTTGGTTAGAGCACCAGGTTGTGGCCCTGGGGGCCGGGGGTTCAAGTCCCCTCGCTCACCCCATTTTTTGCGCCGTTAGCTCAGCTGGATAGAGCATCAGGCTTCGAACCTGAGGGTCGGGCGTTCGAATCGCTCACGGCGCGCCAAAAAATTAGGTTTGGGTGATTAGCTCAGTTGGTAGAGCAGCTGACTCTTAATCAGCGGGTCGTAGGTTCGATCCCTACATCACCCACTTTAACGATCAAAGGCTTGAGAAAAATTCTCAGGCCTTTTTTTTGTGGGGAGCGGGGTTGCATCTAGGTCAAGTCTAGCAACTTTTTGTTTGGGGCAAAGATAAGAGTCTCATAACTTCAATTTGTTTGTTTATCTGACCGAGCCGCATTGGGCCGGGAGGAGAGTCGTTGTGATGAGATCTTATTTGGAGAGCAAGATTTTAGGGCAAGGTTTTAAGGGGGAGCTTTCGGAGGCGAGTGGAGGTGTTGTTGG
>DALYDW010000242.1:0-2409 GCA_031972915.1 bacterium
TTGGGGAGAAAAGTCTCCAGAATTGTAGGGTTTGTACAGTGTTGCCCCCGGGTAGGTTTAGGCCTACGTTATAGAACTTGAATCATTTCATTAGGTTCTATATAATAGACTTTGGCGTGTATATTGCACCTATCACCAGACGCAGGCCGGGTACCCTGTAACGTAAGGGATATATCTAAACTTAGGTATAAAGGAATATTCTATGAGTTTATTGCGCGCTCTTCCGTCTCCTCTTTTGGGTGAGATGGCTTCTTCTCAAAATCAATCGGATGAAATTTCGACGGGGCTGTTGAGTCGAGTTAAGGATATTTTGCCCCCCGTAGTGAACAGCGCGTTGCAGACGCACTCTCGATACCAAGCTGGAAGTTTGGGGGAGGTCATTGCTCGAGCCCAACGTGTAGAGAGCGGCCTTTTGAGGAACATTGGTGGGTTAGAGGCTCTTCAGAAAAAGCTCGTCTCTAGTAACGCGATCCTGCAACGCCAGATGGCGGGTGTGGAGAAAACCCGGGCTAGTTTTCCTAAGTTGACGGAGAGTGTTTTGCGTACACTTTCACGCTCGAAGCAAAAAGTTTTAGCCAAAAGCACGAGCGTGGCCTCGACCTTGGCCGATCAACAGGACGAGCTGCTTCGTTTGGCTCGTAGCGTTGAGGCTTTGAAGGCAGAACAGGCAAAGTGGAGTCCTTCGAAGTCTGTGACGAGGGGTGTGGGATTGGCGTTGATTATCGGGGGAGGCTTGACCATTTATAACAATGAGCAGCGGGTGAAAAATGGTGAGATCTCTCGAGAAGAAGCGCTTACGGATGATGCTGTTACTGTTACGGGAGTTTATTTGCCTTCGGCCTTGCTCGCCTCGGCCGCGCAAGGGCTTTATTACGCAAAAATTGGATCTCGAGCTGGATTCAAGGGAGCACTGATTGGTTTTGCGATTGGCTTTGGTGTGGAATTGGCTGCGATATACGGTTTTTCCGAAGCGAAGGATTACTTTGAGAGTGCGGGTTGTCGGGTAACCGATGTCATGGTCAGTGCTTTGGAATTCACTGTGGGTTACACCGATGATGAAGGGGTGAAGCATAAGCCTGCTGTTGATGCTGTGGTGCATACCTTGGAGTGGTTTACAGGCTATACCGACGACTACGGCGTCACTCGTGGAATGTTCCGTGATCCGGCATTGCTGATGAGTGTGAAAAATTTTGTCAATAAAGTGCAGCCGGGGACTTTTGAATAAGGTTTAAGAAGCAAGTGTGCCAACAAAATTTGAGGATTCTTGCTTAAGAACTCATCAATCTCCCATATTGTTGGATTACAAAAAAACAGCCAATATCCCGTGGATGGGTTCTTATTTGGAACGGAAGAAAACTTTTCCGAATACTGCTTGGTCAACCCCAATTCTTCTAAAGCAAGGACGCTCTCTTTTTTTAAAGTCCAGATTCAGGTAATTCGCTATTTTTTTACCGATCTTTCCAACTCGATCATTGATTCTTATAAAGTGGCTTTCACCCAGCAATTTCGTAAGATCGGTCGCTGAGGCGCGGTGATTTTTACAGGAATAAATCGCGAGCAGGAATCTTATATCTTCATCTTTTAAGTATTTTGGCGAAGTAAGAAAATTTTTATAAGCTTGTACCAATTTGTGATTCATAAATTTTTTATTCGTATCCTGGTCGGCTGGGTTTACATGTATTAAACCGGTCTGTATGTTTTAGTTCTCTTTGAACTAAAGCATGATTTTTGCTTACTCACTCTTTGAGAATACCTCCCAACATTGCTCATTCTCCGAATAGTGTTTGTGCTGTAATAATCCGCGGACCGTTGTCTCTTCGAGTTTTTGTTTCGACTTCTCCGAAAAACTTTTCTCAAAATCTCCACAAGGATAGATGATCCACTCAACCGGCGAGGCTTGCAAAGTCTCCCAGTCAAAATCTTTTTCTAAATTTTCGATAAGCTGTGTTCTTGCCTTGAGTCGTGTGGGATCCACGCGAAAGGCCCAGGTGTTGCCGTCCCATTGGGCCATGGGCTGGCCGGTGAGTCTCGCTAAACTTTCGGAGACCTCCATGGGCGCTAGCGCCATGCTGGGCCAGGGCTGGGCTTTGAGTTGGGTGACGATTTCTTTCAAGGGCCCAAGGGGTTGGGTGATGAAGTTTCTATACCAACGATGCAGTGGGGGCTTAACCTCTCTAGCATCGCGAAACGCTAGGCTGTGCAGCCAATGGGCGGTGGAAAAAATATCGAGAAAGAGCAGGGGAATCAATAACCACCCCAGCCAAGCGCGCGAGGGTTTTGCTTGGCTGACGAGGTAGAACAGCAAAAGGGGCAGCATCAATTGAAAGCTGGTGAAAAATTTAATGATGTCCCAGGTCATGGTGTAGTGAAAAAACTGGGGGATGGCGAAGGCGACCCCTGCGAGCAACA
>DALYDW010000243.1:0-2348 GCA_031972915.1 bacterium
ACAAGGGCGGCTCGACGGCCCAGCCAAGTGGAAAACATCGGGTGCTCTCCTTCTCCAATAAAAAATTAAAACGACTCAGTTCAGTTGATCCTCAAAACGGGGAACTCCCCACTTGAGGAAGGTTTCAAGCTCATTGAAAGCAAGACCCGTGCCAGCCTCACAACAATTCACAAACTCAAATTTAAAGGGAATTTTAGCGGATACGGAGAAGCTCGCCCCAGACCCTGCGCCTAATCCTTAAACATCTGCCTATTTTTTAATCCGATAAACAGCGAAGCTCTTCTAAGGTCCATTGAATCTCTTGTGCAACCTCTGGCAGCGATTCTACACATTGAGCTTGTTCCAAGTCGGGCAGAGCCCCCCGTCCCGCTAAACGCCCATAAGCCCAAATCGCGTGGAGGCGCACCAGGGGCTCTTCGTGACTGATTTTTTTTCTCACCAACTCGATCAAACTCGGATCCCCACTATTACCAGCCGCCACCAACACATTGCGCATAAACCCTTTCCACTTGGCTCGAAGCACAGCCGAACCTGCAAAACAATCCTTAAAGCGCTCGGGGCTCAGTTGCAGCCAATCTGCAAGGGGGCGATGGTATCTTTCTGGTTTTAGAAAAAATTTTATTTCTTGGGTGACGCGACTAAAACGATTCCATGGACAAACTTCCTGGCAATCGTCACAACCAAAAATATGATTACCCATGAGGGAACGTAAATGGCGAGGAATGGCGCCCTTCGCCTCAATGGTAAGGTAGGAAATGCACAAGCGTGCGTCTAAAACATAGGGGGCCACCAGGGCCCCCGTAGGACAAACCTCTAAACAACGACGACAGTCTCCGCAATGGTCCGTCATCGGATCGTCGGCCTCTAAAACGAGGTCTGTCAACAAGACCGCCAAAAAAAAATAAGAGCCCTGTTCGGAACGTAAAATATTCGTGTGTTTGCCCAACCAACCCAAACCCGCTTGTTGAGCCCAGGCCTTTTCTAACACAGGCTGGGCATCTACGCTGAGATACAAGCGAGACTGGGGAAAAGATCTTTCGAACCACTGAGAAAATTGTCGGAGTTTGTCCTGGAGAACTTCATGGTAATCTTCGCCCCAGGCGTAGCGAGCGATGTTACCCTGTGTAGGATCGTGGGTGTTTGCTGCTCCGGGATCGTAGGGAAAGGCCGCCACCAATACCGACTGAATCGAAGCCAACAACCGCTGAGGTTCCAAACGATCGGCCTGGCGTCGAGCGAGATAAGCCATTTCACCTGCAAAGCCCTTGTCGAGCCATTGACGAAAGTGCTCAGCCGCCGCCTCTACCAAAGGGGGATGAGCCACACGGACGACAGAAAATCCAAAATGCGCCAACTGGGCCAGAATGTCGTTTTTAGCGTTCATGCAACAACCCCAGGGGAAAGGGCTTGACGACCTCGACGGGGCATTTTACCCCTTGAGTCGATCTCCGTCGATGTTTGGTTAGCCCAATAATCAAACAACAATGCCAACTAAAAAACACAAGGTCTCCCTTATGAAATTCAAGGCGTGGTTTACTCTTACCCTGATCTCCTTGGCACTGGCTGCCTGCTCAAGCCCAAGCCCAAGCCCCCAAAAAACGGAAGCCCCCTCACCTCTCTTGGCTTCGGGAAAGATTGATCTGGATTCAGCACTTCGCTCCCAGGCTGACCCACTCGCGGTAATTTTTTTGATTGCCAGGTCCCAAGAAGGTCAGATTGTTGCCGTGCAAAAGCTCTACCCTCCCTTTCGGTTTCCGCTCGAATTTCGCCTAACAGAAGAAGACCGCATGGTGGCAGGACGAAACGCCCCCGAAGAATTCAGCCTCAGCGCCCGACTCGATAAAGATGGCAACGCCAACCCCGCTACCTCGGGGGATATCTTAGGCCGGGCCAATTCTGAGTGGGTTCGCAAAGGCAGTTCGGATGTAAAAATCCAACTCAACCAAGTCGTGCCCTAAGCTTTAAACCAAGGCCTTGCCAGGGCAAGGCAAGAGAAAACAAGGGCCACTCTCCTAAAGCTCCCAAGACGGGAGCAAAAAGAAAGCGGCCCAGCACAACACCTCTTGAGGTCAGAAAAACCCGTAAAACCCAGCGAGCTAATCAGGCTCCGTCGTTACCAATAGCTTCTACGGGACAGGCCTCCATTGCCTCTTGGCAAAGGCGCTCTTCTTCATCCCCACCCGGTTGCTTGTAAACGAAGGAATAACCGTTGTCGTCATCGCGCTTAAAATTGTCGGGCGCTGTCTCTCGGCACAGATTGCAATCGATGCACTGGCTGTCGACGTAGTATTTTCCAGGCGGCTGGTCGGGTAATTTATCGTTCTTATCCGCCATAACTCAATCTCCTT
>DALYDW010000244.1:0-2337 GCA_031972915.1 bacterium
AAGCGTCTTAATAAATATCCGTAACGGGGGGGCATATGATAAACGAAATAAGTCCCCCATTGAGCGGGACCTCCCAGCAAGGCCCGAGCAAAGACCCCCAATCCAATTTCACTAAGGATATCTTCCGCCGACATTTTTTCTAGATCAGAGGACAAAAGATGCATTTGCGCCTCCCTCTGCTCTAGGGGGCTTAATCCCGTAGATTCTTTAATTCGACGACGTAACTCCTTAGCATCTTGGGGATGAAGTCGATTTAAAATTAGGCGAATGGAAGTTCGACTAAAACGACTTAAGGCTAAGGTCATTTCCTGTAAACCCAACTCTCGAAATAATCGCTTTTTCTGATCGGAAGAGAGGTCCCTAACCTGGGCCCAAAGGGGAATTTCCTGTAAAAAAGCCACGGAAATCTGAGGAAAGCGGTGCTCTGCCCGCTGGCGAATCCATAAACGCAGACGAGAATCGATGTTAGAGACTTGAATTTCTTTGAGAGCACGCCGAGTGTTCTTGGAAAGATCCTTTAAAAAACCACCTATTTTAGCCTTAGGCAAATCCTCTAATAAAACCGCCAGAACTCCTGGACCTTCATTACGAACAGCATCCGTAATCCATCCCGGATCCGCGTGATAAAGCAGACTTTCCACCCCCTGATGACGAGGAGGAAAAGAAAAGGGCTCTTTTTCTTGAGAAAAACGCCGAAGCATCTCCTGAAGACTAGCTGTTCGAGGGGAAAGAGAAAAATTTAGATACTCCTGAGCTTCTTGGGGCACCCAGCGCAATAAGGCACCCACCAAGGCTTGATCACGTTCCGCAAGTTGTTCTTGATAAGAAATCATGGCTTTAGGCTTTCTCCCCCTGAAAAACGAAGAGCAAGACCCCATCCTAGGAGGCTACTACACCCCAGCCAAGAGAATATTTTGGAAGTCTACGAGGAAAGAAACTAGACCTGCATTTGAAAAGGCGTCTGAATGGCCCGGTTGCCCATTTCACCGACTTTAGAAACCATTTCGTAAGTGGCCGTATGCTGATGGGCAAACACCTGGAGCCGTAACAACTCATGGGTGCTAAATTTCTTCCCAGAGTTCATCTGCTCCATCAGGGTGTCCATGTTATTTTGGGTCAGATTCACTTCTTTAAAAATCTCGTAAACGGACGTGGCACTACTCACCCCCTGGGTGCCGGGAACCTCACCCGCCTTGGCTACATCGATTTGGATACCCTCTGCAGAAATAGCGTTCATCGTGGGATTGGTATCACCCCCTCCCATGTCTTCCACCATTTGCATCAATTGCTGGGTTGTGTCTTGGTTCGTTTGAACTTGATTGTCTAGAACCTTGCTAAAGGAAGACTGCTCAACGGAATAGTTTTGCGTCTTAGCGACAGGAGCATTTTGAGAAGCACCCACCAAAGCTTTTTGTGTTAACTGTAACGAAATTGCATCCATTGAATCATCCTCCTATCGGCCTCACCCTTATTATCGCAAACCCAATCCGATAAAGTTTCCTACCCCAGAGAAAAAACTAACTCAACCTCTAAGCCATACCATTTAAGCCTGCATCTCCATGCGGTTTTGATGCTGCACCTTCAACTGAATCAAACTGATTTTCTTAAATAAGAGGCCCAAGGCGCGGGCATGAAGACGAGAAGTCCAAGACTTGGATAAGCCCAATTTCATCCCAGACTCTTCCAAGGTTTTATTTTGAAAGTAGTACATCTTTACCAACTTGCGCTCTTTCTCTGGCAACTCTTCGATGGCCTGACGCATAAACTCTTTAATCTTATGAAACTCAGCCTTTTGTTCGATATCATTGGCCTTTTTATCTTCGATCTCCATCGTTTCTTCTGTGGAGTCGATGCTAATAATGTAGATTGAGGCCAGAGAATTCACCGTATCGTAGATCTCACCCACATCCTCTTCGGAACTGGGCCGCACGTTGACGCCCCCACGCTCGTTGACCGTTTGCAAGTACTCGTTAGCGGCCTGCTCGAATTTGATTTTGGAATATAAGGAACGAGGAATCCAACCGGTTTTTCGCAAACCATCGTAGATGGCTCCCCGAATCCGGTAGTAGGCAAAAGTCTTAAAATCGACATTAAACTTGGGATCAAAGCGTTGGGCAGCTTCAAGTAGTCCCAAACGAGCATTGCTTAAAATTTCTTCAATATCCGCGTCATTAGAGAGACTCTGAGCCACTTTGTTTGCGATAGAAGCAGCATAAGGAAGGTACTGCTCTACCAATCGGTCAATATCAAGCTTCTGTGCCACCTTGGCAGCCAAGGTTTTGTTTTTGATATCGTTTTTTTTGGATTCTCTCTGAGTAGCGGTTGGGTTCATGCGAT
>DALYDW010000245.1:0-2330 GCA_031972915.1 bacterium
TCTTCAAAAAGAAGCGCCGTAAGGGTTATCAAAAACGTTATGGGCATCGGCAGTCGTTCACCGATGTGCTCATTCAAGAGATTTCTGCTTAAGCGAGGTATTTGTCATGGCACATAAGAAAGCCGGGGGTTCCAGTCGAAACGGTCGGGACTCTCAAGGACAGCGACGCGGTGTTAAAGTTTTCGGCGGTCAGGTCATTCGGGCCGGCGCCATCTTGGTTCGACAGGTGGGTACAAAAATCCATCCTGGTACCAATGTGGGCATGGGCAAAGATTATACTTTGTTCTCCAAGGTGGATGGTGTGGTGCGTTACGAAGATTTTGGAAAAAACCAAAAGCGCGTGACCGTTCAACCAAACGCCTAAGGTTTTTTTGTTGAACAGATTTGAGTTTCCCAGAAAATTTTTTCGGGGCGTTTCCTGGCGCTCCGATCCGGTAAAAAAATCTGGGTAATTTTTTTAATGACCCCGACCGGCCTTCCCGGTGCGGGGTTTTTTCATGCCATGAAATTCATCGATGAGGCAAAAATTTGGGTGACGGCTGGCAATGGAGGTGCGGGTTGTGTTTCCTTCCGAAGGGAGAAATACGTGCCTCGAGGTGGTCCTGATGGCGGCAGCGGGGGGGCTGGCGGAGATGTCATTTTAGAGGCTGATCCTGGACGCAATACGCTAATGGATTTAAAGGGTAAGAGGCATTTTCGTGCTGGTCATGGGGAGTCGGGGGGCGGCAAGGGAATGACGGGCCGTTGTGGTCGTCACGAATGGATTTACGTGCCTACGGGTACGGTCGTGCGTGATGTTGAAAGCGGCGAGGTTCTGGCCGATTTGGTTCGGGGGGGAGACCGTTTTATCGTGGCCCAAGGGGGAATGGGTGGGAGGGGAAATCTCTCTTTTGCGACTTCCACCAATCGAGCCCCTCGTTACGCACAGCCTGGTCAACCGGGGGCAGAGCGGGAGATTGTTCTCGAGCTGAAGTTATTGGCCGACGTGGGTTTGGTGGGACGTCCCAATGCAGGAAAATCCACCTTGATCAGTCGAGTCTCGGCGGCCCGACCCAAAATAGCGGATTATCCCTTTACTACCTTGGTACCTCAGTTGGGGGTGGTGTCGGTGAGCGGCCATCGTAGTTTTGTTATGGCCGATATTCCCGGTTTGATCGAAGGAGCTCACGAGGGCGCGGGAATGGGAGTGCGCTTTCTCAAACATATCGAGCGCACGCGAGTTTTTTTACACCTTGTCGATCCTACCGATCCTGAGCACAGCGATCCTTGGGAATCCTTTAAAAAGATCAACGAAGAGTTAGAGGCCTTCTCCGAGGCTTTTTCAGAACGCCCCCAATGGGTGGTGCTCACGAAGAGCGACCTTTGGGCCCAGGGTGAAGAACGTAAACGCATCGAAAAACCCTTTCGCAAGGCCAAATATCCTTTGTATGCCATCTCTGCGGTGACGGGTGCGGGTTTGGAGCGACTCATCGAAGATTTGGGGAATTTTATTTTTCAAGATTTAAACCGAGATTGAATCGCCATCACGACACTCGAGTCGTTTAAGCCGTTGCTTAGATTCTCAGGCTCGGTATAAAAATTCTTTGACGAAGGTGGAGGCCGGTGAAGTGCGCAAGATCTTAAAAGATAAAAAGCGTATTGTCCTCAAGGTAGGTAGCTCGGTGTTGGTGGATGCCCAGGGTCGATTAAACGGCGTGCGTTGCCGGGCCTTGGCGCAAGAGGTTGCGGTTTTGATGGAGCGTAAGATTCGGGTGGTGCTGGTGAGTTCTGGGGCGATTGCCGCAGGATTGCATCGTTTAGGGATTAAGACTAAACCGCAAAAAATTCCCTTAAAACAAGCTATCGCGGCGGCGGGCCAAACCACCATGATGCAGCAGTACGAAAAGGCCTTTGCCAAGCACAAAATCAAAGTGGCTCAGGTCTTGCTGACGCGTGAAGACTTGGCCAACCGTAAGCGTTTTCTCAACGCCCGACATACTCTCTACGAGCTTTATCAATTGGGAATTGTTCCCATCATCAACGAAAACGATACGGTTGCGGTGCACGAAATTAAGGTGGGCGACAACGATAATTTGGGTGCCTTGGTCACCCACTTGGTGGAAGCAGACTTGATGATTAATTTGAGCGACGTCGATGGAGTTTACGATTCGGATCCGCGTTTGAATCCCCAGGCGCAACGTTTGTCTGTATTAGATCGTATCGATGGTCTGCTTAAAAGTCGCGCCTCTGACAGTCTGCGTTTGGGGGGAACGGGAGGGATGTGGACCAAGCTCGAAGCTGCCGAAAAGGCTCAGCGCTTTGGTGTGGCCACGGTCATCGCTAATGGAAGA
>DALYDW010000246.1:0-2303 GCA_031972915.1 bacterium
AAACCATCGCCCCCAAAAAAAACGGCCCACTCGGGGCCACGGCTGTTTTTAGCGAGGGGAACCCAGGCACCAGTGAGGGGGCTAGCAGCGGAGCGGTCGGCAAAAAAATTACGGCTCTGGCTTATGAAATCCAGCAAGGCTTTCAACGAGCAAAACAAGGAGAACTTGCTTTAAGCGAGCTTCAAACCCAGTTAAGCCGACTCAACCAAGAGATCCTCGCTCTCATACCTCAGGACAGGGTCGACTTTACCGACCCCCTGCTTCACCAGATTTCAACCTTATTGTTCGCCAAGTCCCTTACCCCACAAGCCTTAGCTCACCATTTTCAGATTCCCGGTCACAAAACCCGTGCCTTGCCTAAAATTACTCCACAGGGTTTTGAATTTGATATTTCCATCGGCAATCAAGAAAAAAAACCACTCGCCAGGTTTACGGTACAACTCAGGGCGATGGAGTGGGCACGGGGACAACTCGGCTGGGTGGCCGAACGCAGCCACTTCAGAATTGCCCCATCAGAACATCAGGAAGGTTACACCACGCTCCTAACTATGCAATTGGCGGAATGGGCCCGCTGGGGAAATTTCACCGCCATCGCCTCAAAAATCGAAGGTGAACCCGTAAAAATTCTGGCTGACATCTTTAGTCCTTCTGAAGTCGCAGCGGCGACACTCGGCAGATCTGTCGAACTCCCCGCCGATCCGGCCCAGTCAGGCCGCTTTCTCCATAGTTTATTCACTTCTCCCGACCACAATTTTCCCTGGACCGGTTTTCTTGGAGTTCGGGACGCTAACGCCACAGCATGGAAACAGCTCTGCCAACTGGCCCTTGTCACCAAAAACATTGGTCGATACGATGCACGTTTTCGCATCGACAACACGGGCAAAACTCCAACCATTCTCTCAGATCAAGAGCTACTCTTCCTTTCGGAAAGACGCCTCAGCGCTAGCCTGGACCGCATGGCCGGACTGCTCTACGAATTTAAAACACTCCATCATAGCGCCTGGGGTGAGGTCTGGAACTCCGCCCACCAAAACCAGACCACAAAATTAAACCAGCACATTCACTCCATCCGAAGTGGACTTCACTCGATACTCGATCAGGTCCATCGCGGGAGAAGAGCCGCTCAAGACATTCAGAGCGTGGTCGATAAATTCTTAATCCCCCAATTCCTTAGCCTCAAACAAGAGGTTGAGATTTTAGGTGCAAGCCTCCACCGAGCTCGAGATCTCTACCGTCCCCTCGCCATTCTTGAAGATTTAGTAGGAGCGGCAAATCATGTCTCCCCACTGAGTGATCAAGAACGAGACGCTTGGGACGCTTTGAAAATCAGACAGAGGGAGCGGTACGAGCACTTCATGGCGCAGGCAGAAAAAGATCCCAGGCTTTCCTTTCTTGAACAAAGTCCCAACAGCGACCCCCTCTCCGAAGTCTTCAGTGAGCTTCAAGTTCTCAGTACGGACCGTATCGCTATGCCCCTATTAAAGAGCCGGTGGGGAGAGGCAGAGGTTCCAGAGTGGATTTCCCAGCAACTCGGTCGCATGATCTTGAATGCGACCCTCATCAATAATCAAAAACACCCCCGACTTTCTTATGGAGCTGACGCCATGGCACAAGTCCTATTCGAGATTTACGGTAGTTCTTCCGTACCAGCCATGGCGACATCCAGAACAATGCTATCCGTTATGAGCTCCAGAATAGAAAACTGGGCACCCAATCGGGGCGAGCATGGCTATCTGGGATCTGAATACCTCTTGGGTAGCGCACGCGCCCTACGACAACTTTACCCACTGTTGAATAATCATGCAGCGGAGTTTTTAGTCGGGGGAAGCTATTATAAAACTCCTCTCGGAACCATCCCCTATGCACTCGTCCTCAGCCCCCATGCTGGCCAATTACCTGGCTTAAAATTCAAAATCCTCCCCGATTTAAAGCCCCTCTCGTCTCGCTTAAAATCACCCGATTTCAGAGGCGAAATCACCCTAGAAATACAAACCGATGGTTCACTTAAATGGGTAGATGGAAAAGGCGAAACCGAACTCGTCTCGCTTTTGGCCGAACGATGGGCACGGGCAAATCAGGTCCGTTACGAAGGCCCTCCATTGAGTTCCCCTGAAATTTTAACGAATCTCAACTTGGCCAATTGGATCCCCGCATGGGAATTTGTGCCTAGTTCCAAGCTAAAAAAACATGCTTCTGAGGGAATGTGAGGCTCACTCGTGTTTGAAATTTTCTTACCGTGGATTTCGCCAATTGCACCTCAGCCCCCCCGCGGGGTAACCGCGAAGCGAAGTTCCTCAAATCAC
>DALYDW010000247.1:0-2290 GCA_031972915.1 bacterium
CTTCTAAACGATATTTTTCTTTTTTTGCCATGGGCGTTACAGAAAAACGAAATCCGACCGTTTAGCCTTTATAGGAAGATCCGCTTCAACTCTTCGGAGCTCTCCGAAAGATGAATTTGCTCATGGGTATGTTGTTTCAAAAACTGATTGGCCTCCTCAATTTTTTCGATAGCATAATCTACCTTAGGATCGGACCCCGATTCATAGGCTCCGATCAAAATCAAATCCCGTTCTTTTTCGTAGTTCGCACACACCTCGCGCAATTTTCGAGCTGCCATCACATGGTCTTCGTCCACGATCGAAGTCATGACACGACTGACAGATTCGGAAATATCAATGGCGGGATAATGCCCCCGGGCTGCCAAATCGCGTGACAAAATAATATGCCCATCAAGAATCGAGCGCACCTCATCTGCCACGGGTTCGGTCATATCATCACCTTCTACCAAAACCGTGTAAAAGGCAGTGATAGAGCCCGTGGCTGAATTTCCAGAACGCTCAAGCAGCTTCGGCAGGGTAGAAAATACCGAGGGAGTGAAACCCTGACGAGCGGGCGGCTCTCCTACCGCAAGCCCAATTTCACGCAGGGCTCGAGCAAAACGAGTAACCGAGTCCATCATCAACAATACTCGTAAACGGCGGTCTCGAAAATACTCGGCAATGGCCGTCGCCACATAGGCCGCCTTGGCACGCACTAAAGAAGGCTGATCGGAAGTCGAAACCACGACCACAGACTTTTTTAACCCCTCTTCTCCTAAATCTTGTTCTAAAAAATCGCGAAGCTCACGACCGCGTTCACCAACCAGGCAAATCACATTGACATCCGCTTCGCAGTTGCGGGCCAACATCCCCATGGTAGTTGATTTTCCCACGCCCGCTGCAGCAAAAATTCCCACTCTCTGCCCCTCACCAACCGTCAACAAAGAGTCAATGGCCTTAACCCCGACGGAGATGGGTTGAGTAATTCGCTTACGAGTTAAGGGATCTGGTGGGGGTGCCATCACGGGGTATTCTGTGTCCCATTGCAAGGGACCTTTTTGATCCGAGTCGATGGGATCACCCAACCCATCTAACACACGGCCTAGCAAACCATGACCTACCCGCACCGTAAGACAGTTACCAGTAGGCACAACCTCATTGCCAGGGCCAATACCCTCCAACTCACCCAAGGGCATCATCAAGACGTCTCGATCGCGAAAACTCACCACCTCTGCTTTGATCGGATTTCCACGATGAAAGGGATAAATGTAACAAAGTTCACCAACCCGCACCCCAGGAACGATCGCCTTGACCACCAAGCCCATCAGCTCGGTGACCTTACCTTTGATACGATAGGTTGAAATGGAATGCACCGCCCGATAGTACTGACGCAAATCCACTCGTGGTGGATCAAAGTCCGCAAAAAATTGTTCTGCTGTAATACTCATAACAATAAAAAATCAGGCAAGCGTAAGGCCTAGGGCCTTTTTGATCGCATTGAGTTGTGTATCTAATTGGGCATCTACTGTACCAATTTCGGTATCAACAACACAGCCCCCCACCTGAACCGATTCATCCTCTCTCAAACCCAACGTTTTAACTCCTTCGAGAGAAAGCATGAGTTCACGCTCATTCTTTTTGACCGTCTCGTAGTCTTGAGGATTGAGTCTAACCACAATTTTGTCGCCTACCGCATCCCCCAAAGCCAGACGAATCACATTCATGATGGCCTTGTCATTTTCAGAAAACTCCCTACCAATGAGCTTCTTTGCAATTTCGAATACCAACTTCACCATCTCGCGTTCATTATCGAGAAAGAGCTTATGACGAAGCTCTTTGACTCGAACCAACATTTCTAAGCCAGCCTGCAACCCTTCTTGATATCCCCTTTCCCTCCCCTCCTCGACCGCTCGTTCCCGATCTTCTTGCACCTTAGCCAACAAGGCCCTGGCCTCCATGCGAATCTGAGCCGCATCCTCGCGAGCTTCACGAATAATCTGACTCGCCTGATCTCCAGCCTGAAGCACCTCTCGATCGATCACCCCTCCCAAGCCCCGAGCTGGCAAATGAGGCAAAACCGACTCCGACTCCACAGGGTCTCTCAAATCCAAACGCTCGTTAAATTCTTTGCCTTTAAATATCTTCGCCATATTTCTTCCTTCAGTTTACCACAAAAAGATCTTTAAAAATCCGCGAATCCCCCCCCTTGAATTTAATCTTCTTCTAAAACGGTAAGGGCTGTTTCGATTCTTTTCATGGCTCTTTGACGCTTGTCATCCTGGGCATCGGGAACATTTGAACCCAATAAGCG
>DALYDW010000248.1:0-2245 GCA_031972915.1 bacterium
ACTCATAAACACTCCTTGATCAAAAGTAGGAAACTCAAAAGAGGCCCAAGACCTAGAGGGTTTGGTGCCTTCCTGCAAAGGGTTATTTCTATTGGCATTTTAAAATTCTTGTCAAGAAAGGGCCCAAATCCCTAACCCGATTCGTTGGCAATTAAAATTTTTCTATTTATATTCAGTATTTGCCTGTGTTAATCGGGTGGCCAGAGATTTTCTGCATAGGGCAGAACTTCTTTATAAAAAAAACCTGAAAAATTAAAACCTTCCCGGGAGGCTGCGACGTGTTAGTTCTTGCAACCGGCGAGTCCCTTTGAAGGAGTTCTTCATGACTTATCTCCCAGCTCTTTTGTCACAAACTTCTAATCCCAATGCCATTGCCGACATGGGCGACACATCCATCTTAAAAATGGTTTTTTCTAGCGGTCCCGTCGTTCAATCGGTACTTTTTATTTTGATTTTTTTCTCCATTGCTTCTTGGGCCATCATCTTTTTTAAATATCTACAACTCAAACGTGCCAAAAAGGCCGCGGCTAAATTTTTACAAACCTTCGATAATTCTTATTCCATCGATGAAATTCTCACCAAGCCCGCTCCACAAGATGGCAATCCTCTCTACAGTATTTTTTCTTCGGGAATGTCCGACATCCTTCGCTTTAAGCAAATCAAAAACAAAGATCCTAATTCTAACTTTGACCTTCGAATCGACCACATTCATCGCAAAATTCGCCAAGCACAAAACGACCAAACCCACCGTCTCGAACAATTAACTCCCTTTTTAGCCACCACTGCCTCGGCCTGCCCCTTTATCGGTCTCTTTGGAACTGTTTGGGGCATTCTCAGCGCCTTTTTCACCATCGGTCAGCAAAAAACCACCAGCCTAGCCGTAGTTGGCCCCTATATCGCTGAGGCATTAGTCGCTACCGCCGTCGGTCTTGCCGCGGCCATCCCCGCGGTTATCGCTTACAATTATTTTGTCACTCGTATCAAAGCGCTCTCGAAATCCCTGGGAGACTTCTCCACCGACCTCGAACACCGTATTGAGAGAGAATATTTCTAAGCATTTCTAGGAGAAACCATGGCTTTCCAAGCTCCCAACAATTCCGGAGACCAAAGCACACTGAGCGAGATCAACATCGTTCCCTTGGTCGATATCATGCTGGTCTTGCTGATCATTTTTATGGTCACCGCTCCCTTCATGCAGGAAAGCATCGACGTCGACTTGCCGGCCGTCTCCACCGCCGATGCCAGCGATGCCAAAAAAGATAAGATCATCACCGTCTCCAAAGAAGGTCGCGTCTACTTCGAAGGCGACGATAAAAACTCCTACGATCTCGAAACCCTGGCCCCTCCCCTAAAAAGTTTATTTGAAGGATCGGCAGAAGCCGATAAAGTACTCTTTGTTCGGGCGGATAAAGATGTCCCTTACGGAACCGTGGTGGAAATCATGAGTATGGCCAAGGAGCTTGGCATCACCCGCATCGGCATGGTGACCCAACCCGAAGAGAACTCCAAAGGGCCCTCTTTGTAAATCCGACCTCCACTGAATTTCCAGCGTGTGAATTTTCAACGTGAACGCTTCGCCCTCGTTAACAAAATGTCTCGTTTATTCTGTGGGATTCCACACGATCGTTTTTTTGATCTTTGGCATCCTCATGGAATTGTCCCCACCACCTCCCAAACCCCAAACCAAAATCACCATGCTCAACATGGAGCCTCGATTAGGTACACCCAAGGGACAGGCCGACGCACCTCCAGGACTGCCCCGTAAAAATAACAATTCGGTACCCAAGGCAAAAACAGCCCCTGTCAACGAGGCCGTGCCCGTCGAGCGTCCAAAAACCACGGCCGTAAAAAACGCTCCGACCCCACAAGCTCCAGCCCCTACTAAGGCCCAAGCCCCAAAAAACCCGCCATCGGTGGCAAAAACACCTACCCAAAACAAAAGCTCAAACACGCCCCCTAAGACTTCGAATAAAACCACGACCACCAAAACAGTCTCCCCGCCTAAGCCGGGACAACCCGTATTAAAAACGAAAGAAAAAACCAGCACCGCCGCCGCCAACAACAAGACCAAAACAAAGACGGCTCCCAGTGCTGGAACTGGGGTCCCTGGCCCAAGAACTGCAAAGACTGCCCAACCCGACTCTAGCAAGATTAACCAAGCCCTCTCACAAATCGATAGCCAACTCGAAGAACGCGAACGACAAATGACCGAACCGGAGGGCGATCCCAGCGCGCCCGCCTCTAC
>DALYDW010000249.1:0-2232 GCA_031972915.1 bacterium
TTTCCAGTTATTCCGTGGAGCCTGGGACCCAGCTTTCCATTCCCAACAATCGCTCGATGGCTGGTTATTCTTCGAGTCGCGATGATGAGGCTGTTTATCGTGCCCAAGGACAGTATGGTTTGAAGGTAAGCAAGTTAGAGAAGGGTTCCCAAGCGCCTTTGAGTAAGAAAGAGCGGAAAAAATTAGAAAAGGCCGAAAAAGAAAAAAATAAAAACAAGGGTAAGAAAAAGGGGCGAGAAGAAGAAACTGTGGTGGCTCAAGCCGATACACGTCCTCCACTCCGTTCGGATTTAGATTCGAGTTTTGCCTCGGGAGACACAGGTTTGGAGAACATCGCCAGTGACTCTATGGAAGAGGGCGGGGAACATGTCGGGGCCGCGGCTCAGGTGCCCCTGCGTTCCGATTTGCATCGTTTTGAAGAAGGTGGGGCGGCCCCCAAAAAATCTCCCATGAATTTTGCTCCTGGTGACGGAGAGAGAATGGAGTCGGGCTCCCCTTCGCAAGCAGATTTAAAAGACGCCATTTCTGGTCTTACAACTTCCTCCGAATCCTCCGAAGCTCAGTCTGAGCCCACGGAGAGTCCCAAGGCAAAGGTTAAACGTTGGGTTTCGGAGGAGGAGCAGGGGCGTGTCACAAAACAGGTGAAGGAGCCAGTGAAGGGAGGCGAGGTTGTTGCGAAGAAAGAAAAGCCTCGCTATCACGTGGTAAAACGTGGCGACACCTTGCAGGATATCGCTCGCCAATATGGGGTGTCGGCCGAAGAACTGAAGGCTTGGAATGGAAAAAAGGTTTACCCAGTTTTACTAAAAGGCGCCAAGATTCAGGTGGGTGGAGGTGAGGCGTTGCGGAGCAAAGGCAAGACAGCCGAGGCCGAGCTAGAACCCATTCACACCGAGTCGCACAAGGCGACAGGAAGCTCGGTTTATTACACGGTGCGTCCCGGAGACAGTTTGACAGCCATCGCCAAGAAGAACGGTGTTTCGGCAAAACAGTTAAAGGAATGGAACGGGGCCAAGGTTTCACCGGTGTTACAAAAGGGTGTGCAGATTGTGGTAAAAAAGGAAAGCACGGTGAAATACAAGGTCAAGCCCGGGGATAGTTTAACGACCATTGCTCGAAAATATTCCATGACGCCCGAACAATTACGCAAACTCAACGGGCTTAAAACCCACGTCATTCAACCTGGCGCCATCCTGGTGGTTCAGGGAAAATAAAAAACAAGAACGAGTTTTTGCCTGTAGATTGACTTTCGTCCCAGTGTCGGGGCAAAGCAGTGAATATGGCCGAGAATATTTGCGAAAATCGCAAGGCGCGTTTCAATTATGAGATTCTCGAAACCTTCGAGGTGGGAATCGTCTTAGTGGGCTCCGAGGTCAAGGCTTTGCGCGAAGGCAAAGGAAACCTTAGCGATGCCTACGCGATGCTGACGGATGGAGAGTTATGGCTATTGAGTTGTCATATCGGCCACTTCGCTCCGGCCAACCAATTTAATCATGAAGAGCGTCGAGATCGAAAGTTATTGATGCATCGTCGTGAATTGGACAAGTTAGCGGGACGCATCCACGAAAAGGGGCTTTCGCTCATCCCCTTGACGATGTATTTCAAAAAGGGCCGGGTGAAGGTGAATCTCGGCTTGGGTAAAGGAAAAAAGCACGGCGATAAGCGGGAAACCACCAAGCGTCGTGAGAGTGACCGCGAAATTCAACGCATTTTAAAAAAACAGCGTTAGTTTTTAAGGTTAGCCCACCCTTGACAGCAGAAGGGTTGGGGTTCTTATTACAAGAAGATTGTTTTGTTCTTTGATAGCGAAAGAGTTGTTGCAAGTTCTTAGGGTCTCTTTCCCCACAAAGCTTTTGGGGGGCGAATTGGATTCGACGGGGATTCGGAGGTGGCTTGTGGCAGGCCTGGGAGTATGGACCCAGTCAAAACTATGCAAATCGACAATTGCCAAATCTGACAATGTCATCCGTAATGTTGCTTTCGGCAAAAAAGCCGAAGTTCATGCGGAACTCGCTTTAGCGGCCTAATAAGCTTAGCTAAAGCCGTTCTACCTCGCTGCTCCCGCGGGCGGGGATAGGGCGTCACTTAGTGGGATAGCAACTTTCGCCGGTTAGCGCGGAAGAAGCGAAACCATAGTTAACCTGGCTGGACTCGCATCCTGTCGATCGGAGGCGAACCAGTGAAATTAAATAATCGACTAAGCCTGTAGAAGCGGTTGCTAAAGATCTTCGG
>DALYDW010000250.1:0-2221 GCA_031972915.1 bacterium
CGACGCATTGCCGCTCGCATTCAAGATCGTATCGGTCCCAATCGCGTGGGCCCCCAAGGTTTGTTGCAGTTTTTGGCCGATGGTATCAAAACTTTGCTCAAGGAAGATCTCATTCCCGATGCAGCGGACAAGCCTTTGTTTCGCTTGGCCCCTTATTTGGTGTTTTTGGGCATGTTGACTACCTTCGTGGCCTTGCCTTTTTCTAGCAAGCTTATCATTTCCGATTTGAACGTTGGGGTTTTGTATGTGTTTGCGACCTCGGCCATCACCGCTGTGGGTTTGGTGATGTCGGGTTGGAGTTCGGGAAGTAAGTGGTCCATGTTGGGGGGGATGCGCGCCGCCGCCCAGATCATCAGTTATGAAATTCCTGCTGGTTTGGCTGCGCTGACGGTAATTTTGTTGGGTGGGACCCTCTCGATGCAGGGCCTGATCGCCGGACAGGGAGCCTATCCTTGGGATTGGTATCTTTTTAACAATCCCTTCACTTTGGTGGCTTTTTTTATTTTGTTTACCGCTTTAGTTGCGGAAGGAAACCGTGTTCCCTTTGATTTACCCGAGGCTGAGTCAGAGTTGGTGAGCGGCTATAATACCGAATATTCGGGTATGCGCTTTTTGTTCTTTTTCTTCGCTGAGTGGGCCAATCTCTACGTCATTGGGGCCATTTCTACTACTTTGTTTCTTGGGGGATGGCAAATCCCTGCGAGTTTGAGTGAATGGGCCTCTGGTGTGGCCCCTTGGTTCCCTCAAGTTCTTCAACTTTTGGTTTTTCAGGTGAAGGCTTTTCTCCTAGTCTTTTTGATTATTCAGCTGCGTTGGACTTTACCTCGAGTGCGTATGGACCAGCTGATGGAAGTTTGCTGGAAGTATTTGGTTCCCATCTCCTTTGTCTGCGTCGTGGGTGTGGCCTTGTGGATGTTGGTGTGGCCCGCGGGAACCCCAGGGGTTCGATATTTGCTTTCTGCGTTGGCGGGACTCCTAATGCTTTATTACTTTTATCGGGTGGTATGGCAGATTCGTTTTTCCAAGGAGCCCGTGTATCTCAATCCGTTTGTGTAGGAAGTTTGATCCATGTCGGCCGCCAATTATTTTACCAATATTAAAGAGACGTGCACTTCGATCTTCGAGGGTTTGACCATCACTTTGAGCCACTTGATTCGCAAGCCTGTGACGATCCAGTATCCAGATAAAACCCCGAAGCCCATTAGTGATTTAATTCCTGAACGTTCTCGTTCTTGGTTACGGGTTGAGATGGACACCTGCACGGCTTGCCTCAACTGTGAAAAGTCTTGTCCCATCGATTGCATTCGGATTGTTACCGAAAAAGACGAAAAGTTAGGTCGGGTGATGGGAGCCTTCGATATCGATATGGCCAAGTGCATGTACTGTGGCCTGTGCACCGAGCCTTGTCCTACGGGAGCTATTCACTTTATTCCCGAGTTTGAGCGGGCGACTTACTCTTTAAGTCATTTGGTGGAGCGGTTTATTCCTCAGGGAACAAAAGTGGTTCCTTACAAACCTCCTAAGAAAGACAAAGACACCGCTGTTGGGGTGGAGGAAACGGCTTCGGAAGAATCGAGCGGTGAAGCGGGTTGAACCCAGAAAATAAAAGAAAAAAGCCTAAGCTCAAGTTGGTCGAAGAGCCCGCTTGACTTCAAGGGTTGGCTGTGAAAAAAGCGGGGCCCGTGGCGGATTTCTTTGGAATTTAAAGGATTTTTGAGACCATGACGAGTTTTTCCCCTCTGGTATTTACGGGTTTTGCAGCCCTGGTGTTGTTTGCCGCCGGGGTGATCGCTTTTTCAAAAAACCTGGTCTATTCGGCGTTTTCCTTGTTGGCGGCCTTTGTAGGAGTGGCGGCCTTTTTTGTTTTGTTAGGCGCCGATTTCATCGCCGTGATCCAGCTGGTCGTTTATGTCGGGGGTATCATGGTGCTTTATTTATTTGCGGTCTTGATGACCTCCGGTATCGGAGACGTCAAGCTCACCAATACCTCCATCGCAGTGAAGGCGGCTTTGCCTTCGGCCTTGTTGTTATTTTTGCTTTTAGGAAAATTGATTTATTCCACTCCTTGGTATGGTCAAGGTGAAGTGCGCGTCTTGCAGCCTACGACCTCGGGAATCGGAAACGCCTTGCTTACCGAATACCTGTTGCCCTTTGAGTTGGGCTCGGTGTTGCTTTTAGCCACTTTGGTGGGAGCTGTTGCCTTGGGCAGGCGTGAGGTAGA
>DALYDW010000251.1:0-2210 GCA_031972915.1 bacterium
TGGGGATGAAAGGTGATGCGGCTTAAGAACTCCATGAGATGACCTCCATAAAACCAAAAGGTTAGGATTGAGCCTCTACCCGGATCGAAACTTTATCCCGAAATCGATGAAACTAAGTTTTTTAAGAGTCCCTTCAGTAAATGGATTTTTGAATTTAGGCAAATGGTATCGCTGAGTTTTTTGAGGATTTTTGGGAGATTTGGTTAATTTTTACCAAGGTCCTTTTTGAGGAACCTTTACCAGATAAACGAAGAACGGTCCGCCAATCAGAGCGGTGATGACTCCCACAGGCAGTTGGGTTTGGTATTGGTTACCGCTGAGTAAGCTGCGCGCCAGGAGATCGGCTAGTACGAGAAAGGTGGCTCCAAATAGGGCGGAGGCAGGCAGTAAGACGCGGTGGTCACTACCGATCTTAAGCCTCACCATGTGGGGAATAAATAAGCCCACGAAGCCAATGAGG
Source organism: bacterium (assembly GCA_031972915.1). Taxonomy (GTDB): domain Bacteria; phylum UBA10199; class UBA10199; order DSSB01; family DSSB01; genus DALYDW01. Next base: position 461 of record DALYDW010000251.1, read on the forward strand.
CCGGAGAGGCTTACGGTGGCCCCGATCATCAAGGATGCTGCAAAAAAAATACGTTTTCGATAGCGGTGAATATCCAGGCCTAGATACTGAGCTGAGGATTCGCCCGTGGCCATGAGGTTCATGGCTCCTGCGTGAAGATAAAGAATGATAAATCCGCCCAAAACAAAAAAGGCAACGGTGAGGAGTTTAAGGTAATTTTCTGATTCTAAGGAGCCCACCATCAAATACCAAATGCGGTAGGATTGCTCGAAGGGGACCACCGAATTGATAAACATGATGAGGGCAAAGGTGAATGCGTTAAAAATGACTCCGGTGAGCAGTAAGGTGGCGACGGGAAGCCGACCTTGAGTTTGGGCGACCCAATAAAGCAGCAGTAAAGTTAACAGGGAAGCGAGGAAAGCGGTGAGACTTACCCAAGTAAAGGCTAGGCCGAGAGAAACCGCCAAAACACTGCCCAGGGCTGCGCCACCTGAAACCCCCAAAATATAAGGGTCGGCTAAAGGGTTTCGGAGCAGGCTCTGAAAGGCCACCCCTCCGCTTGATAAGGCCATGCCTACCAAAATGCCGAGGAGAATGCGCGGGAGCCGAGCATAAAATAAAATGTCGTATTCCGGGCCGGTACCTTCGAACAAGGCTTTAAAAACACTGGATGGGGTTTCTCCCCAAAATAGACTCACACAAGCAGCAATGGCCAAGGTAAGGCTTAATCCTGTCATGAGTCGAAAAAAATATTGAGGTCTCCTCGTCGCGAGCATGATCTTCCCATAGACGAAGCGAGGTTGCCTTCCAATGCTTTTTAGTACATTTCGCTGTTGGACAATTGGTGTGAGAGTTTAGCTTTAATATTTATTCGACAACTTCAAAGCCTTTGGGGCCTTTTGCAAAAACAAAGGTGTGTGGAGTTGCTTGTGTCTTTCTTCTTTCAGTGATGGTTAAAAATAACCGTCGTCCCTGGGGAATATTAGAAATGGTATTGATGTGTTGAAGTACGGCGTCGGCGGTTGAAAATAGAAAATAGGTTCGAGTGGGCTCGGTGACAACTATCTGCAAGTCTTCTCTTTTTAAAGCTTCTATCATTGAAGCATTGTAATTGTTATGGGTGAAGTTGTAGAGGAGTTGGCTGTCATCTTCGTAGTAAATGATGGGTATATTTTGTTTTTGTGTTGAAAATTGGGTGGGTACCGGATGCCAGACGCCCACACCTAAGAATAGATTTTTCCCTAGTTTGCTGTCGTAAAATACCCCGATTTCTCCTGTGCCTATCCAGTCTTTTGAGCTGCCATCTCCTAGGCGAATCTTCATAATTTGGGGTTTAAATCGGGTTCGGGTATTTACAGTGGCAATTACTCGAGCCATGTAGCGCAATGCTGTGAGAGGCCAAAGTACATGGCTGGGAACTAAATCATAAACGGTGAGTTTTTGTGCTTGGATGGGATTGTAAGAGAAGTCTCGCAGAAAACTTCCATTGGTGAGCTCGATATTTCCGACTGAGGTTTTGTTATCCAGTATCGCTACCGACACCGGGAGAGGAATTTTTCTGATTTGTTCTGCAAGGCCTGCCATGAGTCCTTCTGGGTGGCGGAGGGCCATCTCCCAGTCTAAATTGTTTAAGACATTAGATCCGGTGAGATCTTGTTCTCGAATAATCTGTCCTATCATGGAGCCACTTTTATTGGTGTTTGTTGGTGATCCTGTCATTTGGAGTTGTGTGATTTGGAGTGTTGGATTGTTTGTGTTGTGTCTGGGAGAG
>DALYDW010000252.1:0-2199 GCA_031972915.1 bacterium
TGGCAAAGGTTTCGTCAAACAAAATGACATCGCCTTTTTCTAGGGCCGATTTTTCGTCGGAGGCCAAATTAACCCGTCCCACCTCGCTCCATAAATGGGTTTTAATATGTCCCGCTCGAGACAGCCTCTTTTCTAAGAGTGCTTCGTTGTCTTCGAGTGTCATACCCGCCAAAAGATCTTCACGAAGCAGCAAACCCTCTACCAGAGGATGAGGAAAAAATAGCCGAACATAGGCCCCCTGATTTTCAAACTTCACAAAAAACTTAAAAACACAACCCTGGGTCTCTAAGGTCTCGCCATCGCCCAGATGCTTCGTCTCAAAAACCACTTTGAGGAGACGAAACTGCACCGGGCCCAACAGACTTGGACTCACCGAACATTGCTGCAACAACTTGAGTAGCAAAAACTCCCAAACGCCCTCTTCCATCGGACTCATGGGAGACAAAAAGTCGGCACCTCCCTCTTTATTGCCCAACAAACGATGAACTAAAGTTTTAGCCAACAAAAAATCGATATCGAGAAACACCCTCGCCCCCTGAGGCTCGCTCGAGAGTTCAGCCGTCGCACACGGACGGGACAAAGAAAACAAAAACTCCCCTAAGGTCTTTTCCTCAAAGTCCACATACTGAATGGCAAAGGGCAATTGTAACTGTTGCTCAAAGGCGCGGGAGAGGTCTTGAGCCCATTGGGCGGACTCGGCGAGTTGTGGATAAGCCTCGGTCAAAGCGAGACTCAAATCTACAAATTTACGACTGAGACGCTTGAGCTTGGAAAAATCATAAGGTCGAACTTTGGCGTGGGCCATGCCCCCTCCTTCAATCCGCTCAATTCAAAACCACTTCGATAGAACGCACCGCGATGTCTTTTTCTCCCAGGGCCATGGCGATTCTCTCGCGCTCTTGCTTGAAGGTCGCCTCTACATCCCGATTTGTGGTCAAAAATGTAACGGAAATCTCTTGCCCCTGGGCACTGACTTTGAGTTTGAGACCATTAAAGAAATTATCGTGAAACTCAATCTGAATTTCTTTTCCTAAATCTTTATTTCGCGAAATAGTCACCGATTGAACGATTTGATCCAAAACCGCTTTAGGTAATTCACGGGGAGTTCCAGGGACCTCAGGAGCCTTGACCTCGGCCGCACGAAAAATCGCCGAGGGAGGCGGAGGTGCTATCACGTTATCGGCGCGACTCCCGGACTTTAACGATCCTTCAGGAAAGGCGCGTTTTGCAAACTCCCTTCCTCCCCGAGAATCTTGCTCTCTTCCTTGTTGCGAATTTTTTTCTCCCTGACCTTGAAAAGACTGCTTAGCGGTAACACGCCCACGAATGCCTGTCGGATTTTCTTTGCCTTGTGCGTTTTTTTCTCCGCTGTCCTTAGGCTTAGTGTCTTTGTCGTCGGAATCTTCTGACCTTCCTTCGGAACTCCCCCGCTCTTCATCGCCACGGGCTTCACGCAAGGCAGAGTCAAATTTATTTTGAGTAGGAGCAGAAGCACTAGAGGAGTTGGGGGTAAAAGATTCTAAAACCTGATCGAAGGCGCTTTTCAGAGCCTTAGACCCATCGGGAGAGCGAGTTTGCCCCGTCGCATGCTGCGTCGCTGCCTTTTGGGTATTTTTCTCCCGAACCTTCTTTTGGGCTGACGCAATGGCATCTTGGATAGCCTGCTCCGAACCACTGATGCGATTGGACTCACTCATCGTCTGTCTCCTTCCCGATTTTTCATGCCGCGGAGCTGATGAAGCACATTCCCCAACTCGTTCATCATTTTAGCTTCTTTTTTATCTAACTCTTTTTTTAACTGCTTTTTCCAAAGCTCTTTATGCTTCTCCATGATTTTTACTTCTTTGCACGCATCGATGTAATCGCGTTTGGCCTGAGCCACCTTTTCTTCAGCTTGCAAGACAACTTCTTTTTGCTCTTTAATTTCTTCGTCTTTTTTTTCTTCGTCCTCAATGAGCTTTTTAATGAAATTGAGATGCCTCTGAGAATCGAGGATTTGACTTTCTCCGCTGGAAACTCGAAGCGACATTTCACGCCGGGTGTCATTGCGTCTTTGGATGATGTCTTGCTTTTCCTCTTCAAGCTCTTTGAGCTTTTCTTGCTCCGCCTTCAAACTCATGAAAGCCCGAGCCAACTCGATTTCCGAATTCCGTTTATTGCGGAGCTTAACGGTCAACAGGGCTTCTAAACGATATTTTT
>DALYDW010000253.1:0-2120 GCA_031972915.1 bacterium
ATAAAAAAATTGTCGGAATCAAACGCAAGCATTTGCTTCCCGCTTACGATGTTTTTGATGAAGGTCGTTATTTTGAACCAGGGTGTGATTCTCCTGTGTTTTCGATTGGCCAGACTCCTTTGGGTGTGAGTATTTGCGAAGATTTGTGGAACGATCCCGACTATTGGGGAAGGTGTCCTTATGCTCACGATCCCGTCGCCGAATTGGCCCAGGCGGGGGCTAGAGTTTTTTTAAACCTCAGTGCATCGCCTTTTTCCAGAAACAAGCGAACAATTCGTCGTAAAATCTTGAGCAAGCAGGCTAGGAGATTTTCCACGCCTTTGGTTTATGTCAATTTGGTGGGTGGAAACGACGATTTGGTTTTTGATGGGGCCTCTGTAGTTTTCGATGCTCGTGGACGGCGAGTGTATCAAGCCCCCTCCTTTCAAGAGCATTTGGGATATATTCAAACCGACAAGTTGCCTGCGCCCACGACGATATCCGATCCCAAAGAATTGGCCCAAGTGCTCGATGCCCTAGGTTTAGGGCTGGGGGACTACATGAAAAAATGTGGATTCTCTCGAGTTTTGGTGGGTCTCTCGGGAGGGATCGATTCAGCTCTGACAGCTTGGATTGCGACTCAGGTGCTGGGTCCTCAAAATGTCTTAGGGGTGAGTATGCCTTCTCCTTATTCCAGCGAAGGTAGCGTGCGAGACGCCAGACGTTTGGCAGAGGCCTTGGGCATTGAGTTTCGTCTTTATCCCATCTCCGAACTCTATCACGATTATCTCAAGATTTTGCGTGAAGATGCCTCGAACAAAGTCGATGCTCCTTTGCAAAATATCCAGGCGCGGATTCGCGGTAATTTGCTGATGGCCTTGAGCAATCGGGAGGGACGACTTTTGTTGAGCACAGGAAATAAATCAGAAATGTCGGTGGGGTATTGCACCTTGTACGGAGATATGGCGGGCGGGTTCGCCGTGCTTTCTGATGTTCCTAAAACTTTGGTTTACCCCTTGGCCCGCGAAGCCAATCGGCGTTTTTTAGCTATTCCTAGATCTACTCTGACTAAGGCTCCCTCCGCCGAATTAGCTCCTGGACAAAAAGATCAAGACGAATTGCCAGAATATGCTGTTTTAGACGACATCATCGAGTCTTATGTCGAAAAGCAACTCACTCCTCGAGAAATCTTAGCCAAGGGATACTCCAAAAAAGTAGTTTTCGATGTGTTACGGCGTTTGGATGCCAACGAATATAAACGGTCGCAGGCTGCTCCGGGCATACGAATTACTTCGAGGGCCTTTGGTTACGGTCGGCGGGTGCCGCTTTCCAGCCGTTATCGTATCGAATTGTAAGCTTGCGATTTTATCGGGGCGAAGGGTCTAAAATGACGGATTTAATCTCGGGGAAGCTCATCTTGGTGCCAACCCCTTTGGGCAATTTGCAAGACATCACCCTCAGGGCCTTAGAGGTTTTGAAAGATGTCGATTGCATCGCTTGTGAAGATACCCGCCACAGTTTGAAATTGCTCAATCATTACGGAATTAAAAAACCGCTTTTGAGTTTACACGAACACAATGAGCATCGCCGCGCTATCGAATTGGTGGAAAAAATTCGTAACGGCTTGCGAGTGGCGCTTATTAGTGACGCTGGAACTCCTTTAATTTCCGATCCGGGGTTTCCCTTGGTCGAAAAGGTGCTGGAGGCGGGTTTGCACCTCGAGGCGCTTCCTGGACCTTGTGCGGCCTTGACGGCTTTGGTGGCTAGCGGTTTGCCGAGCGACCGTTTTTATTTTGTTGGATTTCTGCCTCATAAAAGCGCGGCCCGTTTGAGGATATTAGAAGAGTTAAAAGATATTCGCGGAACTCTTATATTTTACGAGTCTCCCCATCGTATTCAAAAGCTCTTGAACGAAGCCTTTCAAGTTTTTGGCGGGAGGCGGGCTGCCCTGCTTCGAGAGATGACAAAACGTTTTGAGGAGACCCTTCGAGGTTCCTTGGGGGAATTAGGCAAGACCCTACAGCCTAAAACATGGAAAGGTGAGTTTGTGTTTTTGGTGTCCGGTGCCGAGCCCCCTAGAAAACAAGATCGAAAAAAACGACGGACTTTTCTTAGGCACGAACTGCATTCCGAAGAAGAAT
>DALYDW010000254.1:0-249 GCA_031972915.1 bacterium
TTCCCTAATCCGCCTGCTTTCTGAGAAAGGTGGGAATGTCGTATTCGTCTTGTCCGACATCGACCACACCGATCTCGGCCACAAGTTTTTTGAGATCATGAGCGGGCGAAACCACGGGACGTTCTTCCATCAATTCGATCTGCTGAACAGGAGGCTCAACGGGAAGCTTTCGCCCCATGCCCGAAAAGAAAGAGCCCGAACTTTCCACCACAGGCAACTCATCTCGGTAAGTACCCCCAGCCTCAAAAC
>DALYDW010000254.1:259-2049 GCA_031972915.1 bacterium
CACCGGAAACAGCGGAATTTTTGTATTTGGGCAAGGTGGTAACGGGAGCCACCGGAATTTTTTTCATCTGCTTGTTAAAACCAGTAGCAATGACTGTCACTCGCAAGCCACCCTTCATCTTTTCGTCGATGACAGCACCGAAAATAATATTGGCCTCTTCGTGAGCCTCTTGCTGGATCAACTTACTCGCCTCATTCACTTCGAAGAGGGTCATATCGCCGGGGCCGGTGATGTTAATGATGATGCCGGTAGCGCCATTGATAGAGACATTTTCAAGCAACGGCGAACTAATGGCCTTTTGTGCAGCCTCCATCGCTCGATTCTCTCCTTCGCCCACACCGGTCCCCATGAGAGCCATGCCCATTTCTCCCATAATGGTGCGCACATCGGCAAAATCCAAATTGATCAGACCGGGAATGGTGATGAGATCGCTGATTCCCTTTACCGCCTGAAGCAAAACCTCGTCGGCCCGCTTGAAGGTATCGAGCATGGGGGTATCCTTACCCGCCACCGTTAATAACTTTTCGTTGGGAATGGTAATGAGGGTGTCGACGTTTTCTCTTAGGTGGTCTACCCCCAGGTCGGCGTGCTTACCACGCTTTTTTCCCTCAAAGGCGAAGGGCTTGGTTACAACCCCTACCGTCAAGGCCCCCAATTCTTTCGCCACTTTCGCGATTACCGGCGCCGCTCCCGTTCCTGTACCTCCACCCATACCACAGGTGATAAAAACCAGGTCTGCCCCCATCAATACTTCGGCGATATGCTTTTCGTCTTCTAAGGCCGCTTGTCGTCCTACTTCGGGATTAGCTCCAGCCCCCAGGCCTTTGGTTACCTGGGCACCGATCTGCAATTTAATGGTGGCTTCGGAAAACTTCAGAGCCTGGACGTCGGTATTGGCAGCGATAAACTCAACCCCATCTAGCTTGGAACGAATCATGGTATTAACGGCGTTCCCACCGCCTCCCCCAACACCGATGACTTTGATCTTGGCGTTTTGAGCTAAATTTTCTTCGAATTCAAACATGGGGGTCTCCTCGTGGTAACACCTTCAGACTTGCAAAGCCTGAACTGAAAATCAGCCCCGCTCCGAGGCCAATTCATTTGAAAAATCAAAAAAACAAAAGAAACAAAACCTTAATTTTTAAAAACTCAAAAACGAAAAAATAATTTTATTTTTTCTACTCAGCTAAAAAATTTCACCGAACCATTCTTTCATGCGGCCCTTGACCTTGCGGTAGAGATTTTCTTCTCTCACCTTAAAACGGTGTCCACGCTGACTCTTACTACCGGCTATTACCAAGCCAACCCCCGTCGCGTAGATCGGGCTTTTCCCCACGTCGACTAAACCACCAATGGCCCGAGGCACGCCGCGCCGGACTGGCATATTAAAAACCTGCTCGGCCAATTCGGACATTCCCTCTAAAATAGTGGAACCCCCGGTAATCACCACACCACTGGCAATTCTTTCTTCGTAACCGGATTTAATCAGTTCTTGCCGTACAAGATTAAAAATTTCTTCCACTCGGGGCTCGATGATTTCGGCCAAAATTTGTCGGGATAAGATCCTCGGCTTGCGACCTCCCACCGAGGGCACCTCGATGGTTTCATCCCGTTGCACCATGGAACTCAGGGCGCAACCGTATTTTTGCTTAATGCGCTCGGCCTCGGCGGCAGGAGTTCGAAGACCCACCGCCACATCGTTGGTCACATGATTGCCGCCCAAGGTCAATACTGAGGTATGAACCACGGCGCCTTCGGAAAACACAATAATATCCGTGGTACCCCCGCCG
>DALYDW010000255.1:0-2027 GCA_031972915.1 bacterium
CGATGACTTCCAGTTTTATTTTAGGAAGAAAATCCACCACGTATTCGGCACCACGATACAACTCGGTGTGGCCTTTCTGCCGCCCAAAGCCTTTCACCTCGGAAACAGTCAAACCTTGAACACCCACGTCTTGTAGGGCCTCTTTCACTTCATCCAGCTTAAAAGGTTTGATGATGGCTTCTACTTTTTTCATGAGGAACTCCTTCAATTGACTTTCTCAAACTTAAATTTTGCAAATCTTACCTAGCACAAAAATGCTTCCCACTGCTCTAAAAGAGCCTCTTATCAGATATCGTGGATCTAAAGACAATGACTAAAGGCAGAACCCCCAAAAGACCCGAATAATCTTCCACCATGACGAGAATCTAAACCAACGGGAACCCCAACTTTTCTCTCCAACAAAATTCACCTCAAAGCTTCCGACGCACTTAGAGCAAAGAAAATGCCAAGCCCGCTAGAAAAAAACCCTAGGATTTTTTAGTAGTTGAAGAATCTTCACCGAATGTTTTTATATGGGCCTGCAAAAAAAATGGGCACATGCCCTTCCTTTAGGCAAAGATCTCAACTCACAAACCTTAATTTGAGGGAGAGAGCATCGTGGCCAGTCTTTGGATCATCGATGGTTACAACTTTATCCGCGTATCGCGACGATTCAGCGCATGGGAAGGAGAATCCCCCGAAGCCGGACGAGAGGCCGCATTAAGTTGGTTAGGAGAATTCTCCCAACTCACCGGACAAGAGGTCTGTGTAATCTTAGACGCCTACGGGGGCCTCAACCGAGAAATGAAACAGCGCCGGGCTTTCGGCATTGAGATTCTCGAATCTCGAGGGGGATACACCGCCGATGAAGAAATTCTTCAGCGGGCCAAACTCTTGGGTGAGAGGGCGATTGTCATCTCCTCGGATCGAGAGGTCTTTCAAGGGGCCATTCGAGCGGGGTGCTCCGTGTTGAACTCTCAGGAATTTGAAAGCGAAGTAGAAAAAATTTTTCGCCGTTTCAGAGAAAATCCCCGTAATTTTCCCCAAGATGCCGCACCCCGGCCCCTGCGGGGCAACACTCCCCCTAAAGAAAAGAAAAAAGCCTTTCAGATTCTCCGAAAATACCAGTAATAGGGACGCCGCAAACGAGATCGGGTGACGGGGAAGCCCAATCGCCCCCTCGGTGGTGCAGCCATCACGGTCGTCACGGGGTGTAGCTCAGCCCGGTAGAGTGTTCGCTTCGGGAGCGAAAGGTCGCAGGTTCGAATCCTGTCACCCCGACACCATATCCATCCTTCCCACGCCAGGGGAGCTGCCTGGTCTATTCTTACTTAATTTTGTTGTCCCGAACCACCTCGTTACCCCAAGAAGACCGCCGCCCCCTTTGGTTTTAATTTATTTCTCAGAAATCCGCGGCGAAAAATCTTGAACAATATCAACAAGCAACACCAACCCAGTTCTAAAAACTTAAAAAAACCATATTTTTCAAGCACAAACACGCAATTCCCCTGAAATCCGCTCCGATAAGGACACAGCGGTCCAGGTCTGTTGAATTGCTTTGTCTTTCTCGGACAACTTGTAGAAGATACGGCCCTGATAGCTCGTTTCGCTCATGTCTCAAAAGTAAAGTATGGTTAAGGCGTTTTCGCCCAGGCCCTAAAGAAGGAAGGTCAAAAATGCGTTCGGTTAGATTTTCTGTTAACGGTCTCTGTCGTTTTCTCACCTTGACCGTCACGATGATCGTGACAATTTTTGCTTCTGTGCCCACGTCCCAAGCCCTGGATCCCATCTTTCAAAATCAGTTTCAGCCTTATGGTTGCGGCTGGGCCCGATCCATCATCAAGAGCAACAACATGCAAGATGCGGTCAATTACCCACAAATTTGGCAGCTAACCAATGCCACCTGGATCGACATGGCGAATTGCACAGGTCCCCACGAACAATGTGCCGAAATCGGCACCCTGTGTGGCGGTGGTGTCAACTTTAACGGAAACAAGGTGGTGGTCTACAACAACAACCCCATCAACATCCACGGTAACATCGGTGAT
>DALYDW010000256.1:0-290 GCA_031972915.1 bacterium
CTCCGGCGAAATAGTGTTGAGTGACGATGGCGTGGATCGCGAAGGAGCTTTGCGAAGGAGGAAGTCCGTAGTCTCCGTATTGTCCCGTGAGCACAGCGATGAGTTTTGGATTAGAAGTGAAGCTTTTAAGAACTTCTAGGGTGCTTCGGTCAGAATAACGCAGAAATTTTTTTCGTAGCCAGGGGCCGGCTAGGCTTTGGGCCAAGGGGGGGAGGGCCCGCTCCATGAAAAAGTTTTTCGTGGCTTGGGTGACAGAAAATACCGCCTCCAGGTAAGACTCGATGGCGCGG
>DALYDW010000256.1:300-1475 GCA_031972915.1 bacterium
GTTTCTTGGGGGAAGGCCTGAAACATGCGTTGTTTCCAGGTCTCCAGTGGGGCTTCGTAATCGTAGCTTTCTCCGGGAAAGCAAATGCGGTCGTAGATTGGATCCATGGACTGCCAATGAAGCTGGCTACCGCTCAGAGAGTCGAAAATCTGCCGAAGAACAGAGCGAGGTCGGTGGACTTCTCCGAGGTAGTGGACACCCACATCCCACTCGTAACCCTTGCGGGCGAAGGTGTGGGTGAAGCCCCCGGCCACGTAATGTCGCTCTAAAACCAACACCCTTTTACCCTGGCGGGCGAGCAAAATAGCAGTGCTGAGGCCCCCGATCCCTGAGCCAATGACAATGACGTCAAGGTTGGAAGGCACTTTTTCGGGTTTGAAAATTTCCTGGAGGCTCATAGGATAAGGGGGCCAAGTTAATAGATTTCCCTTTCTTCGTCACTAAAAACTATGCCAGGGAAGCCCCCCGGTCGGGGAGGATTGACCCTTCTACGAGTTAGGTTTGTTTTAAGGAAATGTATTTATGCAATTCGATGCTCAAAATGACAAAATCCGTAACATCGCCATCATCGCCCACGTCGACCATGGCAAGACCACTTTGGTCGATTTCATGCTCAAGCAAAGCGGAACCTTTCGCGAAGGGCAAGAGACGGAAGATCGAGTTATGGACAGCATGGATTTGGAGCGAGAACGCGGTATTACCATTGCCTCGAAGAATTGTGCCGTTTTCTACCAAGGAGTGAAAATCAATATCATTGATACTCCTGGCCATGCTGATTTCGGTGGTGAGGTGGAGCGTGCCCTAAAGATGGCCGACGGTGCCATCTTATTGGTAGATGCGTCGGAAGGCCCCTTGCCTCAAACCCGTTTTGTATTGCGTAAAGCTTTGGAGGGGCATCTGAAAATCATTGTGGTCATCAATAAAATCGATCGCAAGGATGCTCGGGTCCAAGAAGTGTTGAATGAAATTTATGATTTGTTCATCGATCTCGATGCCGACGATACACAGATTGATTTTCCCGTGCTCTATGCCATCGGTCGCGAAGGAATCGCTCAAGAAAATTTAGAAATTCGGGGTACAAGCTTAGAACCGCTTTTTCAGACTATTATTCGCGAGGTTTCTCCGCCGCGTTATCAATCTGATGAGCCTTTTCAAATGCTGGTGACCAATTTGTC
>DALYDW010000256.1:1565-1980 GCA_031972915.1 bacterium
ACAGGGAACGCCCCAGCCCTTGAAGCTTTCGAGCCTTCAAGTTTACGAAGGGTTAAAATTTCAAGAGGTCGACGAAGTCGAGCCCGGCGACATCGTCATCGTTTCGGGAATCGAAGATGTGGAAATTGGAGATACCTTGTGCACGCAAAGTGCTCCTAAGGCGCTCAAGCGAATCACGGTCGACGAGCCCACCGTCGCCATGAAATTTATGGTCAACACTTCGCCCTTTTCGGGGCGAGAGGGTAAGTTTGTTCAGTCTCGTCGCATCCTGGATCGTTTGCATAAAGAAACTTTGCACAACGTCGCCTTGCAAGTGGAAGAAGGAGAAACGCCGGAAAGTTTCATCGTCAAAGGACGCGGTGAATTTCAGATGGCCATCTTGGTAGAGACCATGCGCCGTGAAGGCTTTGAATTG
>DALYDW010000257.1:0-1969 GCA_031972915.1 bacterium
GTTGCCTCTCCCTCCACGTTGGGATTAGTACCAAAAATCACCTCTTGAATCTGTTCTGGTCTTAAACGTCGCAACAACTCCGCCAATTTGAGCTCTTCGGGCCCTACCCCCTCCAAGGGAGACAAGACACCATGCAAGATATGATAACGTCCCCGATAAAACCGGGACTTCTCCACCGCCATCATGTCTTGAGGAGTTTCGACTACCAAAAGAGTCTGTGCTTCTCGACTCGGATCCAAGCACAAGCTGCAAGGATTTTCTTGCGTGAGATTTTGACAGCGTTCACAGAAACGAATTTCGTCATGCAAGCTGACCAAGGCGTTTGCCAAATCACGGGCATAATCGGACTTACGTTTCAAAATAAAGAAAGCCAAACGAGTCGCTGTTTTTTCTCCGATTCCCGGCAGCTGACTTAAGGCGTGAATCAGTCGTTCCAAAGGAGTGGCCATTCAAGGGCTCCACTTTACATAAATCCAGGAATTTTCATTCCACCCATCAGACCTTGCATGGCGTTTTGCATTTCTTGCTGAGCACGACGATGGGCCTCGTTGACAGCCGCAATCACCAGATCCTGCAACATGGCCACATCCTCTTTGTTTACTACTTCAGGATCGATAGTGAGCGAGAGTAACTCATTTTTACCATTGACCTTTACGGTCACCATGCCCCCACCGCTAGAGGCGCTAAATTCTTTGGCGGCCAATTCTTCTTGTTGGCGAGCCATTTCTTTTTGCATCTTCTGGGCTTGTTTCAAAATTTTATTCATATCCATGGGAAATTCCTTTTTGATCTATTTTAAACTTCAAGTCACATCTCCCGATTGACCGAAGCCCTTACGGTTTCACCAGGGCTTTGGGGTTTCAAAAGATTATGATTCTTGTTTTTTAACTTCCTTGACCGTGGCGTTAAACATTTCAAGGGCCTGCCTTACCAAGGGGTCTGTTACTTCGGATGTAGATGTAACGGAAGCTAACGCCTTTTCTCCAGACGACACAACCGGAGCGCCTTCGCGAATCACGACCGAAACGGGCCGACCCCATTCAGCGCTGAGCACCTGGGAAAGCACAGCCCGCTTTTCTTCCATCATCTCGATGCCAAAGGAGCCCCGCTCAAACACCAACACACATTTGCCTTCTTCCCAAAACACCCCTTGGGCATGTCCCACCACAGCCTTGAGAGCGGCTTGTTTTTTTAAAGCTCGCTCCAACAACTGTCGACCCACTTGAGGATCGGAAATTGTTTCGGGAAGGCCCGGTTTAGGCGAGGCTTCTGCGGGGACGGCCACCCGAGGCGGAGCTACAACAGCGTTGGAAGCTTGGGTTTGCAAAATAGCTTGGGGCTTGGATTCAACTTTGGGATTTAAGTTCGGTGTCGAGGCGAGAGCCGGAGCTTTTTCAGTCACCCGTGCTACCGTTTCCGTAGAAGGAGCTCCAAGCAATGAAGCTAACGATTGAAATGGCGCACCATGAACCAAACGCACCAACAATAAATCGAAGAGAATTTTGGGGGCATCGCTACGCGCCAAAGTTTCAGCGCTGCGATAAACGGTTTGAAACATTACCTGTAAGTCAGAAAGTTCGACAGCAGCGACAATGTCTTGCATCAGGGAAAGTGAATCGGAAGAGAGACTTTCAGACAAGGTCTCGGGGCCAGCCGCTTTTAGCAAGGTGAGATCGTGCAGATACTCCACCCACTGCAAGACAATTTGTTTTAGATCGAAGCCCCGTTGATAAAGATCTTCCACCCGTTTTAAGGCCTGTTGTAAATGCCCCCCAACACAGTCGCGAGTAAGATCTTCAATTTGATTAGACTGAACCCAACCCAACATGGCGAGAAGCTTGTCCTCGACCAAACATTCTCCACTCAAGCCTATGGCTGTATCCAATAAGCTAATAGCATCGCGCATGGAGCCTTCGGCAGAACGCGCCAACAGGGCTAAGGACGCTGCATCGGCCACAACCACCTCTTG
>DALYDW010000258.1:0-1739 GCA_031972915.1 bacterium
ACAAAAGCAATTGGGAGTTATTCCCGCCAATGCCCAATTAACTCCGTGGCCCGAAGAGTTACAAAAATGGGACGATCTCACTCCCGAAGAAAAGAAATTGTTCATCCGGCAGGCCGACGTTTACGCGGCCTATTTGGCTTACACGGATCATGAAATCGGGCGCGTCATTCAGACCATTGAGGAAATGGGTAAACTTGAAAATACCATCATTCTCTACATCAGCGGAGACAATGGCTCGAGCCCAGAAGGTTCGCCCATCGGCACTCCTAACGAAGTGGCTCAATTTAACGGTGTTCCCATTGCCGTCGCCGAACAACTGAAATACTTCTACGATCTTTGGGGATCCGATCAAAGCTATCCCCACATGGCCGTGGGCTGGACTTGGGCCTTTGATACTCCCTTTCGTTGGACCAAACAAATCGCCTCGCATTTTGGCGGAACCCGACAAGGAATGGCCATCGCTTGGCCTAAACGCATTCGGGACGCCGGTGGCATCAGAACCCAGTTCCATCACTTCATCGATGTCGTGCCGACTCTTTTGGAGATCGCCAACATTCCCGCTCCCAACATGGTCAACGGCATCGCGCAAAAACCCATCGAGGGAGTGAGCATGGCCTACTCCTGGGATAAACAAAACGCTTCGGCTCCATCCCAACGCCGCACCCAGTACTTCGAAATGTTCGGCAACCGCGGTATCTATCACGATGGATGGTACGCCAATACGCGTCCAATCCAAGCGCCGTGGTTACTCACCGCCATTCCTCCAGAAAACGTCATGGGATCTTACGTGTGGGAACTCTACGACCTCAATCAAGACTGGACGCAATTCAACGATGTCTCCTCTCTCTATCCAGATAAATTAAAAGAAATGCAGGCCCTATTTATTATGGAGGCCGCTCAATATCAGGTCTTTCCCTTAGACAACAGCGTCGCGCCTCGAGTGTTGACACCTCGGCCAAGCATCACGGCGGGCCGAAATGAATTTGTCTATTCGGGAGAAATGACCGGAGTTCCCCATGGCAATGCCCCCAGCTTGCTCAATACCTCTTACACCATCAAAGCCGAAATAGAGGTTCCAGAACAAGGTGCCGAGGGTATGATCGTCACAGAAGGCGGTCGTTTTGGAGGTTATGGTTTTTATCTCCTCAAAGGAAAACCTGTTTTTACTTGGAATTTGCTCGATTTAAAAAGAATTCGTTGGGAAGGAAGCGAAGCCCTAACTCCGGGAAAACATAGCCTGGTTTTTGATTTTCACTACGACGGCCTAGGATTTCAAACTTTGGCTTTCAACGACCCCAGCGGTTTAGGAAAAGGTGGAACCGGAACCCTAAGCGTCGATGGAAAAGTCGTCGCCACGCAAAAGATGGAACAAAGCATTCCCTATATTCTACAGTGGGACGAGAGTTTTGACATAGGCGCCGACATGGGAACTCCCGTCGATGATAAGGATTATCAAATTCCTTTTCGCTTCACAGGAAAGCTCAACAAGGTTGCGATTCAACTTAGCCCGCCCCAACTGAGTCCAGAAGAGGCACAAAAATTTAAAGAAAAAAATCAAAGAAACAATACGGCCAGTGAATAAAAGCGATTCTCTAGCGATGACTTCGAGACGATACCAAAACTTGCCTGGGAATCGCTTGTAACGCAGCCTCAAATTGTTCAACGCTGTGCCCTTGAAACATTGCGGTTCTCAACAAGTCAGGTAACTTTTCATCAAGACATCTGAGCGACTCCTGCAT
>DALYDW010000259.1:0-1673 GCA_031972915.1 bacterium
AAACCCCGAGACCATGAGCATCTGTTTAAAAAGTTGGGGAGATTGGGGCAAAGCAAAGAAGGATCCCGGATGCACCCGGGAAGGAACCAAATAATCCCGCGCTCCTTCCGGAGTAGAACGCGTCAGAATGGGCGTCTCGACCTCTAAAAAGCCATGGTCGGATAGATAACGACGCGCCGTTTGTGCCACTTGATGGCGCAACAAAAAATTACGTTGCATAGTCGGACGTCGCAAATCGAGAAAACGGTAACGCAAACGCAATTCTTCCTGAGCATTGACCACATCGCTAATTTCGAAGGGTGGAGTCTTGGAACGAGAAAATACTTCGAAGTCGGAAACCCAAACCTCGATCTCGCCCGTGGCCAATTTGGTGTTGGTCATTCCCTCGGGACGCCGCATGACCTTGCCGGCGATTCCCATGCAGTACTCACTTCGTAAGTGTTTGGCCAAGTCATGGACCGCCGGATTGGTTTCGGGATTGAAGACCACCTGGGTAATACCTTCTCTATCGCGCAAATCCACAAAGAGGACTCCCCCGTGATCTCTCACAGTGGAGACCCAACCAAAGAGCACCACCTGGGTCCCCTCATCTTGACCGGTCAATTGATTGCAATGATGGGTTCGCTTCAAGTCATATAAAAAACGCGTCATATCCAACCTCTCGAGCCTGCCTCTCTCACAAAAGCTTAGGATGAAGCAACTAGAAGGAGTGGAACTTGCCAGGAACAAAAAGGAATTTTCTGTTTTATTGTTTTATGGGGCAAATCTTTGGCCGTTGACCACAAAAACTCCGCTATGCTAGGCCCCCTAGCCCGCATGGATGAAGCCCTTTCGGGTAAGATTCCCCAAATGCGTTACTACTATTCCTCAAGCATAAGGAGCGCCCATGGCCACCGTTTATTACGAAAAAGACAGTAAACCCCAGCTTCTCCAAGGAAAACAAATCGTTATTTTCGGTTTTGGTTCGCAAGGCCATGCCCACGCGCTCAATCTGCGGGATTCGGGTTACCAAGTCGCCGTTTGCCTTAAGGAAGGCTCACCCTCCATCCCCAAGGTAAAAAATGCCGGGCTCACCCTATTTACCGATCCCAAGGCGGCCGCTCAACAAGCCGACTTGGCCATGATCGTGGTTCCCGACGAACATCAAAAGGCCCTTTACGAAGAGCACCTCAAAGACAATCTCAAAAAAGGCGCCGCTCTCTTCTTTGCCCACGGTTTTAATATTCATTTCAAACGCATTAGCCCTCGGGCCGATCTCGACGTGATTTTGATCGCCCCCAAAGGTCCCGGACACCTGGTGCGTGACCAATATCAAGAAGGTAAAGGCGTGCCTTGTTTGATCGCCGTAGAGCAAAATGCCTCTGGGCAGGCCAAAGATTTGGGCTTGGCCTACGCTTATGGCGTCGGCGGCACCCGGGCCGGGGTCATCGAAACCACTTTCAAAGAAGAATGCGAAACCGATCTCTTCGGAGAACAAGCCGTGTTATGTGGTGGTGTCAGCGCTCTAATTCAAGCCGGATTCGACACCTTGATTCAGGCAGGATATCAACCTGAGGTCGCCTATTTCGAATGGCTGCACGAGGGAAAGTTAATCGTCGACTTGATCTACGCCGGTGGTATCGCCAATATGCGCTATTCCATCTCCGACACGGCCGAGTACGGAGACCTCACCC
>DALYDW010000260.1:0-1501 GCA_031972915.1 bacterium
ACCGAATGCTTCCACAGGGGCTTTTCTTCTCGTTTAACCACGTGGATGGCATCGTAGGGACAGGCCGATTCACAGTTGCGGCAGGCGATGCAGGTGGCCTCGTTGACTAAGATTTGGGTCGAGATTTGCGGGTTGTTGTTTCCCGTTGCCACCAAGGAGAGGCAGTTGGGAATGGGGCAGACGTGCACACAATATTCGCAGCCCACACAACTGTCCTCATCGACTACTGCCATGGATTTGGGACGTTTTTTCAGCTTAATTTTTTTGTATTCTTCTTCGGGAGGATTGGAGGCCGAAAGTACCTCAAGCCCGTCGGCTTCGGGGGGGAGGACATAGTCATACGAGTAAGCCTCCGGATCTACTGGGGCTGGTTTTTCAGACTCTGTAACTTGGGAAGACACGGCATCCGACATTTTCTTTATCCTCTCCGTCGTACCCCCGATTTTAGGGCAGAAGTCCCTTATCGACTAGGGTGCATCCTGTCAAGAAGGCCCTTTAGGGGGAAACCTCTTAGGGAATCACCTTATTGAGCGGATATTCTACGATCCCTGAGGCGCCCGATCGTTTGATTTCGGGAATAATATCGCGCACTACTTTTTCGTCGAGGATGACCTCGACGCTGATCCACTCCTCATTGGTCAAAGGAGAAAGCGTGGGGGCGTGCAATGAGGGAAGCTTGGTTAAAACTTGATCGAGGCTCTTTCGAGGGACGTTCATCTTGAGGCCCACCTTGGAATCGGCTTGGATAGCCCCCTGAAGTAACATGGCGATGTTTTCAATTTTTTTGCGTTTCCAAGGGTCGCGATAAGCTTTTTTGTTGGCGATAAGCACTGTGACCGATTCGAGAATAGTTTCGACGATCCGTAAATTGTTGGCGCGTAGTGAAGAACCGGTTTCGGTGAGTTCGACAATGGCGTCGGCGAGAAGTGGGGGTTTGACCTCGGTGGCTCCCCAAGAGAATTCGACGTCGGCTTGGATGCCGTGTTCTTTGAGATAGCGGGAGGTAAAGCCCACCAATTCGGTGGCGATGCGTTTTCCTTTGAGCTGTCGAATGGATTCGATTTTGGAATCGTTAGGTACGGCGACCACCCAGCGGATGGGGCGATTGGTGGCCTTGGAATAACGCAAGTCGCAAACCTCTAAAACATCGGCGTCGTTTTCTAAAACCCAATCTCGTCCGCAGATACCCGCATCCAACACGCCGTTTTCGACGTAACGAGCCATTTCTTGGGAACGAATCAGTAAGCCCGACAGTTCGGGATCGTCGATGGTGGGCACATAGGCTCAGGATCCCAGCGTGATGGAATAGCCGGCCTTTTTAAACAGACGTAGCGTGGACTCTTGTAGACTCCCCTTGGGAATTCCTAGATTAAGGGTTTTTCCGGAGGGATTTTCAGCGGAGGTTTTACCTTTGGACTTTGTCATGACGGCCTTTTCAAAAAACAAATAGGACTCGCCTATAATAAGATGGTCAAGGTTTGTCCATTGGATTAGGGACGCC